>CAYTYV010000084.1:0-17117 GCA_964441055.1 uncultured Polyangiaceae bacterium | reverse complement strand
CGAAGTGTGTCTTGCTGTTGGGGTCCGCGCGCAGCCCTTCGGACAGCGCCTTGAAGTGCAGCGCGGTGGCCACCAGCGATTTGCCCGAGCCGGTCGGGGTGTTCAGGATGACGTTCTTGTCGGAGACGATCTCCAGGATGGCCTCCTCCTGCGCGGGGTAGAGCTCGATGCCGAGCTCGGCCACGTACTCGAGGAAGCGATCGAAGACCTCGTCGGGCTCGACGGGCACTTGCGACGGCAAGCGAGATGCCAACGGCGGCGGCTCAGTGGCACACATGGCGAGCGGACACCATAGCTGGAAACGTCCGCCGCGTCGGCCCTTGCCCAGGCAATGCGCCTTGCGCCGCGCTCGCCGCCTCCCCTCACAAGGTCGTCGTCGTGGTCGTGGACCTCGTCGAGCCGACCGCCGAGCTCACCGCAGCAGGCGCGATCCCCTTCGCGCTGCAGATGCGGCAAATGGTACGCTGGGCTGGCTCGGTCGGGGCGCGAACAAGCGAGGGAGGATCTCATGGGCGACGTCACGGTGCGAGGTGGCTGGCAGGGCGCGCTGGGCTTGGTAGCGCTGCTCGCGGGGCCTGGATGCGGCGATAGCTCGCCCGAGGGGCGCGCGCTCGAGGCGGGGACGACGGTCGAGGGAGCGGCCATCGAGCTGCTCGTCGACGACGGCGGCGGGCGCGATCCGCGCACCTTGGATCCGTTCATGTGGACCGAGCGGCAGAAGCTCACTGCCAACGACGGAGCGGCGGACGACCGCTTCGGCTACTCGGTCTCGCTCGATGGCGAGGCGGCGCTGGTGGGCGCCTATCAAGACGACGATAGCGGCTCGATGCTGGCTCCGGCTACGCCTTGCTGCGCAGCGGCGGCGCGTGGACCGAGGCGCAGAAGCTCACCGCCAGCGACGGGACCGCGGACGATTGCTTCGGGCGCGCGGTGTCGCTCGACGGCGACACCGCGCTGGTGGGCGCCTATCTCGACGACGAAAACGGTCAGTCCTCCGGCTCGGCCTACGTGTTCGGTCGCAGCGGTAGCGCGTGGACGGAGCAGCAGAAGCTCACCGCCTCCGACGGTGGGGGCTGGGACTTTTTCAGCTACCGGCTGTCGCTCGACGGCGACATCGCGCTGGTGGGCGCCTACGGTCACGACGCGGGAGCGGTCTATGCCTTCGTGCGCAGCGCCAGCACCTGGACCGAGGCGCAGAAGCTCACCTCCAGCGACGGGGCAGGGGGCGACTTGTTCGGCGTTGGGGTGGAGCTCGACGGCGACCTGGCCCTGGTTGGAGCGCAGGGCGACGACGACTACGGCTCCTATTCCGGCTCGGCCTACGTGTTCGCACGCAGCGGCAGCGGCTGGACCGAGGTGCAGAAACTCACCGCCAGCGACAGCGCGGAGTTCGACAGCTTCGGTGCCGCCGTGGCGCTCAGCGGCGACGGCGCATTGGTGGGCGCCTATGGCGACGACCATGACGACGGCTATGGCTCCGCCTACGTGTTCGCGCGCAGCGGCAGCGTTTGGACCGAGCAACAGAAGCTCACCGCGAGTCCTGGCGCGTTTATCGGCTACTACGGCGAATCGGTGTCCATCGACGGCCATCGGGCGCTGGTGGGCGCACCCGGCAGCGACGGGGCCGCGGACAATTCCGGTGCGGCCCACTTGTTCGTGCGCAGCGGCAGCGCGTGGACCGAGCAACAAAAGCTCACCGCGAGCGACGGGGCGACCTGGGACAGCTTCGGCTCCTCGACCGTGCTCGATGGCAAGCGGGCGTTTGTCGGCGCCAGCCTCGACGACGACAATGGCGCCGAGTCCGGCTCGATCTACTTCTTCGCGCACGGCCAAGGCCTTCGCGTTCAGTGGATCCAATAGCCACTCATCGACCAAGTGTAGTGAGACCGTGAGATCGCTCGCCGCTCGTTCCGCTCTGCTCTTGGCTGTGACGGCTGTCGCGGCTTTTGGCGCCCTGGTTTGGACGCGGACGGCCGCGGCCCAGACCGCCGAGCCTGCGCCGCCGCGCGCGGCCAAGACCTCGTCGCTCAGCTGGACGCGGCTCGAGGGGGCCGAGTCGTGCATCGGCGCGCGCGAGCTGGCCTTGGCCGTCGAGCGATTGCTAGGCCGAGCGGTCTTCGTGTCCACGGCCAAGGCCGAGCTGTCGGTCGAGGGGCGGGTTGAGGCGCGCGATGGGGGAGCCTGGCATGCCGTCATCGTCGTGGCCGACGAGCAAGGCCAGGTGCTCGGAACGCGCGAGCTCGACTCGGCCGAGCCCGACTGCCGCTCGCTGGACGATCCGGTCGCCCTGGCCATCGCGCTCATGATCGATCCCGATGCGGCCCTTGCGCCCACGCCGCCTGCGTCAGGGCCTCCCGCACCGCCGCCCGAGGTGATCGTGCGGGAAAAGCCCGTGTATGTGCCCGTGCCCGTCGAGCGGCCTGACGAACCGGCAAAGCCCCCGGCCGACGAAGAGGATCCCTGGCGCTGGGCGGTGCGAGCCGGGCCGGTCTTCGGCGCGGGGGTCATGCCCGGCCTGGGTCTGGGGCTTACGGCCAGCGCCACGGTGGAGCCGCCGTGGTTTTTGCCCGTCGAGGGCGGCGCCATCCTGTTCTTCGAGCGGGAGGCCGAATCGGATGGCCTGCGTGGCGCCATCGACCTGATGCTCGCCCAAGGGGCGGTCTGTCCCGCAACGCTGCGGGGCTACGGCTTGGTGTTCTCCACCTGCGTGGAGGTCCAGCTCGGAGCGCTGTGGTACGAAGGCCTCGAGTCCGCCGCTGGCCAAGAGGACACGCGCTTCGCCTTCAACCTCGGCGCTCGCCTGCGGCTCGACTACCGCGTCATCGGACCGCTCACCGTGGGCGTGGGCGCGGCGGGCGCGGTCCCGCTGCTGCGCGATCCCATCGAGCTCGACGACTCGAGCGGCCAGCCCCACGAGATCTACCACCAGAGCCCGGTCGTCTTCCTTCCGGACGTCCACCTCGGTCTCGAGTTTCCGTGACGGGCGGGCTCGCGCTGCCGCGGCCTCGCCCTGACGCGGATCGCCGCCCGTGCTAGCCAGGCCTCGTGCCCTTCGGACACATCCTCGGCCAGGCCACTGCCGTCGCCACCCTGAGCCGCGCGCTCGAGTCGGCGAAGGTCCATCACGCCTACCGCTTCGAAGGCCCCGAGGGGGTGGGCAAGGAGCGGACCGCCATGGCTTTTGCGCAAGCGCTTTTGTGCACGGCAGGCGAGCCGCTCGGCTGTGGCCGCTGCGATGCCTGCTCGCGCGCGGGCGAGCTTTCCCGGAGCGAGCCCCCCCTGCCGCGTCATCCCGACCTGGTGCTCATCGAGCGCGGGCTCTACCCGCCCGAGTCGCTAGGCAGTAGGCGGCCCGAGCTGACGGAGATCTCGGTTCAGCAGATCCGCCAGCTCGTGCTGACGCGCGCGGCCTATCCGCCTCACGAAGGTCGCGCGCAGGTGTTCGTCGTACGCCGCGCCGACGAGCTCAGCACCAGCGCGGCCAACGCGTTGCTCAAGACGCTGGAAGAGCCACGCCCCGATACCCACTTCGTGCTGCTGAGCTCCCAGCCGAGCCGGCTGCTCGCCACCATCCGCTCGCGCAGCCTGGCCGTGCGATTTGGCCCGCTCTCCGACGAGGTGCTGGCGCAGATCCTCAGCTCGCACGGCGTCGCCGCCGAGCGCATTGGCCCGGCCGTCGAGATGGCGGGCGGTAGCGTCTCGGCCGCCCTCGAGGCCGCCGATCCCGAGCTATTCGAGGCTCGCCAAACCTTTGTCCGCGCCGTGCTGGAGGCGGCTCGCGCGCCGCACCTCGGCGCCGCGGTGGAGCTCGGCGAGTCGGCTGACGGCGACCGTCGGCGCCTGCGCGTCAAGCTCGAGGGCCTGGCCGCGCACTTCGCCCGCGATGCGCGAGCGGCGGTCCGCGATTCCGAGGCGCAGGCCGAGCGAGCTGCCCGCTGCCATCGGCGGGTTCTGGCGGCCATGGCGGGCCTGGAGCGGAATGCCTCGACCAGCTTGACCGTGGCCTCGCTGGTGGCGGCGTTGAGGCGGCTGCGGTGACGGCCTTGAAGAAGCGCTGGGCGGATACGGCGCGGACGTCCCCTCGTAGCTCGGGGGATGCCATGACCAACTCGCGCTCGGATCCGCAGGTTCGCTAGGCGGCGCTGCGGCGCTCTTCGCTGCTGCTCACGCCCGCTATCTACGTCCCTTTCGGCTTCGAGCGTTGCGAAGAGTAGGCGATACACGCTTCGAGCAGCTCGCCTCGCGTCGCGGGGTTCTCCTCATGGCGCCGTTCGATCTCGGCGAGCACTTCTCTCTTGTCCGTGTGTCCTAGCCCGAAACGGCGCAGCACTCCTTGCGCGTTGTTCTCCGAGCACTGCAGCTCAACCGCTACAGCGGCAAGCTGCTCGATGGATAGCCTGGATAGCTCTTGCGCGGACTGGGCATGGTCGCCATGGGTTGGCAATATCTCGGCCCTCTCGGGCTGCGGGCCGTCTTTCCCTTCACGTCGGGATTCGAAAGGACTGGCGCCCGATGGCATCGGCACCTGGATGAATGCGGTCTCGCCCGCGTCGGCGCAAGGTTCGGACTGCTCAGGTCCCACGGGCGGTGGTCTGGCTCCTGGTTCGGGCGCAACGAAGGGAAGGGGGGCCGAAACGGCAGCCACACTTGTCAAGGTCGCGTCCACAGAGGCGAGCTCGCCATGGTCACCCTCGACGGTTGCTGGCGCGTCGGTTGGCGGCTCGGGGGGCGGTGGTCTCGCCCCGTTCACAGGCGGCTTGCCAAAGGGCAACGCGCTGGCCCTTTTCAACGATTTCTCGAGAGCGTCCTGATCGACCGGGGCGGTATCGTCGAGGATTGCTCCAGCCGGCTCGATCTCGGCTTGAAGCGGGGAGTCCGAAGGTTTGCGCGCTGTTTTGGCTTGTGTTCCCGGAGCCGGATCCTCCGCTCCTGGGGCGCTCGGGAACGGCAACGCGGCCCCAAGGTCAAGCTGATCGAGGCGTATTCTTGCGGTGCTGTCAACGTCGAGGCTAGCCAACGATTCATCCGCAGCGGCAGAATCTTCCTGGATCGCGTGCGCGATGCTGGCAGGGGGCGTGGCGGCACCCTCGCCAGCCTCGAAGGGAAGCGCCTCGTCCAGGCCCAAATCCAAGGCGGTCGCCGATGTCGTGCGGTCGAGCCAGTCTTGCGGGGCCGGCTCCTCGGTCGGCTCGACCGGCGCGGGATCGTGGTCGCGCGCTTGCACGGTGAGCAGCCCGGAGCTCGCCTCCAGGTAGGCGCGCTGGTAGCGCTGGGCCAGCCCGTAGCGATTGCGCTCTGCCTCGGCGCCGATCCTCGCCAGCCAGCCCTGCTGCGCGTTGCGCCACGCCTCTTCGGTGAGGCTCTCGGCAGCGAGCACCTCGCCGAGCGCCGCCCCGTCGTCCAGGCGAGCCTGGACGGCAGCGAAGCGCTCCAAGGTGATCGACAGGTGCAAGGGCCCTCCCCGAGGACAGCGTTCTTTTGACTTTACCGCTTCCCGAGGCCCATCTCAAATGGTCCCCGTCGTGCTTCCGCCGGGTTGTCGCCTGCGATATGTTCGGGCCGTGGAAGGGGCACTGCAAAGCGCGCATGCCGCCCTGATGCAAGCCTTGTCGATCCTCGAGCGGGTTGAGGGAGAGGCCGAGTGGCAGGCGATCGCGCGCGGCCTCGAGCGCTGCTTCGTGGCCCTTTACGACGCGAACGACGCTCGTCGCGAGCCCTTGCCGTCGCTCACCGATGCGATGGCCGAGGCCGCGGCCGCGCGCGCGGTGCTCGGCGACCGACTCGACGGATCACGCGCAACGCTGGCAGCCGGGCTCGACCAGGCGCGGGCGGCGCTCGGGCGGGCACACGACGAGGCGACGCAACAACCTGCAGGCAGCGGACCCGCGGACCGTCCGCTGCGAGCGAGCGAGGAGCTGCCGCGGCTGCACACCGTGGCGCGCGCCTCGCTGGCGCCGAACATCCGCGTCGTGGGGCCGCCGACGCCGTCCGCAGAGGCCTACGAGCCGCTGCCCTCGCCGACCACCTTCGAGGAGCTCGAGACCTGGGGCGCGCGCAGCGCCGAGCACGTCAAAGCGCACCTGGACAAGGTGCTGGGCGGCCCGGCAGACACGGAGAGCACGCCCGTTGCGCCCGAGCCCCCGAGTGGGCCGCAGCGGTTCGTGCGCACCTGGGCGCGCGACTGCTTCGAGGAGATCGCCATGCTCGGCGTGCAGCGTCGACCGCTGCTCGACGACGACTGGCGTACCAGTATGGAGCTCGAGCAGCGCATGCTCTGGAGCCTCGACGCCTTCGTCTCGCTCGGTTCGGGCGCGCTTCGGAGCGTGGAGGATCTGGTGCTCGATGCTCCGGTCGTCGATCCGCCGCGGGTCTACGCCGCGGGATTCCTGCTCGGGGCGGTACAAGGGCGCGACAGCCTCGGCATGGCCGAGCGCATCGCGCGCTGGGCAGCCGACGACGAGTCCATCGAGCAGCTGGGCGATGCGCTGTTGGTCGCGCGGCACCCCCATTCGGGCGCGATGCTGCAGAGCTGGCTGGGCGAATCGGACCCGGTCTATCGCCGAGTAGCCGCTCGGGTGCTGGTCGCGCTGGGCGCGGCCACCGTCGAGCAGCTGCATAGCTGCCTTGCCGATCGTCCGGAGGTCGCCGCCCACGCGCTCGTACCGCTGGCGCTCGGACGCGATCCCGCGGTCGAAGAACGGCTGCCAGATGCCCTCAGCTCGTCGCACAGACCGCTGCGCCTGGCCGCTTGGCTGGTGCTCGCCCTGCGTTCGCCTGCGCTCGCGGCCGACGTGCTGCGCGGCGAGCTCGGCGGCGCCTTCGCCGACCAGGCGGCGCCGCTTCTCGGCGCCGTTGGCAGCCGCGACGACGCGGCGCTCCTGCTCGAGCACGCTCAGCTCAGCCCCACGCGCATCACGCTGGACGCGGTGGCAGTCGGCGGCTCGGTGCATGCGGTACCGCCGCTGCTCGGGCTGCTGCAGCACGACGAGGCCGACGTCGCCCTGGCCGCTGCTGCTGCCCTGGAGCGCATTACTGGCGCCGAGCTGCGTCGAGAGGTGGAGCTCGATCCCGAAGCGCTCGATGACATCGAGATCCGCGAGCCGGCCACTGGCGGCTTCGAGGGGCCCATGCCGTTGCGCGAGCTCGTCAGCGATTCGCGCTTCGCCCCCTCCGAGGGCTCGGCCGACACGGTCGAGCTGCCGCCGCCAGATGCTGCCGTGTGGCGCGCTTGGTGGGCCGAGCACCGCGAGCACTTCGAGCCCGAGCGGCGTTACCGCAAGGGCGAACCGTGCAGCGCGCTGGTCGTCTGGCAAGAGCTCGAGGGACCGACGCTGCACTACGAGCAACGCCGCCGCTCGGGCCACGAGCTGCTGGCGCTGCTAGGCGAGCACAGCGGCTTCCGTCCCGATGCCTTCGTGGTCGAGCAGCAGCAGGCCCTGGCCTTGTGGCGCCCGGCTGCCGAGCGCCGCGCGTCCACTGCGGGTCACTGGGCGAGCTAGCCCGGATGATTCACCCCGAGCGGTTCGAAGCGAGGGAGGGCGACCTCAGCCACCCTTGCCCTTGTTCATGAACAAGGCGGAGCCCGTGATGCCCGCCATGCCGAGCTCGATGATGACCGTGGGCGCGCCAGCAACCAGAAAGCACGGGCCAGCGGTGTTGAGGCTGACCACCTCCTTCATCGTGCCGGCCTCGTTGCCGTGGCAGGCCTTGAAGCACGAGCCCACGGTGATGATCTTGTTGCCCTGGATCTTGGTGCGGTTCGGGTGGTCCTTGGTGCCCTCCATGGAGTTGCCCACCACCGGGTAAGGCACAGGCACTGGTGAGGGCGCGGCCGGAGTGGTGCACACGCTGGGTGCAGCGCCCACGGCCTGGTGGCCGGACTTGGCGTGGATCGTATCCATCTTGCAGGCAACGACACCCATCGACCCGATGATAGCAACGGCATTGCCGCCCAGCAAACGCTGGGGCAACCTCGGTTTCGCATGGCCGTCATCAACGACAGCGGCTTCGCGGTGCACTGTGGCGAGCTACTCACCGCCGACGGCGAGAAGCTGCTGACCTTGGTCAAGGGTACCTTCCTCTGCCGCGAGGCTGCGGCGGCGCTGGCCCCCGTTCCGCTCGAACAGGCCCGCCCCGTGCGCTTCGCCGTCGAGACCTGGGGCGATCCCGTGACCACCCCGCCGAAGTACCCGGCCGACGTCGCCCCCTTGAAGGCAGCAACCGACGTCGTGGTGGTGGCCAAGGGCTACGCGCCCGGGGGCAAGCCCACCCATTGCTTCGACGTGAGCGTCACCGTGGGGAGCGTGAGCAAGACCCTGCGCATCTACGGCGTGCGCGTGTGGCAACAGAGCGGCGCTGGTCTATCGGCGCCGCGGGCCGTGCTCGAGCAGGAGATCCGCTACGACGCCGCCTGGGGTGGCCTGGACATGAGCGATCCCGACCGGCCGCTCGCCGACATGCGCAACCCCGTCGGCAACGGCGTGGTGCGCGACACGAACCGGCTCAGCGATAGGCTCGCCCCCTGCATCGAAGACCCGGATAGTCCGCTGCGCAGCGCCTCCACCAAGCCGCCCCCGGCGGGCATAGGCCCCCTCGACCCCCACTGGTCGCCGCGCCGCGAGCACGCTGGCACCTACGATGAAACCTGGCTGCGCGACCAAGCTCCTCTGCCTCCCGCCGACATGGACCCTCGCCACTACCAGGTCGCCTCCCCGGGCCTGCTCGCCGACCCGCCTCTGCAGGGCGGCGAGCCCGTACAGCTCAGCAACCTGACTCCTGGCGGGGGCCTGGTTTCCTTTTCCCTGCCCGCGGTGGGGCCCATCATCGACCACGAGGTCGCCACCAAGCCCGCCGGTCACTTCGAGCCACCCATCGACACGGTCATCGTCGACACGCTACACGTACCCGACGATGCCCTAGCAGTGGTCGAGCTAGTCTGGCGCACGCTCACGCCCATGCCGCGCCGCATGGCGGAGCACGAGGTGCTGGTGCGACCGCGGGCCTGAGCCGCCAGGCCGCGCACTGTCATTCCTCGCGAATTGCCTTCGCTGCGGCGAAGATGCGCTGACGCTGATCGTCGTCTAGCGACGACAGCAGCTGGGCCACCATCGGGTGGTCTAGCCAGAACGCCAGACCGTGGGCGATCGTGGACTCGTACGTCGACGGTGGCCTCTCACCCCGCGCCGCATAGCCGTACAGGATGCCCAACGCATGCGCCTTGCGCGACCACGTACGGTCGTCCTCGATGAGAGGCGCCAGCATTCCGAGCAAGTCGAAATCCGAGGCGGCGATACGCTCTAGCACCCGCGCCATCAACGTCATGTGGCGGCCCAGCCTGGCCGGGTCGCTCGGGGAACGCGCGAGCAGGATGTCCGCATCGTCGCGACAGAGTGCGTCCACCAACTCGGCGGCCGTGATCCCTCCATCGAATACCGCGCGAAGGACTTCCTCGGCCTCCAGATCGGCCCAAATGTGCTCCCGCCAAATGCGCGCCAGGTGCCACTTCCGCGCAACGCCGTGAACGCACACGTCGATTGGCAACCACAAGGCACCACGGCCGGACAGAAACGGATCGACGTCCCGTGTGTGCCACAACCCCAGCGCCTCGAAGTCACGCGCCGTCAGGTGCTCGGCGTCGCGGAGCGCGGCCAGAGCGGTGCGCTGCCCAGCGTCAAGCTCCTCCAGCGCGAACCCCATCGCGGCGAGCTCTTCTCGCGCCCCGAAGGCGATCCGAAACAGCGTCCGCTCGTAGCGGCGACTCGAACGCTCGCTACCCGAGTACGCTGCAAGCGGCACTATCACGTCGCTCTTCAGCCCTGGCGGCACCTCTACCCAGCTCAGAACCCGCAGCGAGAGCCCCACGCTCGTCTCGGGCTCCCCATAGCTGACCCAACCCCACGCGCGCGGTAGCGCGAACGGCACCTCGATCGCCTGCGCGAACACTTCTGCCATCTGGGAGTCGACGCGCCCATCATGCCAGGCGCGCGCCGTTGCCCCGCAGGCCCGCACCAGCGGCGATGGGTGCGCGAGCGTGTCTCGCACCAACTCGATGGTGCGCCCCGAGGCATCGACGCGGTGTGCCATCTTGCCGAGGCACAGGAGCGCCGTGGCAACAGCCTCCTCGTCGGTGTCCTCGACGAGCAGCCTCGCTAGCTCTAGACCGTCGCTCTCGTCCGTGTTGTCGCAGCATGCGAGCGCATGCAGCGCGGCCGTGCGCACTATCGGGTCGCCAGCGCCGAGCCCGTCTCGGAAAAGACCGATGTGCCGATCCTGCATGCTCGCGAGCGCCGGTCGCACATCCGCTTCGCGCTCATCCGCGAGCGCAGCTCTGCCCGGATCGCGCGCCACCAGGCGGGTTCCTATGGCGATCGCGCCCGCCCGCGCACCGCTGTCGCTCCAGGTGGAAGCCTTCTCGAAGATGGCCTCGAGAAACTCGGGACTGTGGCTCCCCTCCCCGAAGGTCGCCTCGGCGATCGGCTCGAGATCCACGATCCGCCAGAGATCCGCCACGGTGCTCGCCGCCCGAGCCGCGCGCACCGCAAGCTCCGCAACCGGCTCCCAGTCTTCCGTGTCCAACGCTTCGTCGGCGGCGTCGCGAAGCTCCTGTAGCGCCACCCAGAATGACTCATCCGTGCCCATCAGTGCTTGTACCCCGCATGGTAGCCTCCGCCGCTCTTCTTGCTCTTGCCCTCGGTCGGGCTGCTGAAGTTCGTCGGCTCGCCAAGAGGCTTCCCCTCCTTGTCGCTCCTGGCCGACTTGTAGCCCTCGTCGATGTTTGCGCTCTTTGGACCGCCGTACTTGTTATTGAGGTTGGCCAAGAGCTGGCTGCAATTCATACACGGAGCTCTGGCGCGCTTGTCGCCGTTGGTCTGCTTCGCCCCGATCTTCATTTCCTGCAGCGCAGCCTTTGTCCTGCGCTGTTCGTCAGGGCTCATGTCCTCGAACTTCTTGTTCGGAATGTTCTTCTCGTGGAGATACTTCGAAATCGCTTCGGGCTCGGCACAGCCCTCCGGCTTGCGCTTGTTCGTGCTGCAAGGAACGTTGTGAAGAGAGTCATCCTGGTGGAGCAGCTCGTCCTGGACAATCGGGTGAAGGCCCTCCCTGTCCTTCGGTCCGCTCTTTCCCACGCCCTTGGTCCCGTTGCCATCGTGGGCCGTCGCCACCATGTCCAGTCCGTCGGGGTCGACGAAATGAACCGGATTGCCTCGCACGTAGCCGTACGGGCGCATTCCGCTAGCGAGTCCGCGGGGCTCGGGACTGATGTAGCGCCCTGATTCCGGGTCGTAGTGCCGATATCGATTGTAGAATAGGCCGGTCTCCTCGTCGGCCCAATGACCCGCAAACCGAAGCGGCGTGTCGGCATGCGCCTCGGCGTCCGCCGCTGAATGCCCCCAGGTCTCGAGCGTATAGCTGGCGAGGACATCCCCCGTCCCCGACACCAAGAGCTCGGGGCGCGACGTCGGTTCCGTCAGGTAGTAGATCCAGGGTTCCTCTTCAGTTGGCTCTTGATCCGCTAGGCTCCGATAGGACATTCGGTGCGCAAGCGGGGTGAGAGGCTCATTCGGATCGTAGACGAATGTCCGCTCCTGCACGACGGGGTCGCCAGCTGCATTGGCAACGGTCTGGATCTCGTGCACGATCGCCTCTTGGTCCCACACGTATCGCGTCCGCTTGGTCAATTCCCCATCGCGATCGAAGACCCGCTTCTGTACGCGACGTGCAAAGGCGTCGTAGAGCATCTCGACCCGCGAGCCGTCCGGGCAGCGGACGCACGACAAGCGCCCGCGACTGCTCCACTCGTACGTCCACTTCTGGTCCCCCGCCTGGCGCTCGACGAGCCGGCCATCGGCGTCG
This sequence comes from uncultured Polyangiaceae bacterium, assembly GCA_964441055.1. Taxonomy (GTDB): domain Bacteria; phylum Myxococcota_A; class Polyangia; order Polyangiales; family Polyangiaceae; genus JACQWT01. The sequence goes on along the minus strand of CAYTYV010000084.1, from coordinate 5,264 downwards.
TAGTGGTAGGTGTTGCTACCGTTCGACACCAGCCGCCCACCGACCTCGTAGCGACGGATAGCGCCGCCGCTCTGGAGGTTGTCCGCCCCATCGTAGACGAAGGACTCCCGGCCTTTCTTCAGCACGCGGCCTACCGGATCGTAGAGGCTGCTCTGCCTCGCGCCATTCGTGACAAGCGACGTGAGGAAGCCGCGCGGCTCGTAGCGGTAGCTCTGCTCGAAGCTCGGGGCCGAGGAGCCAGATGGAACGAGCTGGCGCCGCGACCTGCGCTCGTCGCTGCCGTAGACGCTGCGGACCTCCGCACCCCCGGCCAGGCGGCGTGCGACTTCGGCTCCACCAATGTCGCGCCGAAAGTCCACAAACCCCCTGTCGAACGCCACCATCGACGCAGCGCCCATCGCGTCGTAGCTCATGCGCTCGGCGTGCCCGCGAGATGTCCGCTTCGCGATGCGGAGCCCCATGCTGTCGTAGTCGCTCTCGACGACGTGGTCCTCGCCGCCGAACATCGTCGTCTCGCGGACCAGATGGCCCGCCGCGTCGTAGGCGAACTCGGTGTCCACGGTGCCGTCGCTCGCCCTGATGAGGCGATCGAGTGCATCGTACTCAAAGGTCTCGACGATCTCGTCGTTCCAACTGCGCGTCGCCACGCGGCCCACGGCATCGAATTGCACATCGATGAACTCGCCCGACGAATAGGTCACGCGGGCGACACGACCCATGGGATCGAGCTGGTAGGCGATGTGTCGACCATCGAAGGTCGACTCGGCGACGACCCGTCCGGCCGCGTCGCGCTGATAGACGTTCTCCTCACCGAGCTCATTGATGACGCGGACGAGATGTCCCTCCCGATCGTAGCGGTATCTGGCCGTCGTCCCGTCCGGCCGCCGCACCTCGTGCACGTCGTGGTAGCCAGACCACGACAGCTCGAAGCGATGACCACCGGGACTCGTGCTCGCGACGAGGTGGCCGTCGCCGTCGTATTCGTATCGACGAAGCGCTCCGTCCGGGTCGCGAACGCTGAGAAGTCGGCCGCAGGCGTCGTAAGCAAAGATGCGCTCTCGACCGTGCTCGTCGGTCGAGCCGATGAGCTGGCCGAAGTAGTCGTACCGGAAGGTGCTCTCCGCGCCGTTCGGTTCGATCACGTTGACGCGGTTGCCCATGTGGTCGTACGACATGTGGGTTTCTCCGCCGTCTGGGGTACGAGAGAATGTCCACAGGCCCCGCGCGTCGAACGCGTGTTCTACCAGGCGGCCGGAGTCATCGTCGACGGCGATCACGTCGCCAGCGTGGTTTCGTTCGAAGCGAAGTGTCCGGCCGCTAGCGTCGGTTTCGCCGACCAGCCGTCCTCGGGGGTCGTAGTCGTACTGGGTGCCGTGGCCAAGGGCGTCCGTGTGCTCGAGAAGCCCTCCCTCGTCCGCGTACGCCCAGCGTGTCGTCGCACCACACGCGTCGGTGAAGGCGGTCATGCGCTCGCGCTCGTCGTACTCGGCCGTGCTGACGCCGCCGCCGAATGTGCTCAGCTCGGCGCGTTCCGTGTCGGTCGGATGTACTTGACGCGCCTCGCTCGAAGTCACGACTTCGATGAAATCGTCATAGTGATGTACCCGCACGTGCAGCACGCCTCTCGCTGGCGTGGCCCCGTCGGCCAGCCAGGCCCCGACGCTCGAATCGAGCGATTCGTCCGGTCGTCCGTCGTAGTCGACCCATGTTTCGATGCACCGACGGCGCCGATCGTACAGGTAGTGCGTCGCGCAGCCGCTTGGGGTCACCTGTTTTGCTAGCAGGTGACCTTGATAACGATAGCGAGTGATACCTCCGCAAGCGTCGGTGGTCGCAACGAGGTTCCCGTTCTCATCGTATTGGTACTGCACGAAGCGTACCCAGCGCCCCTGAGCGGGAGCGTTCAACGCCTCGAAGGCTTCGATTTGCCCGCGCTCGTTGCGCGCCACCCGAACGCGTCGTCCGACGCAATCGGTTGCGCCAGTGAGGTTGCCCGCATCGTCGTATTCGAGCTGGGTGTCGTTGCCGTAGTTGTCACGAACGAGGACCAGCAGGTGACGGCCGCTGCCGACTACCAGCTCACGGAAGTGCAGCTGTGCGCGGTCGCGGCGCAACACGAAGTCCTCGTCGTTGCGCTGGAGCAAGGCGGAGCCGATGGGTAGCTCGCCGCCTACGTCCATGCGGCCAAGGTGGCCTACTTGGCCATCTTCATGCCACATTACCGCACCAGAGAGGCGCAACTCGATCTCGATCGCGAGCGAGTGCGACCAGCCGGGACCCAGGCCGACGTCGCGCGTCGCCGCGGCAGACGAATAGGCGCGCTCGATGACCAGGGGCATCGGTCCACCCAACTTGAGGTCGATCGTCGGCGCGGTGAACACGCGGCCCGTCACGACATCGAAGGGATCGCCAGCGGCCTTGGCGCCCCCGGCCCCGTGCGACGGGTTGGGGCAGCCACCCTTACCGCCGCTGCCGCCGTACTTCTTGCCGTCGGGATCACCGGTTCCGGCCCCCTTGTCGCCTCCGCCCGCCCCACTGCCAGCCCCGCCCGGGCCGCCGCCGGATCCGCCGCCGCCGCTTCCAGCGCCCCTGCCGCCGCCGCCGCCGCCGGATCCGCCACCGCCCTTCACGGCCGTTCCGGGTGCCATGCCGGGGGGGGCGGGGACGTCGGGGGCTGGTGCGGTGCGACCCATTAGCGGACCTTCGTGGAGGTGAGGAGCACGGCGCCGCGCTCGCCGGTCTCGCTGCCCGCGAGCACGAGGGCGGTCGATGACGGCGCGTAGCCACGCTCGAAGCCCTCGGCGGCAATGGCGATGCACAACGGGATGGCGGCGGCGCCGAGCGAGCCGACGCGTTGGACGGGGCAGTCGAGGCGGTAGGGCTCGCCGAGAATGGGGGTGGCGCGGGTATAGACGGTGCACGCCTCGCGCGTACGCCAGGCCTCGAAGCCGGTGTCGGTGAGCAGCCAGCCGGCGTGCTGCTTCTGCGCCTCGAGCTCGGCGGTTGCGGCACGCATGGCCGCGGTGGCGCCGCGGGCGGGGGCGGAGGGTAGGGCGTTGTCGGGGCGCGCCTCCGCCACGGCGTTGCCAATGCCGCAGATGTGCGCGGCGAGCGGTTGCAGGATCGACGACGGACCGTCCGCAGGCGCGACGAGCGCCACGAAGGCGGCGGACTCGCCAGGCAGGATGGCGTCGAGGTTGTCGTCGCTGTAGAGGCGGTCCTGCGCCAGCAGCCGTGCGATGCGCGCTGGGTCGTAGTCGCTATGCACGCCGCCGAGCAGGGCGAGATCGATCTGCTGGCCCGCAAGGGCGGCGCGAGCTCGAGCCAGCAACAGCGCGGCGCCGCCTTCGCTGCGGGCGGCGACCTCGAGCTGCGCGCTGACAAAGACGCGCTGGCATTGATCCAGCAGACGCGCGGCGATCGCCTCGGGCTCGGCTTGGTCGGCGTCTAACGCGAGATACAGGGTCACGCGCTCGTCGCGCCGATGGTCGCGCAGCGCCTCGAGCAGCTCAGCAAGAGCCGGGAGCGCGAGCTCCACCGCCCGCTCGCTGCCACTGAGCGCGGGATTGAGCGACGACTGGTGGCAGACGGTGATGTCTTCGCCGTCGGGGCCGAGCGGAGCAGGCGCCATGGTGGCGAAGCCGGCGCGGAAGAGCATCCCGGTCTGGCAGGCGTCGAGTCCGAGGGGGGTGCGGGCGCCAACGGCGGCGACCGAGCAAAGTGGCGGCAAGCCAGCGCTCATGGCTTGTTTCCCTCCAGCCAGGTCTTGTACTGCAGGTAGGCCTGTTGCCAGCGCTGGTAGAGCGCCCCCTCGTCGTCGAAGCGTCGGCGCCATCGCGCATCGAGGGCTTGCAGCGCTTCTTTCGTCAGGACTCGGTAGCGCTTGGCCACCTCGGACTGGTTCGAGGGATCGAGCGCTCGCTCGACGCACAGCGACGCGTATTGCTCGAGGGTGAGCTCGGGATGCTCGTCGGCGAAGGGCAGCACGTCGTCGTCGCTGAGCGCCGTCGCGAAGCCGGTTTTGCCGATGTCGGGGCTTTCGGCCACCTCGGCCGGAGCGGGCGCCTGCGCTCGCTCTCCCTGCCGGAAGGGCAACGCGTCGTCCTCCAATAGCGGCGCGACGATAGCCTCGGCTGTTGTGTCAAGCACATCGTCGGTCAGAGGCCGCGGCGGCGCGGACGGGGCGATGACCGGGGCCAGCGGCGGCGGCCCAGGCGCGGCAGCTTGCCAGGGCGGGGCAGCCGCAGGCTGCGGCGCTGCGCTGTCGATCTTGATATCGTGCACCACGACGGCGCCGACGGCGCCGAGCTCCTGATAGGTGTCCTGCAAAGAGGCGTTGAGCGTAGCGGCGACCGCCGCGTAGTCCACGCCCTGTGATGGCTTGGGCGCGGCGGTCATGATCGCGTCGGTAACCTCTAGGCCGATGCGTTTGCTCAAGAAGGGCGCCGCCGCTGGGTCGGCGAGCGCGCCCTCGAACACGCCCAAGACGCGACCGGGAACCGTGCCCACGTCGGGATCGGGAAGCGTGAAGCTCGCGGCCCAGCGGATTGGTTCGCTCATGGTCGGCCCCTCAGTCATCCATCAAGGCCTTGCCCTGGGCCTTCTTCTCTGCCTCGTAGTCGTCCATGTGCTGCTTTTCTTCCTCGTTCGTGTAGGGCGAGTCTGAGTTCGGATAGCCATCGGGCGCCGTGCCGTCGACGTTGGGCCCTTTGTCCCACTTGTCGTTCTCGCCGGGCGGCGTGTAGTTGAGCGGCTTGTCGTGGTCGAAGTCGTGGTCTCGGCGCGACTGCTTCTCCTTGTCGGTAAGCGGCTCCTTCGTGTACTGGGTTTTGCCGTTCTCGTCCTTGTAGGGGATCTTCTTATTGGCGTGGTTGTCGACGAAGTGGTCGTGGCAGTCTTGCCGCGCCTGGCGCCGCGCAGCGTTCTTGCCGTCATCGGGATCGGCATTCTTCTCATGCACCAGCGCGCGCTTTTCTACGCTCGGCTCGGGATCGCCTTTGCGTGCCCCTACCGGTTTGCGCTTGCCCTTGCTCTGATCCGCGCCACCAGCGCGACCGTCCGCCGCTCCTGGATCCTGGCCGGTTCCACCAGAGGGGCCGCCACCGCCGCCGCCGCCGCCCTCGCCGCCAGCGGGGCCAGCGCCGTCGCCGCCGCCGCCACCGCTCGCCGCCCCGGGGCCGCCACCACCGCCGCCGCCAGCGCCTCCGCCGGGGCCTTCGTCGACCGCCTTGGTGAGCTTCACGCTGGCGCCAGCGATGTTGACC
>CAYTYV010000083.1:0-17262 GCA_964441055.1 uncultured Polyangiaceae bacterium | reverse complement strand
TGAAATCGTCGTGGGCCGGATCATCGGCTGCTGCGAAGTGGCTCATCAGCCCTTCGAGCAGCAGCCAGGGGCTGTTTCGCACCGCCTTGGCCAGCAAAAGGGCGTCCTCCGGCTCGGCCCCGGCCCGCCTCATGCCCGTATCGAGCTTGAGGTGCACGCGGGTGACCCGGCGATGCCGCCCGGCCTCCTCGGCGAGCCAGCCGATCTGCTCGAGGCCCGACACCTGGGCGCCGAGGGCGTGACGGACGAGCTTGTCCACCTCGTGCTCGAGCACGTTCTGCACCACGATGGGCCGCGTGATGCCGCGGTCGCGCAGGGCGATTCCCTCGTCGGGATAGGCCACGGCAAAGGCCTCGACGCCCGCCCGCTCGAGCGCGTGGGCCACCCGCACCGAGTCCAGCCCGTAGCCAAAGGACTTGACGACCGCCATCACGGCGCAGTCGCGGCCAATGCGCTCCTTGATGCCGCGGTAGTTGTCGACGATGGCGTCCAGATCCACGTAGAGCCGCGCTGGCGAAAGGGCGTCGAACAAAAGCGATGCCAGCCGCTCGAGCCGCGCGGGTCTGCTTCCCTTGAGCAGCACCCGGTCGCCTGCTCGGACGTGCTCGTCGAGCAGGTGCGCCGCCGCGGTCACGGCGGCCACGGCGTGGACCTGGCTTTCGGGCATGCCCGCCTCGACCGCCGCGCGGGCGATGTCCGCGCCGCCCTCGCCAATGGCCACCAGCCGGTCGATGCCCAGCTCCACCAGGCGCTTTCCCACGCGCTCGTGGGCGAGCTGGCGCATCGCGCCGAGCTGGGCCATGCCCGAGAGCACGGCGATCGAACGGCCTGAGCTCTGCTCCTGCCCAAGGGCGCAGAGCGCGGCTTCCACGCTGTCCGGATCGGCCGAATAGGCGTCGTTGATGAGCGTTACCCCGCGCGCCGTGGTGCTTAGCTCGAGCCGCATCGGCGCTGGCTTCCAGTCGCGCAGCCCCTCGGCGACCTGGGCGGGGTCGGCTCCGAGCAAGATGGCCGCCGCCGCCGCCAGGGCGGCATCCTCGACGAAAAAGCGCGGGCCGGACTCGAGCGCGAGCCCGAGCTCGGCCCCATCCCAGGCGAGCCGCCAGTGGTCGCCTGGCGCGCGCGGCCGCCTCAATGCAAAGGTTGCATCGGTTGTGCCCACCGCGCGTATGGGCGCGCCCACCGCGGCGACGGCCTCGCGGGCGAGCGGCTGGTCAGCGGGCAGCACCACCCAGCCGTCGGGGCCGATGTGGCGAAACAGCCGGGCCTTTTCCCGCGCCGTTACCTCGCGGCGACAAAAGCCCTGGAGGTGGGCGTCGCCGATGTGGGTGAGCACGCCGAAGTCGGGGCGGACCATGGCCTCGAGGCGCGCCATCTCTTTGGGCCGCGAGATCCCGCACTCGATCACGGCCACCTCGGCCTCGGCATCCATCTGCAAGAGCGACAGCGCCACGCCCACCTGCGAGTTGTAGGACATGGGGCTAGGGGTCACGCGGCAGGCTCCGGAAAGGGCGGCGGCCAGCATGTCCTTGACCACGGTCTTGCCGTTGCTGCCCGTTATGGCCACCAGCTTGCCTCTGAAACGCTGGCGAGCTTCACGCGCCAGCGCTTGCAGGGCGCTCAGCGGATCGTCCACGACCACCAGCGCCCGATCGGCGGGCGGGCTCGGCAAGGTCGAGCGGCGCGAGACCAACGCGATGCTCGCCCCCTCGCGGAGCGCATCTGCAGCAAAGTCGCTGCCGTCGAAGCGCGGGCCAGCCAAGCCCACGAACAGATCGCCCGGGCGCACGGCCGTGCGCGAGTCGGTGTTGACGCGCGCGGCCCGCGCGGCCCGGTCGCCTCGCAGCTCGCCCCCCACAAGGGCGCAAAACTGCGCTGCGTCGAGGGGCCAAAGGGGTGCCGAGCTCGTCATGGCGCTATTCGAATGGTTCTAGCCCTACGAGGAGACGAGCGCGGCCACCACCCGATCCAGAGCCACGGCGCGCGAGGCCTTGAGCAGCACCGCGTCGCCCGGTCGCAGGGTCGCGCGCAGATGATCGGTCAGCGGCTCAGGGCCGTCGAAGCGCTGATGGGCAACGCCCGCAGCCCCTTGCGCCAGGGCGTCGGCCTCGGCCGGATCGGCCAGGATGAGCAGCGCATCCAGGCCCAGCGCGGCCACCGTCTGTCCCACCTCGCGGTGCAGCGCCACGCTGTGCTCGCCCAGCTCCTTCATCGTGCCCAGCACGGCGATGCGGCGCTCGGCCGGCTCGCGGGCCAAGAGCTCCAGCGCCGCCCTCATCGACTCGGCTCCGGCGTTGTAGGTCTCGTCCAGCAGCACGATGCCACGGTCGAGCTGTAGGCGGCGGCCGCGCCCTGGTGGCAGCTCTACCTCGAGTGCGCGTAGCCCCTCCCAGGGGACGCCAAGCTCGCGCGCCACCGCCAGCGCGCATAGCATGTTCATCGCGTGATGACGGCCGGGAAGAGGTAGCTCGAAGCGCTGCCCCTCCACCTGCAGCCTCCCGTCCGACACAAGCTCGCCCCGCAGCTCTCCTCGCTCCAGCCCGAAGCCGACCGTGCGGCCCTGCCAGACGGCGGCGGCGGTTTGGACCAGCAGGGGCTGATCGGCATTGACGATGGCCAGGCCCCCGGGCTCGAGCGTCTCGAGCAGCTCGCACTTGGCGCGGGCAATGGCCTCGCGGGATCCGAGCAGGCCGATGTGCGCGGTGCCGACGTTGGTGATCGCAGCCACGTTCGGCAGGGCAACGGCGCCGAGCTCGCGGATCTGTCCTGGCCCGCGCATGCCCATCTCGATGACGGCAAAGCGGTGCTCGGGCCCGAGCCCGAGCAGGGACTGGGGCACGCCGACCTCGTTGTTGTAGTTGGCGGGCGTGTACAGGACCGGTCCGACCGTCGCGAGCGCGGCTCGAATGATCTCCTTGGTCGTGGTCTTGCCGACCGAGCCGGTCACGGCCACCACGGGGCCAGCGAAGCGTTGCCGTCGCCAACGCGCGAGCGCGTGGTAGGCCTGTAGTGGGGAGTCCACGCGCAGAAGCGGCTGCCCGGCAAGCTCGTCGGAAGCGCGCCAGCGCCTATCCACCACCGCGGCCACCGCGCCTCGGCCCAAGGCATCGGCCACGAAGGCGTGGCCATCGAAGCGCTCGCCCCTAAGGGCCACGAACAGCATCCCGGCGCGGAGCGAACGCGAGTCGGTCGAGACGCCTGTGACGGGGCCATCGACGAGCTGCGGGGCGGTAGCGCCGAAAAGCTCGCGCAGCTCGAACAGGGTGGGGTAGTCCGCCATTGTCGAGCGTTCTGCGTGTTTGCCCATCGGCAGCGCATGGGGCGCGCTGCTGCGGGCAGGTCGTCGCCCCCTCAGCCGAGCTGGTGCAGCTTGAAGGCCAGGACCTTGTCGCTTCGTTCGAGGAGCGTGACGATCAGGCGCTGGTCGGCGGGACGGCAGGCGATGAAGGCGCGCTCCCGTCCCTCCGGGTCCTCGGGGATCCCCTCCAATCCGATGAACTTGGCCTGAGCGGGCGTGAACACCTGCGCCCCCGACTCCGCGATGATATCCGCGGAGAGGATCTGGTTGGGGTCGGTGCCCGGCGTGATAAAGGCTTCGAATAGGATCACAGTGCTCGCTTGTTCCTACGAGGGGGCCGCGCCGTCAAGAACAAGCATGCGGCGAGCAGCCCCAAGAGCAGCAGCGCGGGTCCGCCAGCGCGGGTTCGTTCGGGTTGCATGCGGCAGGCGCAACCCGGGTTGAGCGGCGGCGGTGCCTCGAGCGCGCCGCCCGGCTCGAGCTGGCAATCGGCATCGCAGCCGTCGCCGCCCTGGCGGTTGCCGTCGTCGCACTGTTCATCGCCCTGGACGAGGCCGTCTCCGCAAGTCGGCTCCTGTGTCGAGGTGCCGTCGATAACGCCCACGACGCACAGCTCGTCCAGGGTCCAACCGCCGAGTTGGACGGCGCCGTCGCTGGCGAGCTCGAAGCGGACTTGCACGGCGCCATCGCGAAGCTCGGTCGACAGATCCACGTCGTGAAAGCGCCATTCGCGGTCGCGGTGGTGACGGACGCTGAACGCGGCCTGGTTCGAATCGAGGTTCTGCCACAGCGGCTGGTCGTAGGCGTAGATGGTGGCGCGATCGAAGAAACCATCCTGCACGTTGAGCCAGCGCCAGTACTGCAGCCGCACGTGGTCGAAGTCGCCCACCTCGACAAGTGGGCTCGTGGCGTAGCTGGTCTGCGACGGCAGGTAGTGGGCGTCGCCCGGTGCGCCGCCGAGGTCATTGCCGAGCACCCGCGAGCCGGACCGCGCCTCGGGCGGATCGGTGTTGTAGCGGGTGCCCTTCGGCGCGCCCCATTGCCAATCGTCTCCAGCGGGCCCCCCGGCCGCGCCGTGGGTCCAGCCGTCTAGAGTCGGATCGGTCTCGAAGCCCGTGCAGTAGAGCGGCTCCACCTCGCCCACGAAAAGCTCGTAGTACAGGTCGGCGGGGTTGTTCGGCAGGTAGAGGAGGCCCGCGTCGGACAGCTCAACCACCAGCGCGTATTGAATGACCTGTCCCCGAGGCGCGGCCGGAATGGTGGCGGAAAACTCGACGGGGCCGCCGCTCATGGGCACGTGGCGCAAGCTGGAGGGACTATCGCGCAGCCGATGGTAGAGGGTGACTTGGGCGACGCCTTCATCGGCGCACGAAGGCGTGAGGCTCTGGATGCGCGCTGTAATGACGAAGCCGCCCGGTTGGTGCGGCACCGCCCCTTGGTCCGGGACCTCGGCGGTGATGGCGCGCAGGCCGTGAGCGCCGAAGCTCTGGTCGATGGCGCAGCTATGAGGGGTGCCGTTCGATAGGTCGCCGTCGTCGTCGTCGGCCAGCAGCAGCTCGACATACATCGACGGGATATCGACGGCCGTGCGAATGGCGAGGTAAAAAAGCTCGTTCGCGGTGGCCACGCCCTCGGCCTCGCCCAGCTCGTCGACCAGTGCCTGGCGCAGATCCCATAGCGCCCCTCCGAGGATCAGGCCGGTCTCGTGCGGTCCGTAGCCCACATCGTCGGGCCAGACCCGCTCGCCCGAGGGAGGATCGAGATGCCGCAAGGGCTCTTCGTCCTGGTAGAAGCCCGGCCCCATGGCCGGATCGTCGGTAATAGTCACGGCGAAGAAATCCGCGATGCCTTCACCAGCGGCGGCGTCGAAGGCGCCTGCGCCAGGGATGACGGCGTGGGCGTGCAGGCCGTGGCCTAGCTCGTGGTAGACGATGTCGGCCAAGCGCGCGGTGTTCTCGCAGCCGTCTCCCGAGCGGAAGAAGTTGATGCTGTGGCCGTCGTAGTAGGCATTGCAGGTATCGACGATGTTGACGTGAATCGGCATGCTCTGCCACAGCCAGTCGAGCTCGGCAAAGCTCGCGGCGTAGAGCTTGGCGCGGCTTGCGTGGATGAACGCGCTTAGCTGGGCGTCGACCAGCTCGTCGTCTGCTGCGCTCCAGCGGGCAGCGCCGCCAGGCGGCAGGCTGAGGGTCGCTCGCGCATCCTGAGCGACGACGTTGTCCACGGTCGCGAGCGCGCCGTGGGCCTCGGTGACGACCGTGGCGGGCTCCTCGCCTTCCCAGTCGACTAGCCCGCCCTCGTCGGTGGCGTCGGCCACGCCGTTTACCTCGACCTCGGCCAGGGGGGCGGGGTAGTCGATGCGCTCGGCGCCCGGCCAGCGCTCGGGCGCATCGTAGAGCACCGTGCCTTGGGCGAAGCGCAGGGTGGACTGGCGCGCCACGGGCTTTGCCGTGGCCGCGTCTACGTAAACCGACCAGCGGCCTGTCGGGTTCTCCGAGGAGACGGTGACGGCGAGCACGGTGCGGTAGTCGACGGATCCGCCCGGGCGCACCAGCGGCAGGATGAACGGGCCCTCGCCGCCGCTCGCCCGCGCGCTCGGAACGCGGTCCGAGGCGATCCACCGAGCAGCACGGCTTCGGGCGTCCGGCCAGCTCACCAAGCGCTCGGGGATGCGCGCTCGCACTCGGGGAAAGGCCTCCGAGCCGATCACCACCAGCCGGTCGTTCTTGAAGCGGAAGCTCAGCTGGCCACCCAGCACGCGTAGGCCACGATGGTGCTGGAAGAAGGAGACCACGCGGATGCCGCGGTAGGCTGCGTTGGCGGCCAGCACAAAGTCGCTCGGCGCTGCGCCCGGGGCCCACAGATCGAGGTGCTCGGCCAGGAGCTGCCGCGCGAGGCGTTCGGCTTCGGCTGCATCAGCGGTCGCGCGGACGGCGGGCAGGCTGGTCACCACCCGGCTTGGCACGGCTGTGGCCTCATCCCAGCTCGCCATGGCGTGGCGGCAGCCGTGGCGCGATGAGAAGCGACGCCAGGCCGCGCGGCTTTGCGGCGGCGGGCCTTGCCAGGTGATGCTGCGGAGCGTGCGCACAGCAGGACCGACGGCCACCTCCAGACCGCCCGGCTGGGGGTAGGCGGGTGGCCGAACGGCCTCGGCCGCGCTCGCCAGCGTGAGGGTGAGGAGCGCGGCGGCCCAACAAGCGCAGCAACGCGTGGTCATGCGCTCTGGAGCGTAGCTCAGGCTTGGCTAGCCTGCCGCGCAAGAATGACTTGACCAGGTCGCGCGGCCCCTAGGGTTCGCGGCTCTCGTCCGATCCGCCCCCGTCATCGTCCTTCCACCACGACTCGCCCACGTCCACGATGTGGTGGCGCCCGATGCGGGAGGGGCGGACGCCGTTGACCACGCTGGGCGGCTGCCTCGGGTTGAGCAGGGCTTCGGTATAGGCCTCGGCAGCCTCGGGCATCGAGGCAAAGCGGTCCGCGGGGTCCAGCGCGAAGACCCGCTCGAAAAAGGCGTCGAGATCGCCGGGCACGCTGTCGCCCAAGAGCTCGCTCGGCGGTGCGAAGTCCCAGTCCGTGGCCGTGCGGCCTTGCCGATCGAAGGGCCTGCGGCAGGTGAGCAGCTCGTAGGCGATCACGCCCAGCGACCAGACGTCGGTGCGCGTGTCGACCGCCTTTCCCAGGCGCTGCTCTGGGCTGGCGTAGTCTCCGTATTCAGGCGGAACCACCAGGGCCACGCCGAGGTTGAGCACGCGTACCCTGGATGCCGCCGGGCCCGTGCACAGAAAGACGTTGTCGGCCTTTAGCGCGCTGTGGATGAAGCCCTGCTGGTGGGCTTCGTCCACGGCGTGCGCGATCTGCTTGACCACGCTCTGCGCGTCGCGCTCCCGCATGGGACCGCGCGCCAGGCGGCGATCGAGCGTCTCGCCCTTGAGCACCTCGAGCAGCACGTAGGGCGTGCCGTCGGGTGCTACGTCGTAGGACAGACAAGGCGTGAAGTGCGGGCTCTTGAGCAGTCGCGCGCGCGCTGCCCGCTTGGCCAGCGCCGCCCTGGCTGCGCGGTCGTCGGCTGGCAGAGCGGTGGGGATCGGCTTGACCACCACGGGCTTGCGCCAGAAGAGCTGATCGGCGAGCCATACCTTGTCTGAGATCGCGGGAACCAGCAGGCGCACGAGCCTTAGCTGGTCGCCGAGCCTTTCCCCAGCGGACCATGCCATACGCCACTCTATGCAACATCTGCCGCGGCGCTAGAAGCCCGAAGTGGGTGCGCTGGGTGAGAAAAAGTAGCCTGTCCCCTTTTTAGCCCATCGCCGCCGTCACCCAGCAAGCCGTGGCCACGAGCGCGCAGTAGGCCGCGAACCAGACCAGGCGGCGGCGGCCCACCACCAGCTTGAGCGCCCAGATCGAGGCAAGCCCGCTGCCGAGCGCGGCGCCGAAGGCCACGGCCAGCGGTAGCAGGCCCACGTCGTTTGCCAGGGCGGAAAAGCCTCCGTCGAGCGCGTCCTTGGCTGCGGCGGCAGCCATCAGCGGCAGCCCAACCAGAAAGGCGTAGGACACGGCCGCGGCCGGAGCGAGGCCGCCCAAGAGGCCGCCCGCAATGGTGGCGCCAGAGCGGCTTACGCCAGGCAGCAGGGCGAAGATCTGCAGGACGCCGACCCATAGCGCCTGTCGGGGACCGACCGCGGCGAGCTGCTGCTCGGCAGAGGGCGAGCTAGGCTCGGCCGCGCTTGGGGCGTCCTCGTCCGCACGCCGCCGCACTGAGATGCGCTCGGCCGCCGTGAGCAAGGCTGCGGTCAAGAGGTAGCAGCCGCCGAGCGCCCACCACGAGTCGCCCACGGCCTCGACGGCGCTCTTGCCGAGCAGCCCGCCGAGCCCGGCTGGAACGACGCTGACGAGCAAGCACAGGTGAAGCCGCGGGTTCCAGCGGCAGGCCGCGGCAATGGGGCGGCGGAACGCGACGGCGATGGCGAGCAGCGTGGCCGTGTGCAGCAGCACGAAAAAGGGCAGCTCGAGCTCTTCGGACAGGCGGCCGAGCCCGAGCTGATGCGCCAGCGCCAGGTGCCCCGAGCTCGACACGGGCAGAAACTCGGTGACGCCCTGGATGAGCCCGTAGGCCAGGGCCTCGCCGAGGGTCAACGCTGGCGCAGGGTCTGCCATGGCGCACCGCAACGCCGCCCGAGGCTAGCACATCGCGGCGTTGCGGCGCGCAGCATAGGCCTCGAGGCTGCTCGGGTGCTGCGGCTTAGTCGCCGACGAAGCTCAGCTCCTCGGCCGCGATGCCGGGATCGCCGGGACCACCCGCGTCGTTACCGCTGTCACCACCAGGACCGCCCGAACCGCCCGCCTGGGCAACGCGGTGAGACGCGTTGAATAGTTCGGGCTAGGCGGCGTTTCAAACAGCCTGCTACACTGGCGGCCTTGAAGGACTGCCTTGAGGCAGCGGAGAGGTAGGGGCGGAGCTGATGAGCTGGGTATCTGTTCTGCGTGTGCGGGCGCTTCTGGGAGCGCTGTTCGGCGCCTTGTTCTTCCTTCTCGTCGCGGCGCCGCCCAGCGCGCTGGCGCAAGCGCCAGACGCGGCAAAGGCCGCCGAAGCGCGCCGCCATCTCGCCAAGGGCGAGCAGTTGGCCGCGGCGAAGAAGTGGCCCGAAGCGCTCGCCGAGTTCGAAAAGGCGCACGAGGCGCACCCCACGGGGCGGAGCGCGCTGCGCGTGGCCGATGCGCACTACGCCATGGACCACCTGCTGCCAGCCTACCACGGCTACGACAAGGCGCTGCGCAGCTACGGAAGCGAGCTCAGCGGCTACCATCGCGCCGTGGCCCAGCAGCGCTTCTCGGAGCTCGAGGGCAAGACCGGGGCCATCACCATCCGGGTCGACCAGGCTGGCGCCGAGGTGCTCGTCGACGGCAGCTCGGTCGGCACCTCGCCGCTAGACGAGCCCGTGCGGGTGGAGGTAGGCCCGCACCTGGTAGAGGCCAAAAAGGAAGAACTCGCCTCCTCGCAGGTCTCCGTCAAAATCGAGGCTGGTGAAGACAAGACGGTCGAGCTCACGCTGCAGAGCACCGAGACCACGGGCCGCATCGAGGTGACCGTCAAGGACGAGGCCGAGCTCACCGTGGTCATCGACGGACAAGAGGTGGGCCCAGCGCCCTACCGCGGCGAGCTCGAGCCGGGTAGCCATCAAGTGAGCGGCTCGAGCGCCACCCAGGCCGCGCCCGAGCAGAGCGTCGAGATCAAGGCGGGCGAGGAGGTGACGGTGGAGCTCGTGGCCGCGCCGCGCGACGCGCGCATCGAGGTGCGGGTTGTGGGCGAAAAGGGCGTCATCTTCATCGACGACGCCGAGCGCGGCACGGGCTCGGCCGCCGTGGACGTGCTCCCAGGTGAGCACGTCATCCGCGTGACCCAAGACGGCTTCGAGCCCTTTGAGAAGACGGTCGAGCTCGCCTCGGCCCAGGTACACGCCGAAACCGTCACCCTGCGGCGCACGGCCGTGGGCCAGGTGGAAGAGGAGATCGAGGAGGCCTTCTCCTTCGACGGCGTCTACGGCGGCCTGCACCTGGGAGCGATTTGGATACCGACCGGATCGGGTAGCTCCCCCGAGACGAGCTGCGATGCGCTGGGGGCCACGAGCTGCGATGTCGAGGTGCCTTTCGGCGGCAACGTCTCGGGGTACGTCGGCTATGCGATTCAGCCGGTCGGCATGGAGCTGTACCTGACGACCGCCTTCGACATGGTCAAGCCCGTGGTGCACTTCGACGGCAAGACCGGCTCGGAGATCAACCCCCTGGTGGCCGCGCCAGCCCGCGACGAGGAGTTCATGATGGCGCGGGTAGGCGGCGGCGGCGCCTTGCGGGTGCGGGTGCTCTTTCCCTTCTCCTTTTTCCGGCTGACCGCCGCGGCGGGCGTGGGCCTGAGCTACAAGCACGTCTTTATGACGCGCGACACCACCGCGCAGACAGGCGCCACCGAGCGCTACGTCGACGACGTGGGCTACTTCAGCCCCGTGCTTTCGGGCGAGCTAGCCGGCCAGTTCCACGTCCACGGCTCCACGGCCGTGGTGGTCGGGCTGCAGACCTGGCTGGAGACCGCGGGCGACGAGGCTACGACCGAGCCCGATCCCAAAGCCCGCCTGACCGGTCATGATCTGATCCCGGCCCCGCTGGCCACGCCCGGCTACGACGTGGCCACTGGTGCGCAGTTCTACCTCGGGCCCGTGGTGGGCTTCCAGTGGGGGCCGTAGCGGCCGTCGCTACTCGCAGGGCTGGTGCACCGTAATCGGGACGGGCACGGAAAGCGCCCACACGAGCTCCTTGCCGAGGACCGTGCGCAGATCCGCACAGGACTGTCCACAGATGCGCACGGTCGGCGCGCTGTGGTTCCAGCCGTCCACGGTCTCCGCGGCATCCTCGTCGCAATCGGGGTTGTGCTCGATGAAGGTCCAATCCAGCGTGACCGGATCGATGTACGATAGTTTGGTGTCCTCTAGTGTGATCTGGTCCCAGGGGTAGCCCGCATCGTCGTACACGCAGCTGCCGAGGTCGTTGACCACCGATTGCGCTCCGCGCAGCGCTTCCTCGTCGTCGTAGACGCCGTTGATGATGTCCGTGCCGCCCGCGATGGCAATGTCCGTGGCGTCGGCTATGGCACCCGAGTCGTTGCCGTCTGCCAGCACCGTCACATAGGTATGGATGGGCTTGTCAGCGTCGCCGAACGCGTCGGCCGCCAGGGTGTAGGCTGGCGGCGCGTCAGAACAGTGGCTCTCGAAGTCGCGGTTGCCGACGATGAGCAGGGCGCGACGATTGAACACCTCCGAGACGGTGGGCGAAAGCGCGCTCAGCGCGGAGTAGGCTCCCGTCATGGCGGAGTCCAGGAACAAGGTCGGGTCGTCGGGTAGGACGTTCGATTCGTCTTCGATCTCTTGGACGATGGGACCACTGACGTCATCGACGACGCCGAATCCGATCTCGGGGGTTTCGTACGGGGCCCCGTCCGGGTTGCCGCCATCGCAATAGGTCGCAGGGCTCGGGTTGTCCGAAGTGGGCAGCAGCGTGAAGGCGACTCGCGTTCTTCGGGCGATGGGGTTGGACAGCACCAGCTCGATCACCTCGTCCAGCTTGGTGTCTTCCGGGTCTACCGTGTCGCCGAAGTTGTCCCCCATGGACGTAGAGCGGTCCATCAGGACGTACAAGGCGCTTTCGGTGGGCTCGAGGTTCGGCGTCAGCGGGCATTCGTCCAGGGTGAGCATCGCGTCGGACACGTTGGGCGCATTGCCCTCCTGAATGTCGGCCAGGTCGCCCGAGCAGATCGGCTGGAGCGGCGTCTTGGCCGGGCAGACGGCGCTGGCGGAGACCGTCTTTATCTTGGCCTGGTGGTAGTTCGACTGGCAGAGGTTGTCGGCCAAGCGGAAGCGCATCGGCAGCGAGGGGTTGGGCTGGCGCCAATTGCCATCGTTGTCGAAGACGAAGCCCTCCTTGTCGTCCAGGTCGAGCGCCTCGACGTTGCCGCTCGCGTAGACCAGCTGCACGTTGAGGTGGCCGGCTGGCGGGGTGGGCAGATCGGGGTGTAGCAACAGCTCGAAGGTGCAGCTGGACTCCTCGATCGGCGAGGCGGGGAAGGTCACCGAGGAGTCCAGGCAACTCGAGACGCTGAAGCAGGTGTTGGTGTTGCCGAAGATGAGCCGGTCGTTGTACTCGACCAGGCTGGCCGAGTCGAACTCGATGGGCTCGCAGCGGCCGCCGACACAGGTCTCTTGCTCGTCGCAGTCGACGCCCGCGCAAGACTCCTTGAGCGGCATGGGCAGGTAGAGGATTTTCTCCTCGATGTAGGTGGTGCGTCGCTTGCGCAGCACCCGCACCTCGCCGTCGGCAGGGCTTTTGATGTTGCCCGTCAGGCAGTCGGTCTGGAAGTCGGCCTGCGCCTTCTCGAAGCCCAGCACGGTGATGGTGACCGGACCCGAGTAGCTGGGCTCCTCGCCCTGCAGCACGCCGAGCGTGCCCGGCAGGATCGCCACGCCGCCCGTGGCATCCACGTAGTCGCACGTCACCAGACTGCCGCCCACCTGAGCCACGTAGCCCACCCCCTTGATGTTGGCCGGGACGCGGATCTGCGTGGTGATGCCGGGCACGAGCTCGGTCGGATCGGTGCCGCCGCAGCCCAGAGCCCATAGCGCCATGGGCACCAGCGGCAACCAGCCGCTGAGCAGGCGCCCGCGGGCGCAAGCGCGGCTGGTGGGGGAGGTCGGATCGGATGATAAGTAGGTGCGCATGGCTAGAACTCGAACCCCGTGGTGATGATCCCTTGTCCTAAGGTACCGTTGACCGGCGCTGACTCGCTCGGAGAGAGCACGAAGTAGGCGGCGACGGTGGTGCCGCCCACCACGGCCACCGACGTGACGGTCCACCACACCCAGGCGGTACCGCGCTCCTGGGTGAGCACCACCTCGATGGTCCGCACCTGATCGGGCCGCAACGAGATGTCGGTGGAGTAGCGCTCGTAGCCGGGCTTCTGCACCACGAGCTGGTGGCCGCCAGCCGGTAGGATCCCCTCCCAGGTGCCGCGGCCCACGATGCGCGCGTCCACGATGATCTCGGCGTCCTTGTGCCCCGTGGTGATCTTGACCTTGCCCTCGTTGACCCGCACCGCCAGGTTGAGCTTGATCTCCAGAGGCTTGCCGTACTTGACATCGCTGGTCTGGCGCGCGGTCTCGTAGCCGAGGGCGCGCGCCTCGAAGGTGTGGCGCCCCTCGAGCACGGGCCCCTTGAACGGCGCCGGGCCCATGTCTACGCCATCGATGAAGACCCTGGCGTTCTTGCCGCCCGTGACCTCGACGGTCACGCGAGTCTTTTTGACCGACGGCTCGAGGCGCACCTCGATCTTGGCGGGCACGTCCTTGCGCACGTCGACGATGATCTCCTGGTCCTTGAAGCCCTCTTTTTCGATGCGGATGGTCTGTTGGCCCACGTCGATAGCAATGGGCGCGGTGAGCGGGGTCTCGGCGACCGGCTCGCCCTTGAGGAAGACGGTGGCGCCTGGTTGGTCTACCTCGACCTCCAGCGTGGAGACGAAGGGCTCGACCGTGCGGATGGCCGCGTCGAGGCTCTGCCTATCCTCAGCCGTCAACGCTTCGGTGAAAGTGAGCTGGCGCTCCCAGGCCGCCTTGGCGCGGGCGTAGTTGTGCAGGTCCTTCTCGCACACGCCGATGTTGTACAGCACGCGCGCGTTCTTGGAGGACTCGTAGACCTTGCGGAACTGCACCAGCGCAGCCTGGTAGTTGCGGGCCTCGTAGAGCTCCACAGCGGCGTCCCAGTCCTGGCGCTCGGTCGCGGATAGCTGCGAGCGGATGGTGGGGCGCGCCTCTTGGGCCGCCGCGGTAACGGCGAGGGTGGTGGTGGCCAGGACCAATGCCAGAAGCGGCAACAGGCGGCGAAGCATGCGAACCAAACCTCCGGGAGCTAGGGAAAGACCGTTCGGGGCTCTCATGGCTGTATACCGATGTTGGTCAAACGGGGACGACCGGCCGTCGTCGTAGCGGCGGTCGGCGTGGTGGCCGTGGGCTCGGCGCTCGTTGCGTCCGCATCGGGAGCGGCGGACTCGGGGGGCGCAGCGGGCGAGCCCGCGGCACCGAGCGCCTCTGTCGCCGAGAGCGACGCCGCCGCCGTAGCGGTGGCCGTGGGCGCTGTCGTGGCAGTATGGTCCTGGGTGCTCGCCTCGGTCCCGGCTCGGCCGCGCACCGCGAGCACGATAAGGCCGCCCAGCACCGCTGCTGCCACCGCAATGGCGATGAGCCAGGCCGGCCGCGAGGCGCGGGCGGCCCGGGGTTCGGCCTGCGCCGCGCCCACGATCACCTGCGTGCCCGGCTCGGTCATGGGCAAGGTGCCCTGGGTCGGCACGGTGATGGCGGCGGTGGGCGAGGCGGGCTGGGTGACCTTGCCGTCGGCGGTGCGGACCAAGGTCGGCATGGCGTGCAAGGGCACGTGGGGAGCGGTCCCGGCCGGAGGCGGCAGGCTGGAGGCGGGCGTGCCCAGCATCTGGCGCAGCAGCAGCTCGGAGCGGGAGTCGGCGTAGGGCGACAGGGCCTCGGCCATCTCGGCCGCGGTCTGGTAGCGCTCGTCGCGGTCCTTGGCCAGCCCCTGCATGATGGCCTGAGCCAGGCCCGAGGGTACGTCCGAGCGGAAGCCCTCGATGGGCGGCGGCTCCTCCGAGGCCAGCTTCATCAGCACCTCGCCGAAGGTCCCGGGGCCGTCCTCGGGGTGATAGGGCGTCCGGCCGACCAGCAGCTCGTAGAGGATGACCGCGGTCGAGTACAGATCGGTGCGGGCGTCGACGTCCTTGGGGTTGCGCGCCTGCTCGATGGACATGTACAGCGGGCTACCGAGCGAGGCGCCCGCGCCGGTCAAGTGGGCCTCGCCCTCGCCCGCGCGCTGCTTGAGCTTGGAGATGCCGAAGTCGAGCAGCTTGACGAAATCCGGCTCGCCGTCCTTTTCCGTCACGATGACGTTGGCCGGCTTGAGGTCGCGATGGACGATGGCGGCGCGATGGGCGACCTGCAGGCCGCGCAGGATCTGCAGCACGAAGTGCACCGCCCGAGGAAAGCTCGCCAGGCCTGGTTTGCCGTGGCGGCGCAGCAGCTTCTGCAGGTCCTCGCCGTCGACGTAGTCCATCACCAGGTAGGGCGTGCCGTCGGGCATGCGGCTCACGTCCAGGACCTTGACCACTTGATCGCAGTCGATCTTGGAGACCGCGACCCCCTCGTTGAGAAAGCGGTCCACCGCCTGAGGCACCCGCTCGAGCACCGCTGGCGAGATGAACTTGAGGGCCACCGGGGCCTGTCGCAAAAGGTGCGTAGCCTGGAAGACCGCGCCCATCGCCCCCTTGCCCAGCTGTCGCTCGATTTGGTACTTGCCCTCGATGACCTCGCCGGGCTTCGGGAAGGGGTTGGATTTGGGCGGGGCGGAGGGGGGAGCCATCGGGCAGCGAGCTTAGGCTAGTGCTGTGGCCAGGATAGCAGCAGGCCGGGTATACCGCACGGCGCATGGGCCGGCTAGCGGCGTTCGCCAGTCGCCCGTTGCGCCCCTCGCCCTGCCCGGACAAGGGTGAGGGCAGGGCGAGGGGTGCAGCGGCGTTCGCCAACGGGTTCGAGTGATGGGGGCGCTGGTCGTCGGGGTGCGTGCGGAGCGAGCTACGGATCGCGGCGGGAAACGTCGTTCATCGCTCGGGTGCCCAAGCGGGCTGCCAGCCATTCGCCAGGGGCGTGGCGGCGACGCCCGTCCAGCGGCTGCTGCGCTTGGAGGTGCTGCTCGAGCAAGGCTAGGCGCTCGGCTTGGCGGGCCGCCCAGCCGCCGAGGTCGAGGTCGCAGAGCTCGGGGACCAGCACGCTCAGCTCGAGCTCGGCGAGCTCGCGGCTATCGCACGGAACGCCGTGACGGCGAAGCTCGTCGATGCTGGCCTCGGGGACGAAGGGCTTGCCAGAGCGGTAGCGCGTTCGGGGGCTGAACTCGCCCTGGTGCTCCGCCCACCATGCCTGCCACGTTTCCGCGTCGGTCGTTGCGGCATCGGCTCGTTCATGCCCACCCGTCGGAGGGGCATCGTCCATCGCCGCCGTGATGCGCTGAAGCGCCCTAGCTGCCGCTTGAGGACGGCTTTCGCCGAGGGAGCCGAGCAGAAAAGTC
This sequence comes from uncultured Polyangiaceae bacterium, assembly GCA_964441055.1. Classification (GTDB taxonomy): domain Bacteria; phylum Myxococcota_A; class Polyangia; order Polyangiales; family Polyangiaceae; genus JACQWT01. Next base: position 1,301 of record CAYTYV010000083.1, on the reverse strand, counting down.
GGCGATGGCTCGCCCAGCACAGGCAGCAGCGCGTCGACCGCGGTCGCATGCCCGTGCCAGCCGAGCAGCGCGAGCTCCGCGGGGGTGCGGGCGAGCCCGGCCAGCAGCTCGAGGTCAGCGGCGTCGCCGACTACGGCCAAAAGGCGCATCAGCGCGGCGCGGCCTTTTTGCGATAGCGTGTGCGGGGCCTCCCGCTCTTCGCCGAGGCGGGCTCGCACGAACAGCAGCCCGGCTGGCTGGTCCCGACGGAGCAGCGTCTCGGCCACGGTGGCCGCCACGGCGTCGTCCCACTCGCGTTCGAGCATCGGCTCGAGCAGCGCCACCACCACATCGCGTTGGCCCATGGTCCGCAGCGCACGCGCGGCGCCCTGCCGCACGGTCGGCTCGCCGTGGTCGAGCAGGGGCACCACCGCGCCTATCGCCTCGGCGCCGCGTCGCTCGAGCACCTCGAGGCCCAGACAAACGAGCGCTGGCTCGGTCTCGAGGCAGAGCTGCTCGGCGGCCGCCGCGAGTCGGGGGCTCGGCGCGAGCGCCAAGGCATCGGCATGCGCCCGATAGGTTCGGGGATGCGCCTCGAGCAAGGCCCTACGAGCGGCCCGAGTCGGCTCTTCGCCGTCCAGGCAGCCGAGCACCAAGCTCCGGACAAAGGCGCGCTGTGGGTCTAGATGCGACTCGGCGCAGTAGCGGGACAGCGCGGCGACGAGATCGCAGCTCTCGGATAGCGCGGGCGGCGTGCCCTCGCCGGTCGGCGCAACGCTGCGCGGCTTTCGGCCGAACAGACCGATCCCGCCAAACGCGGCAAAGGCATCGAGGTGGTCGAGGAGCTGCTGCTCGGCCTGGCCGATGAAGGCGTGCCACGGCTGCGCGCCGCTCACCGTACGCGAGCGCCAGCAGCGCCCCATGGCAGCCAGGCAGTCGGCCGCCAGCTCCTCGAGCGGGGCGCGGCCGCTGCGTTCCTCGTCGGCGTCTGGCGATGATGCGCGGTTGGGCTCCGATTCGGCGTCGCGAGCAGGGCAGGGAGTCCCATCGAGCTCGGGCGCGGACCGCAGGCGGGGCGCGCCGATGCTGGCGCGAAACGGCGGCTTCAGCCGGTCGTCGGGGCGTCGCGTCGAGCGCCGTTCGTCGAGCGCCTCCTGCAGCAACACCACGCCGCGGTCGCCGTCTTCCGAGTGCAAGGCCACCAGAGCGGAGCTCCCGGGCGCGCAGCCCGCTTGCCAGTACGCGCAGGCCAGGGCCACCAGTGCTGGGCCCGTGGCAGCGCCCAAGTCGCCCAGCGGGTCGAGCAAGGGCGTCGCCGTGGC
>CAYTYV010000082.1:0-17399 GCA_964441055.1 uncultured Polyangiaceae bacterium | reverse complement strand
GCGCTTCGCCGACTACTTCAGCGGGATGTTCAAGACGCCCTTTTTCGGGGCGATCATCGCACTGCTCGGCTGTCACTTCGGCCTGATCACCCGCGGCGGCACCGAGGGGGTGGGCAGCGCAACGACCCGCTCCGTGGTGGCCATCTCCATCTCGATTCTCATCTCCGACTATCTGCTGACCAAGGTCTCCATGCTGATCTGGCCGAGCCGATAGCGATAGGCAGCGATGCGTTGGGCGGGCTGGCATAGGGCGTGTTGCGCAGCGGCGGTCGTCGTCGGGGTGCTGCTGGTGGGCTGCGAGGGCGATGCGCCGTCGCTGGGTCCGGCCGACTCTGCCGAGCCCGCGGCCGACACGGCTGCGCCGAGCGACCTCGGGCCGCCCGAGCCCGACGGCGGCGCCCCGACGCCTCGACCGGCTGAGCGACGCTACTACCTGGCCAACGCAGGCGGACGCTGCCACACCTACGCGGAGCAGGCGGGACGCCGATCGCCAGTCCGCATCGCGCGCTGCCCGCGCGATCTCTTCTCTGGCGAGCGCATCCGTCTGGCCGGACGCACCTGCCTGCGCGAAAGCAGCCAGCCCGGCCGCAACCTGCCCGTGCATTGCCCGCCGGATATCCTAGCGGCCGAGCAGGCTGCTCACATCGACGCTGGGGCCGGCTAGGCCGTCATCCGCCGCGGGCGGCTGCCCGCGCCTTGACGTAGGCCTCGCTTACCGAGAACACGATGAGATCGCGAGCTTCGGCCTGGCGCCCGATCCACTTGGTGCGCTCCAGACCCGAGGCGGGTGGGCCCTGAGTGGCGCCCGCCGCCCAAGCGATACCATCGAGGGCGACATGCGGGTCGCCCAAGGCGAGCAACGCAGTGCGCGATCCCCAGGAGTTCGCCACGGTGTTCAAGCTCGAGGCGCGATTGCCGATGCTGCCGATGATGTGGGCTGCGAGCATGCTGGTCTGCGGATCGATGGTCGGAGCGGACTCGGATATTCGCTGGAAAAAGCCTTGGAACCTGCCTTGGTCCACGCCTTTGGGCTCGAAGCTGGGCGCGTGGATCTTGAGGTAGGCCGCCAGCAAGGGCCACAGATCGATGGGCGCCGTGCGGGCCAGCGGCGCGGTGTGGCTCTGCAGCAGCTTGACGGCGCGGTGGATCAAGAAGGTGCGCACCACGGTGTTGTCCGTGGCGATCATCGGCACCCCCAAGACCAGCGTGGGTGGCTCGAGGCGCGTCGGTAGACAGACCTGCCCCAGTGCGTTGGTGGCCAGGATCTGGACCTCGGGCAGCCCGTAACCCGCCGCGATTCGACGGATCTCCTCGCCGAGCTCGGCCTGCCCCGGAGGCAGGGGCTTGGCGCGCAGGGTGCCCAGATCCAGCAGGGTTCCAGCGTCCAAGAGCGTACCCGTGGTGCGCAATAGCGCGCGGAAGGTGGTGTCGAACACCTCGGGCGCTAGCCAGGAGTCCAGCCGGCTCTGCCCGGCGGCCAGCCCTAGTCCGTCGATGCTGGAGGGCTTGCCCTCGATGGCGTCGAGCGTGGCCCGAGCAATGTCGGCGGCCTCGGGCTCAGCCCTCAGCTCGGCCAGCGTGGCTACCATACCGAACAGCGGTCCCTCGAAGCGGCCCGCGCCCAGTCCGCGCCGAACCTCGGCCGAGGCGCGCTCGAGCAGCGTCTCGGCTCCTGGGGCATTTCCGGTACGCTGGTAGAACTGATAGAGCGCCTTGACGGTGCTGGCGTCCTTGCTCCAGCTCTGCCGGGCCTTGCGCAAGGTGGCCTCGGCTTGAGTCAGGTCCCCGGCCTCCTCTTGGATCTGCGCCAGCGTGATGGTGTGTTCGCACTTCTGCGCGGGCGTCTCGGCCGCCTCGACCAGGGCATGCTGCTGCTCGAAGGCCTGCTCGATTTCGCCGCGCTTGAGGTAGAGCGCCACCAGTCGCTGCCGCGTTGGGGCGTGATCTTCGGCGCGCTTGAGCACTTCTTTGTAGGCCAGCTCGGCGCGCTCGGGATTGTCCAGATGCTCGTCGTAGAGCTCGCCCAGGCGCAGGTAGATCTCCACCTGGCGCTCCGGCTCGGCGATAAGTCGCCCGAGGCGGATCACCGCCCGCTCGACCTCTGGCCAGTCCTCGGCCGCGGTCGCCACGTCGGCGTAGGCCGATAGCGCCTCGACGTTGTCCGGGCTTGCCTCCAGCGCCGCCGCTAGGGCGGCTTTGGCCTCGGTCGCGGCACCGGCTTCGGCCAGCACGCGGCCGCGCATCACCTCCATCTCGACGCGCTCGGCAGCATCGGTGATGGTCTGCAGCCGCGCATCGAGCAGATCGGCCAGCTCCTGCTTGGCGCCGCTCGCCAGGTAGATGGCCTTCAGCCGCTCGAAGGCATCTGCGAAGGCCGGGTCGATGGCCACCACGGCCTCGAGCAGAAGCTGGGCCTCGGTCTGTCCAGCGCCGTTTTCCAGCGATAGCCACAGGGTGGCGGCGCGGTGCAGCCAAGTGGCGCGTTCCGACGGCGAGGCCGACACCATCGCCAGGTGCTCGTAGGCTGCCGCGGCTTGTGGCACCGTGCTCGTACGCTCGAGCAAGCTCGCCCTGATGAGCTGCGCAGTGAAGTGGTTGGGATGGCGATCGATGGCTTCGAGAAGCTGCTCGGCCGCAGCCTCCTCCTCGCCCGCCGCCAGGTTGGCTTCGGCGGCGCGGACCAGCAGCGTGGCCTGCTCCAGCTGTCGAGAGGTCATCTCAGCCAGCGCCGCGCACGAGTGGGCGACTGCGCCGTGGTCGCCCTGCTCTCGCCCGAGCGCGGTCGTCTGCCGCAATGCCCAGAGGTGATGGGGCACCGTAAGCAGGACCCGTCGGACCATGGCGTAGCTCTCGTCCCAGCGCCCGGCAGCCTGGCGGAGCCGCGCGGCCAGCATCGCGTAGGCCACGGTATCGTTGCCCTCCAGGGCGCCAGCGAGCCCCGCCGCGACCGGCTCGAGCTGCTCGGCGGCGGGCTCGGGCTCCTGGGCCCGCAGCAGCCGATGCAGAGTCGCTACATCGTCTGGCAGCTCTTCGGTCGCGGCCTTGAGCCAGCGAAGTCCCTCGGCAGAGTTGTCGCGGCCGCCGAGCTCGATCTGCGCCAGCTCGGTGCAGCGGTCTCGTCGCTCAGCCGGGTCGGTGGCCTGCCGCAGCTCGGCTTGCAGCCGCTCGAGCACCGCGTCGGCACCGTGCCCGAGCGCGGCGTAGCGGCGTGCGTAGATGGACGCCAGCGTCGGCTCACTGCCCGCGTCGGCCAACTCCAGGCACTGGGCTGCGCTCGGCCCGTCGCTGTCGAGCTCGAAGGTCAGGGCGGCTTCCAGCGCCATGGTGGCGCGCTCGCGCTCGTTGGACTTGGCGTAGTCCATCAGCCACTCGGCTCGGTCCGCTACCGGGCCCACGGCCGCCTGCTCGTACAGCATCCGCAGGCCGTAGTCGTCCGGTCGCCCGCGGTGCGCTTCCTGCAACAGGCGCGCTCGCTCGTCAGCCTGGTCGTCGGATAGCAGGGCGGCCTCGCGCACGAGGTCGCCGAGTACATCGGTCGGCTCGCTCGCCTGCTCGCGGCGGTGTCGTAGCCAGCGGAGCTGCGCGCCCGCGTCCTTGGCCGCCCGAGCGAGCTCCAGACCGACGAATGCCGCGATGGGCAGCGTCGGCTCGAGCTCAGCCGTCCGCTCGAGCAGGGGCTCGGCTTCGCTCTGCTGGCCTTCGCCGAGCAAGCGCAAGGCGGCTTCGGTGAGGGCTGCGGCCGCGTGCAGCGAGCCGTCCACCGCATCGGCGTGGTCCTTGAGCCAGGTCGCGGCCGTGGATGCCGAGGCCTGCTCCAGGCTCATCCGCATGGCGGCCTCGTCGTCGGGTGCCTGCTCACGCGCGCGCTCGAGCTCTGCCTGCGCGTGCTCGGTCTCGCCTCCGATCTCGGCGAACAGGGTGGCGGCCAGGGCCCGCTCGTGCTCGGTGTCGGCCAGCCACTGCACCGACGAGAGCAGCGCCTTGGAAACGAGGCCGGCCTCGCCCTCGGCATGGGCCAGCTCGAGCTCGACCGCCCGGCCAGCCGGGTTCGACGGGTCCACCTCTCGCAGCTCGCTCGCGGCGCTTGCCAGGGGCTCGGCACCGCTGGCCACGGACTCGTCGGGGTACTGCCCAGCGTGAGCCGCCAAGCGTCGTCCCAGGGTGAGCGCCGCCCTCGCCTCAGCGGCACCTGCGGGGTAGACGGGCCGTTCGCTGTCGCGCGCGTCGCCCAGCACCGCGCAGCTGGCCGCGGCCAAGGCGGCGTGGTCGGACGAGGCGTCCACCGCCTCGGCCCAGGCGCTGAGCCGGTCCAGTGGCGTCGCCGTCAGGGCGGCGATGGCCAGCCGATCGGCGGCGGACAGGACCGCGTCATCGGCCGAGTTCGCCACGTTGGTCGCGGTGTTGGCGTCGCGTAGCTCCAGGGCCCGCCAGGCCATCACGTGCTGGGCCAATCTCGCGTCCGGACCCTCGAGCAGCCTGGTCAGGGCCGCCATCGAACGAGGCCGAAGCTGCTCGTGAGGGGCGGCCAGCGCTTCGAGCAACCAGGCCGTAGCCTCGCCCAGCTCGGGCTCCTCGGCCAGCGTTCCCAGCGCCTCCACCGCCTCGTTCACCTTGCGGTGGCGCAGAGCCACGCGCGCTTCGAGAAGCGTCGCGTAGGCGGACGAGGACGGCTCGTCGGCGGCGGGCTCCGTGCCGTTGCTCCGCACCATCTGCAGCGATGAGCATGCCGCCCGCAGCGCGTCTGCCGCTGCGTCCTCGGGGATGCGGGTGGGGGGCACGTCGTCCGTCGTAGCCAGCCCCTCGAGCAGCCGAGCCAAGTGGGGGCGGGCATCGGAGCCGAGCGCGCGCTCGGCTTGATCCAGCCGCTGGCTGGCGCCCTCGGGGTCGTCGTACACCAGCCGGCTCACCTGCGCGCCGAGGCAGGCCGCGTGTACCTTGGTCTCGGGCGTGGGCGCCAGCCGAGCCTCGGCATCGAGGCGCTCCAGCACCTCGGCCCACTCCGCCCGGCTCATCAACAGGCCGCGGAGCTGCCGAAAGGCGATCGGACAGCTTGGCGCGAGCGCCAGCGCCTCGCGCGCCACCTCCTCGGCTCGGGCCAGCTCGCCGCAGATGACCAGGATCTCCGAGACCACCAGCAGCGCTTGCGAACGCTCCGCAGGCCTGTCTGGATCGGGTGCCTCGTCGTAGAGGAAGTCGGCCCGCGCCACCCAGTCATCGCGGCGGCCGCTGCGCATCAGTGCCACCATCGCGTCGGCCTCGGGCTCGTCTTCCTCAGCGTCGGCCTCGGGCCCGTCGGCCGCGGCGCTGGGCTGCTCGGCCCGGCTATCTACGGGCTGGATCTCGATCGACTCGAGCTCGAGCCACTCCATATCGGGGGCTGCCGCCGACGGCTCGTCGGTCTCGGTCGGGAGCTCTGGCTCATCGTCCGGCTGAGCCAGCTCGGTCGCGACATCTTCTGTGTCGCCCGCCTGGACCACGTCGTCGGCCTGGACCGCATCGTCGGTCTGGTCTGCCTCGTCCGCCTCGCCCGCGTCCTCCGCCTGGTCTGCCTGTTCGGCCTGGGCCGCGTCGTCGGTCTGGTCCGCGTCGTCGGTCTGGTCCGCCTCGTCCGCCTGGTCCGCCTCGTCCGTCTGGTCCACCTCGTCCGCCTCGTCCGAGATCTGCTCACTCGGCATGGTCGGGGCAACGGGCTCAGGGGCTTCGGCAGCATCGCCGTGGAGCTGTGCGAGCTCGCCGTCGATGCGGAGCGGCTCGGTGCGCTCGTCCACGACCTCGTCGCGCTCGTCCGGGTACAACTCGGGTGCGGCCTCGTCTACGAGGCCTCCGTTGACCGAGCTGTCCAGCAGCTCGATCTCGTCCTCGTCAACGAGTATCTCGTCGACCTCGTCGTCTGGCTCGTCCAAATCGGCACCCGTCGCGTCAGGGCTGGACGGCCCTGCTCGCTCGGCGTCCTGCTCGGCGGATGCCGCGGCCTCGGTGGGCTGGGGAGCTTCGCTCGGCGCGGGAGGCGCAGAGGGGTGCTCGGTCGGGCCCTGCTCTTCGTCCGGCCGTTCCAAGGTTGACGCTGCGGACGAGATGACCTCGTCCGCCCCAAGCTCGTCCGGGCCCTGGTCCGTCATCACCTCTAGGTCGGGCGCGGCGGTAGCCGTCGGGGTTCCATCCTCGTCGTCGCCGAACAGCTCGTCGAACAGCGCGTCGCCCTCCCTGGCCGAGGCGACGGCGTCATCGCTGCCCTGCTGCGGTCGAGACGGCGGGCGGCTCGGGCCGTCGTCGGGCGACGGCAGTGGAGGGGGAATCGAGGCCCCGGGCTTTTCGGGGGGCTCCGAAGCGCGGTCCCCTCGCTTGGGGGGCGGGGGCGGCGTCGATCGCGGTGGTCCGCTCGGTGGTTGCTGGCTCATGAGACCCCCATGCCGAACTTGGCGCGCAGAGCCAGCAGCTCGGGTGAGAGCGCGAACCTCAGGATGTCCTTCGCTCGCTCGTTCGATTCGATGGCGTGGCGGGCTGGCGTTCCCTCGGGGCCCACCACGGCGTCGAGCAGCACCGAGGCGTCCCCACAGGCGACGAGCGCCATGCGGTCGATGCTACGTCGGGCAGCCGCTGCCCAACGCGCCACATCCGGCTGCGATCCGGCGATGCGCTGGCAAAGCTCGGGTAGCTGCTTTTTGAGCTTGCGCGTCAGCTCGCTGTGCAGCGCCCGTCGCACCTCGGGATAGATGGTGTAGGCCGGTTCGGTCATGTGGATGTCCACCTCGTTGCACGCGGCCACCACGATGGAGGTGATGGTGTGGTCGTCGTGATGCAGCACGGCGGTCGTGCCCCGTCGCAAGGCGAAGACCTCGCCAGCCACGGCGGCCCGCGTGGCCGGCTCCAGGGGAGGCGTGATGGCTCGGCCCATCACCATGCTGGGCTTGCTGCCGGGTACCCCCCGCACGCCGTGCTCGTCGCGGCTGCCCACATACAGGTCGAAGTCAGCCCCGAAGCCCAGCGCCGCCATCCAGCGGGCCACCTCCACTCGCAGCGGGTCGCCGCCGCGTTCGTCCACGCGGTTCTTGCGCCCCACGGCTTCGGAGCGAAGCGAGGGGCCCAGCGCCGCGGCGATGGTCGGCGCCAACAGCGCGAACAGCTCAACTAGGATCCCGCGGTCCGACGGGTCGGCGATCTCTGCAATGGCGTTCGAGTCGAGCACGTTCTGCGGAACCTGGACTGCCCCTCCATCGAGCCTGGCGATGGTGGTGGCGATCTCGGCGTCGGTCTTCTCGAGCGCCGCCAGGCATCCCAGGGCGGCTCGCTGCAAGGCGCTGTCCTGCTCTGCGGTGGCGACGTCCGCCACCAAGCGAATGCGACGGGCATCGAAGGGGTTGCGGTTCAACCGACGGAGCGCGGTCTTGCGCGCCCGCGGCACCACCCAGCCCCGGAGCTGGCTGCCGACGGGAGCGTTCAGGATGAGATCGATGCCCTCGGGGTCATCGGGGGACTCGGCCAGCAGCCGACCGACCGCCTTTTCCGCACGCTCGGGCTCCTTGAGCTTGTCGCGGTAGATGGCCATGGCCAGGCGAGCCGCCTCGGCGCGGCCCTCGGCGGTATCCCGCTCCTCCATCAGCTCCTCGAGGATGACCGTGGCCTCCTCCCATTGGCCCACCCTTCCGGCGGTGCGCGCCAGTCGCTCGCGCACGGGCAGGGTCGACAGGCCCGCGTGGTAGAGCTGCAGGAGCACCTCGAGGGCCCGCTCGGGACTCTGTAGCTTCTTCTCGTAGAGGTCTGCCGAGGCCACTCCCGACATCAGCCGCTGCTGGCCCGGCGCCTCGTTGTGGGCAGCCAGCTTGGCGAGCATCGGCGCGGCCTCGGTGAACTCCCCCCTCGTGATGTGGATCTCGCCCGCCAGGGCCAGCGCCCCGACGTGGTCGGGCTCGAGCAGGGTGACGTCCTTGAGGCAGCGCAAGGCGGCGTCTTGCTCGCCCTTGCGTCGAAGCACGCGGGCGCGCTCCCAGTACATCTTGGTGATTTCGGTCTCGTCTTCGGCCACCTGCAGCCGGGCGTCGATGAGGTGCAGCAGCCGGTCGTCCTCGTTGCGCGCCCGCACCCTGCGGAAGAGCTTGTCGAAGGCGACGGCGCGGTGCGAGTCTCGCTCCAAGGCTCGGGTGAAGGCGATCTCGGCGTCGTCGTGGGCCTGGGTGTGCTCGAGCAGCGTCAGGCCGGCCGCCTCCCAGAACTCTGCGGCGCGCTTGTCGTTGCGGGTCAGGTTGCCGAGCTGCGCGTAGGCCAGTCCCGTGGTGACGTGGTCGCCGAGCATCTGCGCGGCCTCGCGCAGCCCGTCCCAGCAGGCCAGATCCTCGGGCTGCTGCTCGGTCAGCCGCGCGAAGGCTTCCTTGGCCTCCTCGTGGGCGCCCGAGACCAGGTCCGACCAGGCCGCCAGCCGGGTCGCGTCCAGCTCGGCTCGCTCGCCGAGGGCGGCGCCTACCGTCCGCAGCGCCTTGGCTCGGCGCCGCGGTGCGCTTCCGGGCGGTGCCAGCTCCAGGTTCATCAGCAGCGCGACCTCGTCCGGCTCGGACAGGAACCCCTGGGTGAGGCCGGGTTGATCGACCAAGGTGATGGCAGCGGCGGTTGCGGCCACGGCCGCGCGTGCCTCGCCGTGCAAGCGTGCGGCCAGCGAGTGCAAGGCCTCCACCTCGGCCATGCGGTCGTCGCAGGCCACCGCGGCCGCCAGCCACTCGAGCGCGGCTGCCACGGTGCGCGAGGATTCCGCCCAGGCTCGCGCCGCCCGCAGCGCTGCCGCGGGGTCGCCGTCGACGAAGCGGGCCAGCCGAAACCGCTCGGCCCGCGCAACGGCGCGCGCCGCGCCGCCCAGGTCGTCCAGCCTGTCCAGCGCCGCATCCACCACCTGTCGGTCCGTGTCGTCGCTGCTGCACATCAGGCGCGCGAGCGCCGCAGCCAGCGCGATGTCGCCCTCGGGCGCCATCTCCTCGAGCTCCTCGAGCGCGGTCCGGATCTCGACGTCTCCGTCTGCGGATGCCACGCCGATGCCGAACTGCTCCAATGCGCTCACCGTCAGGTCCACGCCCGCTTCCTCTGCCAGCTCCACGGCGCGACGTCGGACGTCGAGATCATCTGGCGCCAGCCCTCGCAGGGCCCAGCTCAGCACCAGCCGTGCCGCCTGCGGCACGTGCTGCAAGGCCTGCTCGAAGCCCTCGACGGCCTCGGCGCGCTGTCCAGCGCTCCACAGAAGAAACGCCGCTTCGAGCTGTAGCGAGCCTGCGAGCTGCGGGTCGGTGACCGCTTCGGCGGTCCGAAGTAGCACCGTCGAGGCGGCGGGCAAGTCGCCCTCGCGGCGAAACATGTCCGCTAGAAACAGCGCCACGACCACGTCGCTCGGCTCGCGGCCGTGCTCGCGGCTCAGCAGGCGGAAGGCCTCGCCGCTCTCGCCCGCTCGAGCGGCCAGCATCGCGGCGACGACGGTGAGCCCGCGGCTCCAATCGGCATCCGGATGCACCTCTGCCAGCGCAGCCACGGCTGGGCCTCGCGCCGCCGTGGAGCCTGCCGTGGGGGTCAAGCCCACGGCATAGGCCGCTAGCGCGCGTCCCAGCCACACCGACGGCTCGTGCGGATCGTCGCCCTCTCCGGTCGCGGTGAGCATCGCCAGGGCTTCGAGCGCGCCCGCCGCGTCGCCTCGCCGCAAGCGGCTGCGCGCCAGCTCGAACCAAACGCCCGCCTGTTCGCGGGCGCTGGACAGCGCCACCAGGAGCTGTTCGCTCGCCTCGTCGTACCAGTCCGTGGCCGCGCAGATCGCGGCGAGGCTGCGGGCCAATCGCGCCCTCAGCTCGGCGGGCGCGCCGCACTGGGCCGCCCGCTCCATGGCGGCCTTGGCCTGCTCGACGTCGCCTACCCGACAGGCCCAGACGTAGGCCAGGGTCAGCCAAGCGCTCGCCTGCGCCTCCTCGCTGCCCGCGCTTTCGGCGGCGGCCTGCAAGGCCACGGCCTGGGCCTGGTGGTCCTCGGCCGCACCCAACAGGTCGATGCGAGCGGTCAACGCTGGCACGCTGTGGGGATCCAGCTCCAGGGCCTTGCCGTAGGACTCGAGGGCCTCGCCGAAATCCCCCACATCGGCCGCCGCCTGTCCCAGGCGTAGCCACAGCGCCGCGCTGCTGGGCCCGTCGGCGCCGCGCCCGAGCTCCTGCCTGGCCAGCTCCAGCGCCCTGTCGCCTTCGCCCGAGGCGTCCGCCGCAGCGATCATCAACCGCGTGGCCAGCGAGCCCTCGGGCAAGCGCGCGGCCGCCTCGCCGAGCGCCACGGCGGCTCCCGGCCCGTCGCCAGCGCGCCGTCGCAGCTCGCCTGCCCGCAGCCAGGCATCTGCCGCATGCTGCGGATCGCACATGAAGCGCGGGATCCCCGCGCGGTTGCCGAAATCAGGGTCCTCGGCCGCCTGGGCGATGAGCTCGGCCTGGCCCTCCAGCGCATGGGCCTGCAGCTCGACCTCGCCCGCTCGCGCCGCGATGGCCTCCAGCGCGAGGCGCGACTCGAATTGAGCCCGCCCGTCGCTGGCCGCCACGTCGTCGAGCAGGGCTGCCGCCCGCTCGAGATCTCCGCCCGAAGCGCACAAGTGTGCGAGATCGATGAGCAGCAGCCCCTGCAAGGTCGGCTCCTGCGTCAGGTCGGCGCGCGCTTCGATGGCCCGCATGCGCGCGTCGTCGCCGCCGCGGCGGGCGGCCAACAGCTCGAGCTCCAGCCAGCACTCCAGCGCCTTGGGATCCGCCTCGACGGCGGTCTCTAGGCTTTGCTGGGCCTCTTCGTAGCTCTGTTCGGCGTCCTGGCGGAAGGCCGCCAGGGTCCACAGCGCGCGCGCCGCCTGCTGGGGCGTATCTGCCGAGTCCACCAGCGTGGCGAGCAGCTTGGCCAGGTTCTCGCTCGAGCGACGGCGCGTGTAGATGCGCACCAGCGCCTCGAGCGGCTCGCAGAACTCCTGGTCGGCGTTGAAGGCGGCGAGATACTCGCGCACCGCGGCGTTCTCGTCGCCGCGCGTCTCTTCCAACACCCCGCATTCGTGCCGCAGCAACGCCTGTTGGGACGCGTCTTGCTCGATGGACTGCTCCGTACGCAGCCTGGCGAGCACCCGTTCGAGCTGATCCCCGGAGCTGTGGACCGTCATCCGAACTCCCGTCGTTGCGCCATGTTCATGGTGCAAGGCCAGATAGGCCGGGAAAGCCGACCCACCTTTTTACTCATACGACTTTACTCATACGACCTTAGCCAAGCAGATGCGCGGCGGCTAGCCCGGATTGTTCACCAAGGAGCAACAAGTGCTGGAGCCCAACGCGGTGCATCACCCGGGCGCACATTGGCCTGCGGCGCTTCACTCCAGCCGCTTGACCACCCAGAACCCCGTGGGCGTGTTCACCGGGCCGCCGACCTCCCCCTTGGCTAGGCTGAACAGCACGTACTGGGGGGCTGGCTCCAGCACATCCGGGAACATGCGACCGGCGTTGCCCGTGGAGCCGGGGTCCCCCTTGCTCACCGCGGCCTCGAAATCGCTTTGGGCGAGCTCGGCGAGCTCGGCGGCGAGCTCGCGCGCCTCGGCGTAGCTGCGCGTGCCCGCTCGGGCCCCCTGCGCGCCCTGGTAGCGGATGACGACCACGCCGAAGACCACCGACTTGGGAGCACTCTCCAGCGGCGGGACGAGCCCGCCGTCGAGCAGCGTGATGCCCGCGTCGGCGTTCCGCTTGCTCGTCTCGGTGGTTCCCGGCTCAGGTTCGCCGCTACGGGCCGCATCTGGCCCGCCATCGCCGATCGCGCCGAGGCCGCCGTCGGCAGCGCGGCCTTCACCGCCCGCGTCGGCGGCGCGAACCTCGGTCGGAGCCTGGCGGCTGCGTTGGCTGAGCACCGTCCCCAGGGCGGCGCCTGCCAGAACGACGAAGACGACAACGACGGTAGGCGCCCGCTGCATGGTCTTCGCGGGATATCACAACGACTCGTTTTTGTGCCGTAGAACCGCAGCTGCCCGCGCTCGAGCGGCAGATCGAACCGTGTCTACCTCAAACCACATCTGGCTACCTGCTTGGGCCTGCCGCGAGTGCGTGCCGCTGAAATCTGGTAGCGTTGAGGCGTTGTGGGTGCTCTCGCCTGGCTCGGTCTCAAGGATGCGGATGACAGCCATCTGTCGCAGATCCAGGAGGCTGTGCGCGCCGTACTGCCGGACGACGAAGGCGTGGTCATCCGCTATATCGTCATCGTGGCCGTGCTGCTGACCCGGGTGGCCTACGCCGACGGGCGGCTGCATCGCGCCGAGCACGACCACCTGCGAGGGCTGCTCAGCCGCGTCGAGCGGCTCCCCCAGGACGGCATCGAGAGCCTCTGCGAAACCCTGAGCGAGCACGTTCCGCAGCTGACGCCAGCCGAGCTCAAGTCCTGCTACCGCGAGCTCAAATCGCTGTGCGACGCCAAGGAGCGGCGCCGCGTGATGCGTCTGCTGGCCCGTCTGGCCACCGTCGATGGCGTGGTCGCCGAAGCCGAGCGGGCCGAGCTACTGGCCATCGGCACCGCGCTCGGCATTCCCGAGGAGGCGACCGACCAAGCCGTGCGCCGCGCCGAAGCGAGCTAGCGGGGCGCCGCCGCAGGGGTGGCGTCGGGAGGGCGCACGTAGACCGGCTGGACCCCTTCGAGGGCGGGAGCCTGGCCGGCCGCCAGCAGGGGCAGGGCCATGCGCGCGATCCACTGCGCGTGGGGCAGGTCGCTCGACGGGTGGCGGAGCCAGCGTGCAGGCGGCGGCTCCAGCCGCTCGCCTTGGCGTCCCACCACGAAGGCATCAGCTCGGTCCAGCGTCTCGGCCAGGGCGACGGTCAGCCCGGCGGTGGGCAGGCTCTCGGGGCCGCGCCGTAGCTCGAGCGCTGGGCCGTAGACGGCTGCGAAGGTCTCGCGGCGCTTGGCGTCGAGCAGGCAGATCAGCGTGGCGGGCTCGGGCTCGGCCGTCGCGCAGGCCCGGGCGGCTGCCGCCATGGCGTGCAGCGCGCCCACGCCGACCAGCGGGCGGTCGAGCACCAGCGCGATGCCCTTGGCCGCGGCCAGGCCTGCGCGGGTTCCCGTGAACGAGCCAGGGCCCACGTCACAGGCGAGGGCGTCGATCTGCCGCCGCTCGAGGCGGGCCTCGCCCAGGGCGCGCTCGACTATCCCGAGCAGACGCTCGGCGTGATCCATTTCGCCATGGTAGGCCAGCTCCGCGAGCAGCCGGTCGCCGTCCAGCACGGCCACGCTGCTCTGCGGGCTGGAGGTGGAAAGGCCGAGGACCTTCATGGCCGGGCCGCTCCCGCGGGCGTGGTGCGGCGCCAGGCGCTCTTGGCGGCAAAGCTCGACACGACCACCGAGCGTATAACACGGCGAGCCTGGGCGCGGCTCGGCCGCCCGCGGCGGTTGCGCTACAACCGAAGGGCATCATGTGCACCATCGCGCTGCTCGTTCGGGCTCATCCCGCCTTCCCGCTCATCGTGGCCGCCAACCGCGACGAGCTCTTCGAGCGCGCCTCGAGCGCTCCCGAGGTGATCGGCGACCGGCCGAGGGCGGTCGCGGGCGTGGACCGGGAAAAGGGCGGGAGCTGGTTGGGCGCCACCGCGGGCGGCTTGTTCGTCGGCCTGACCAACCAGCGCACCTACCGCGGCCCCGATCCCGCGCTCCGCTCGCGCGGCCACGTGGTGCGCGAGGCGCTGCAGCAGGGCTCGCGCGCGGCCATGCGTCGCTACCTCGAGCGGTTGGACCCCGAGCAGTACAACCCCTTCAACCTGATCTACGGCGACGCCGAGGGGGTCGAGGTGGCCTACGCGCGCCCATCGGCGGGGCCGATCGAGATCGCCGCCGTGGGCTCGGGCATCGCCGTGCTGTGCAACGATCGGCTGGGCTCGGCAGAGTTTCCCAAAGCGCGCCGCATGACCGCGCTGCTCCGCCCGCTGCTAGACCGGCCTTGGCCCGAGCTGGTGGCGGCCCTCGGCGAGGTGCTCGGCGACCACGAGCTGCCCGACGAGTCGGCGATCCCACCGCCCCCGCCCGACGCCATCTTGCCCCTCTCGCTGCTGCGGCAGCTCCAGGCCCTGTGCATCCACACCGAGGTCTATGGCACCTGCTCGTCGACCATCCTGGCGCTCGGGCCGGGCCGGGTGGCGCACTACCTGTTCGCGGCGGGCCCTCCCTGCCGCACCCCCTTTCGCGAGGTGCGCCACTTGTTTCACGGCTAGCTCCGCTATGATGGCGGTACGATGAGGGTAGGAGCCACGGCTGTGCTCGCCGTCCTGATGGCGCTTGGCCTCGGTCGAGGCCTAGGCGGCTGCGGCGTCGACGTCTCGCTTGGCGGCTGGGTGAGCAGCGCGCCGCGCAGCACGCCGAGCGGCACGCCCAGCGGCGCGCCCGAGACCTGCCAGGGCGCCCCTTGCGGCGAGCCCTGCGGCTGCCCCGACTGTCGGCAGTACTGCAACGGCGAGGGCGAGTGCGTGCCCGAGGACGAGCTTCCCGATGGGCTGGGCTGTTATCTGCCGTGCCGCGGGGCGCCGTGCGGGGCGCCCTGCGCGCCGTGCGACCCCGAAAGCTGCGAGGCGCCGACCACGCATCACTACTGCTTCCCGGGTGGCGAGTGCCTGGCCGAGGTGCCCGATTGCCCTGCCGAGCTCTGCGGCGACGAGATCTGCGGGCCGGAGGCGTACTGCTGCAACCCGAGCTGCGGCCTGTGCACGCCGCTCGGCCATCACTGCGTCCCGATCGAGTGCGGCCCCGACGAGACGCTGTGCGGGCTCGAGGTCTGCCCGGCCGATACCTACTGCTGCGACCCCTACCGCGGGCTGTGCCTTGAGATCGACGAGCCATGCCCCATCGACTGCGAGGCCGAGGGCGAGGTGTGCGGCCTCAACTTCTGCCCGCCCGAGCACTACTGCTGCAGCCCGAGCTGCGGGATCTGCGTGCCCGTGGGCGAGCTCTGTCCCCTCGAGTTCCAGGAGCCCTGCACCGACGAGCCCCCGAGCTGCGGAGCGGCCTACTGCCGCGAGGAGCCCGAGCCCGAGTTCTGCTGCAACGAGTCCCGCTCGATCTGCTTGCCGGAAGGCCAGTTCTGCGAGCCCGAAGACTGCGACGACTGAGCCGGGTCGCGAGGAGCGGACCGGGGGGCCGTGTCCCTTCCGGTTGACTGTTTGCGGTGGTTTGGGCATGAGCAGGCATGCCCAAGACCAGCTATTCCGTGGTGCTCCTGCCAGGCGACGGCACGGGCATCGAAGTTGCGGTCCAGGCTCGGCGCGTGCTGGACCTGGTTGCCGCTCACACTGACGCGACCTTCGAGATCGAGGAAATCCCCTGCGGCGGCCAGTACTTCCTGGAAAACGGCCGCGACTGGCCCGAAGGCTCGGAGCTGCGCTGCGCCAAGGCCGATCTGGTCCTGCTGGGGGCGGTCGGCTGGCCCTCGCCTGACGGCACCGGGCCCGTGACCATGCCCGACGGCAACATGGCCGGGTGGTCACCGGTCATCGGCAATCGGATGCGCCTGGATCTCTACGCCAACATCCGGCCCGTCAAGCTCTACGAGGGCGTCAAGGCCCGCATCTCGGGCGAGCGCAAGCAGGTCTGGCGGCCTGGCGACGTGGACATGGTGTTCCTGCGGGAGAACACCGAGGACCTGTACGCGGGCCACGGCGGCCGACTCGAGCGAGGCGGCAAGACCGATCTGACCACCGACGTGCGCATCATCACGCGCTCGGCCTCGGAGCGCATCATCAAGCTCGCCTTCGAGACCGCCCGCAAGCGCCGCGGTGCGCCCAAGGACGGCAAGCATCGGGTGACCTGCATCGTCAAGAACAACGTCATGGACGGCTGCCGCTTCTTCGCCGAGCTCTTCGAGGAGATCGGGGCCGACTACCCGGACATCGAAAAGGACGTCGCCATCGTCGACGCCTTCACCCAGTGGCTGATCGGCCAGCCCGAGTACTACGACGTGTTGGTGACGACCAACATGTTCGGCGACATCGTCACCGATCTGGCCAGCGTGCTGCAAGGCGGCATGGGCATGGCGGTGGGCTGCAATGTGGGCGACGAGCACGCCATGTTCGAGCCCATCCACGGCTCGGCGCCGCGGCACGCGGGCAAGGACAAGGTCAACCCCATGGCCATGATCCTGGCCACCGCCGAGGGGCTGCAATGGCTCGGCGACCGCAAGCAGGATGCCGCGATCGGCCAGGCGGGCGCGCGCATCGAGGACGCGGTGCGGGCCGTGCTCAAGAAGGGCACCCCGCTGACCTACGATCTGGTGGGCGAGCAGAAGGCCGCCAAGATGAGCGAGGTGACCACCGCGATTCTGGCGGAGCTCAAGCCGCTGCTCGGCTGAGCGGACGGTGACGAGCCCACCTTCGCGCCAGCGTCGCAGCAGTGCTTCGCGCTTGACCTGAGTTGCCTACTGAGACAACGTAGTTAGTTGGACTCGTTGCTTTTTTGTTAAGTGCCTAGGCCGTGGGCCGCGGGCCGAGGAGTCGCCATGAAGAAGATCATCGCCACATCTACGCTTGCCCTGGCCTTTGCAGCCACAGCCTGGGTGGGATGCAAGACCGAGCAAATCGACACGACCGGAGACGGTGGAACCGGAGGTGAGACCACCAGCCCCACCACCTCGACCTACAGCCCCACGACCAGCACGGCGACCGGGGGTTACGGTGGCGGTGGCGGTGAGGGCGGCGGCCTGCAGCCGCCCAGCTACGAGCTCACCGAGGTGGACGTCAGCGCCTTTGCCGACGGTGGCACCCATGAGCTGGCTTTCCACAGCACCACCTATGCCGACGCCGACGGGGTGACCAATTTCTTCGTGGATTTCGTAGGGTTCGTCTGTGATGGCGGCGGCGGCAACGGCGGCGCTGGCGGATCGCCCGCCTGCTCGCCCGTGGCCGACCCGAGCTTCGAGGGCGGCACGCCCAGCAGCGATTGGGACGAGGCGTCCAGCAACTACGGCACGCCGCTGTGCGACGAGAGCTGCTGCCCGGGCGGCGAGTGCGGCCCCCATGAGGGCGACTGGTGGGCGTGGTTCGGCGGCCACTCGAGCGGCGAGGAAGAGGGCTCAGTCAGCCAGGATCTCACGATCGACGCGAACGCCACCCACCTGACCTTCTATTTGGCTATCCCCGTATGTGACACCGACAAGGACTACCTCGAGGTCACCATCGACGGCGAGCGGGTGTTCTGCACCGACGGCAACAGCGTCCTTTGCGGCGGCGACGGCAGCCCGGGCGAGGGCTGCACCCCGGGCAGCGGAGGCGGCGGCGCAGGCGGGGCCGCAGGCGCTGGCGGGGCGAGCGGCGGCGGCGGCGGCGCTGGCGGCAGCTAGGTCGTCGGCGTCGGCGCGCGCGATTCCGCTAGACTACCTGGCCTCGCTCCTCGACGGGTGAGAACGAGGCCAGGTG
>CAYTYV010000081.1:0-17407 GCA_964441055.1 uncultured Polyangiaceae bacterium | reverse complement strand
AGACCATCAAGCTCGGCAAGGTCATGGCGCCTGCGGCCGACCAGGCCCGCGGCCAGCGCGCCATGATCCACCTGATGCTGGGCGAGACGGACAACGCCCGCGCGCTGGCCGACAACATCGACTTGTCACGCCACAAGGAGCCCAAGGAGCGGGCCATGCTAGCGGCGATCATCGGCGAGGCTTGGGCGCGCACGGGTCAGGCGCGCAAAGCCATCGAGATGCTGCGGACCTTCGAGCTGGACGATGAGCTCTACCAGGAGCTGCGCCCGCAGATGTACCGATCGCTGGCCTTTGCCCACGCCTGGGCCAACCAGCACAAGGCGATGAAGCAGGCGCTGCGCAAGCTGGGCGACATCAACGCGCAGCTACTAGCGGGCTTCATCACCAAGAAGAAGCTCCCGCAGGGCGTGCCCTCGCGCGGGGTGCATCCAGCGCTCGAAAAAGAGGCGCTGGCCATGCTGATGCGCTCGGGCGCCGTGCCGCGCAAGATGCAGGTCAAGCGGATGATGTAGCGGCGCTCGCCGCACGGTCCGACCGCGGCAGCACCAGCCGCACGGTCAATCCGCCGCCGTCGGAGCGTGGAAGGGCCTCGATGTGGCCGCCGTGGGCCTCGGCGATTCGGCGGCAGAGCGCCAGGCCTAGGCCTGAGCCGCCCGTGCCGCGAGCGCGGCTGCGATCGGCGCGAAAAAACGGCTCGAACAGCCTTTCGAGGTCGGCGGGCGCGACGCCAGGACCGCGGTCGCGCACCTCCAGCCAGGCCTCGGCGGACGACACTCCCGCGGCGAGCACGACCGGTCCGACATCGGCCTCGGCATACTTGGCGGCGTTGTCGAGCAAGTTGTCCACGGCGCGGCGCAGCAGCACGGGGTCGGCCCGCAGCTCGCTGGCGCCGTCCTGCACATCCACGCGAAGCTGGTGGTGGGGATGGGCCTTGGCAAAGCGCTCGGTCGAGCGGGTGAGCAGCTCCGAGAGCGTCAGGCGCTCGGGGCGGATGGGGATCGACTGCGCGGCCTCGGCTCGTTCGGCCATGTCCAGCCGGGAGAGCATCAACACGTCGTTGACCAGCCGCTCGAGCTCGCCGAGATCCCCGCGAATGCCGCGCAAGTGCTCGGCCACTTCGCTCGAGGGGGCGGTAGCCGGGCCCTGGCCCAGGGGGGGCTGCGCTCGGCAGGCGGCACGCTCCTCCTCGGACAGCTCGTCCGCTTCCTCGGACAGCTCGTCCGCTTCGGGCTCGCACAGCTCGAGCGCCACCCGAATCCGCGCCAGCGGCGTCTTGAGCTCGTGCGAGACGTTGGCCAGTAGCTCGCGCTCGGAGCGAACCAGGCGCTCGAGCCGATCGGCCATCTGGTCCAAGGCCGTGGCCAGGGCGCCCACCTCGTCGGTGCGGCGCAGGCCGCTTCGCGCCGACAGATCGCCCGAGCCGAGCGAGCGCGCCACCACGGTCAGCCGCTCCAGCGGGCGCGCGATGGCGCGGGCAAAGGGGATCGACACGAGCGCGAGCACCGCGAGCAACACCAGCACCCCCACGGCCCAGCGGGGAAAGCCAGCGGCGGGTGCCCGCTCGACGACGAAGTAGGCGCCTTGGGGCGTATTTCGGATGGGCATGACGAAGCGAAGGGCGTGCGCGGTTCGCTCGATCCCGTACTCATTCGGCATGGCGGGCTCGGGCTCGGGGGTGCGGCCTGCGGCGCCGAGCAGCGCGCCGTCCGCCTGGTAGACGGCCACATCGAGCTCCAGGTGGCGGTGCACTCGCTCCAGCTTGTCGACGAGCGCCTGCGGCTCGGAGAGCACGGGCTCGAGATCGTGCGCGAAGTGCTGCGCCAGCCGCTCGCCGTCGGCCAGCCACGGCGGCGTCGCGCCGAGCAGCTCGTGGGTGAGCCCCATGCTCAGCGCCACCGCGAGCAGCAGCAAGGCCCCGAAGGCATACACCTTCCAGAACAGCCTGCGGCGGGGGCGCATGCGACGAGGACGACGCCGCCCGTGGCTCATCGGCTCTGCTCCGCCCGGTAGCCCGCGGCGTACTGGTAGCCCACGCCGCGGATGGTCTTGATGCGCTGGCGGGCGCCATCGCCCAGCTTGTGGCGCAGGCGCGAGACGTGGACATCGATGGACCGGTCGAAGGACTCCTCGGCAGTGCCCTTGACCAGCTCCATCAGCTGCTCGCGGCCGAGCACCCGACCGGCTCGCTCGACCAGCGCGTACAGCAGCGAGAACTCGTAGCTCGTCAGATCCAGCTCGTGGCCGTCCAGCACGGCCGTTCGCGAGCCGCCATCGAGGCGCAGATCGCCCACGGTCAAGCTGCGGCTGTGGCTGCCGAGCTCGCCGCGGGCGCGGCGCACCTGAGCGCGGATGCGGGCCAGCAGCTCGCGCGGCGAAAACGGCTTGGGCAGGTAGTCGTCGGCGCCCATCTCCAGGCCGAGCACCCGGTCGGCCTCCTCGCCACGCGCCGTGATCATGATGACCGGGACGTCGCTGTGGGCGCGCAGCTGCTGGCACACCTCCAGCCCGGATCGACCCGGGAGCATCAAGTCGAGCAGCACGGCGTCGAAGCGGACGCGCCGCGCCTCGTCGAGGCCACGGTCGCCGTCGGGGGCGACCACCACGCCGACGCCGTGGCGCTCGAGGTAGGCCTGGGTGAGCGCTGCCAGCCGGGCGTCATCCTCGACCAGCAGCACGCGGATGGGGGGCGTCTCGCTCATGGCCCTCCATTCTACTCCCCGCCAAAGCCGTGGCGGCGCCACGGTCGTCGCGCCTTGAGCTTCTCCATCTTGT
The DNA here is from genome assembly GCA_964441055.1 of uncultured Polyangiaceae bacterium. Classification (GTDB taxonomy): domain Bacteria; phylum Myxococcota_A; class Polyangia; order Polyangiales; family Polyangiaceae; genus JACQWT01. Next base: position 14,635 of record CAYTYV010000081.1, on the reverse strand, counting down.
CGACCAGCTCGAGGCGCTGCTCGGCGGTGAGCACGGCGTGGAGCCGGAGCACCGCGTCGGTCACCTCGTGGGCCATCTTCAGCCGCTGTGCGGCGCCCTCGTCGACCAGCTCGTGCACCCTCTCGGCGTCGGGCTGCTCGCTCTTCCACTGCTCGAGGAGCTCGGCGTGGCGCTGCTCGTGCGCCTTGCGGTTCTGCTTGAACTTCTCGAGCAGCTCGTCCTTGATGGCGTGGATCTGCTCGCGCTGCTGCTCGGTGGCGTCCAGGTCGTCGAGCGCCACCTCGACGCGCGCGGTCACGTGACGGGCGAGCTCGTCCTCCTCGTTGCCCTGTTCTTTGGCTCCTCCACATCCGATGGCAAAAGCGCCCGACAGGGCGACGGTCATGGCGGCGGGGATGATGAGCTTGCGGCGATAGAATCGAAACATGGTTTCTCCGTTGTAGTGGGTCTTGTTGCGGCTGGACATCGCCAGCCTCGCTGAACAAGATGCCGCCCGGCCGTTGCCGCTGCATTTCGGGCCCGTGAAGTTTTGTCAAGCTGCCAGCGCCGAGCTTCGGTGCTACATTGGCGGCATTCGCCAGTTGCCCCGTGCGCCCATCGCCCTGCCCCCAACAAGGGCGAGGGCCGGGCGATGGGCGCACAGAGCGAGCTCTGCTCAGCCGCCCGGATTGGTTCACCGATGGGGGCTCCGGTCGTCGCTTCGCTCCTTCCTCTGCCCCCAAACCCCCGCAAGGCTGTATCCGGAAACGTCCTCTGGAATCGATCATGCGAAAAGACCTCGTCGCCGCACTTGCCTTACCCACCCTACTCGCCTGCGGCTGCACCGCGACCTCGGACGGATCGCCGTTCGGCGCCGCGGGCGGCTTCGCGGGGGCGGGGGCCTCGGCGGGCGCTGGCGGGGACGCGGCAGGTGGCGCGGATGGCTCGGGCGCGGGCGGCTCGGGCGCGGGCGGCGGGTTCAACGTGGGCGGCGCGGGCGGCTCGGGCGAGCTCGTGGCCGAGGTGTACGGCCACAGCGCCACGGTGCTCTACAAGCTCGATCCGCTGACCCTGGAGGTCACCACCATCGGCCCCTTCCAGGGCTGCGCCTACGTCATCGATCTGGCCATCGACAAGGACCACAACCTGACCGCCACTACCTTCAGCGGCATCTACGCCATCGACAAGACCAACGCGGCCTGTACGCTCATCCGCAGCGGCGACTACCCCAACTCGCTTTCCTTCGTGCCCGAGGGAACGGTGGACCCGAACGCCGAAGCGCTGGTGGGCTTCATCAACGACGCCTACGTGCGCATCGACGTCGACACGGGCGAGGTCCAGACCCTCGGCACCATCGGCGGCGGCTACATCTCGAGCGGGGACGTCGTGTCGGTCATCGGCGGCAGCACCTTCCTGACGGTCAAGCAGGGCGGCTGCGATGACTGCCTCATCGAAGTGGATCCGACCGACGGGCACATGGTCAAAAACTGGGGGGCGCTCGGCTACTCCTCGGTGTTTGGCCTGACCTACTGGGGCGGCACGGCCTACGGCTTCACCGACGGCGGCCAGCTGTTCTCGATAAGCTTCGGCACCGACTCGGTGACCACCACGCCCATCGCCATCCCGGGTGCGCCGCCGGGCCTCAGCTTCTGGGGCGCGGGCTCGTCGACCGCCGCGCCCGTCGACCCGCCCGAATAGCCAGCAGCGCGCGGACGGGCTAGAGCTGGCGCGGACATGGAGGCGCTTCGTTCGTTCGTCATCGGGGGGGCGGGCTTCATCGGCAGCCACCTGGTCGACCGGCTGGTCGAGCGCGGGCCGGTCACGGTCTACGACAACCTGTCGGTGGGCCACCGCGCCTTCATCGCCGAGCACCTCGAGAGCGGGCGGGCCCGGCTGGTGGTGGCCGACGCGCTCGAGCTCGACCGGCTCTGCGAAGCGCTTCGGGGCCATGACGCCGTCTTTCACCTGGCCGCCAATCCCGAGGCCCGCTGGGGGTTGGAGCGCACCCGGCTGGATCTGGACCAGGGCACCATCGCCACCTACCACGCCCTCGAGGCCGCCCGCCTGGGCGGGGTCGAGCGCTTCGTGCTGTCCTCGTCGGGCACGGTCTACGGCAACACCGAGCGGCTCTGCGCCGAGGGCGACCTGGGCGAGCTGCCCATCTCGCTCTACGGCGCCAGCAAGCTCGCGGGCGAGGCCATGGTGAGCGCCTTCGTGGAGTGCTTTGACCTGCGGGCCTGGATCTACCGCTTCGGCAACGTGGTGGGCCCGCGCGGCACGCACGGCGCCGCCCTGGACTTCTTCCGCAAGCTGCAAAAAAGCCCGAGCGAGCTCGAGGTGCTGGGCGACGGGCGGCAGGCCAAGCCCTACCTGCACGTGAGCGACTGCGTGGACGGCATGCTCTACGGCCTCGACCGCGCGAGCGCGCCGCTCAACGTCTTCAACCTGGCCCCGCCCGACGTCACCTCGGTCCGCCGCATCGCCGAGCTTTGCGTGGCGGCCTCGCCGTATCCCGACGCGCGCATCCGCTATGCGGGCGGCCGCCAGGGCTGGCCAGGCGACGTGCCCCGCAGCCGCATGGATCCGGAAAAGATGGCCGCGCTCGGCTGGCAGGTGCGGCTGAGCTCGGACCAGGCCGTGGGGCGAGCCATCGGCGAGCTTGCCCGCGAGGTCTTCGGCGAGCTCAGCTCAGACGAGTAGGCGGCGATCATGCAGGCGGTCGTCTTGGCGGGAGGGCTCGGCACGCGGCTCAGCGCGCGCACCGAGCGGCTTCCCAAGTACTTGATCGCCGTGGCTGGTCGGCCCTTTGCAGCCTGGCAGCTCGACCGGCTTCGCGCCTGCGGCTTTTCCGAGGTGCTGCTGTGCATCGGGCACCTGGGCGAGCAGATCCGCGCCGCGCTAGGCGATGGCTCGCGCTTTGGCCTGACCCTGCGCTACGCCGACGACGGAAAGCAGCTGCGCGGCACGGCTGGAGCGCTGCGCCACGCGCTTTCGGAGCTCCCGCCGAGCTTCGTGGTCACCTACGGCGATTCCTACCTGCCCTTCGACTACGCCAGTCCGCTGCGGGATCTGGCCGCGCACCCCGAGGCGCTCGGCACGCTGGCGGTGTTCCGCAACCGCAACCGCTGGGACCGGTCCAACGTGCGCGTGGCAGGCGAGCAGGTGATCGAGTACCGCAAGCTCGCTGAGGGCGAGCGCGCCGATGGCGCGTTCGAGGACATCGACTACGGCGCCATGGCCCTGCGCCGCGAGGCGGTGGCCGCGCTGGCAGCAGACCGACCCCTGGGCCTCGATGCAGTGCAAGCCGATCTGGCGAGCCGCGGCCGCTTGCGGGCCTATCGGGCCGAGCGGCGCTTTTTCGAGATCGGCTCGGAGTCGGGCCTCCGCGCGCTGGAGCACGAGCTCGAAGCGCACCCGGAGGCCCATCCGAGCAGCAGAGCCTCAAGCGAGAGCTAGGGCCCGCTCTCGGCTCGATGCGGGCTCGACGGCTGACCGCTATGCCCTGGCTCACGCGCGCGCTATGCCAGCCGTCATGACGGCTGGGGCCCAGCTCAGGCGCGGCGTGCTGCTCGACCGCGACGGCACCTTGGTCGACTTCGTGCGCGACCCCGAGCTCGGGTGCGTTTTCCCTGCCTTCCACCCCGATCAGCTGCGCCTTCTGCCAGGGGTGCTCGAGGGCTTGCACGCGCTCGCCGACGCTGGTTTCGTCTTGGCCGTCGCCTCGAACCAGCCCGACGCGGCTAAGGGTCGCGTGCCGCGCCAGGCCATCGAGCGCACCCACCAGGCCCTGCTCGAGCGGCTCGCCCGCGAGGGGGTCCCGGTGGCGGCCAGCCGGCTCTGCCTTCATCATCCCGAAGGCGGCCCGGGCGGCGATCCCGCGCTCATTCGGCCCTGCCCTTGCCGCAAGCCTCAACCCGGCATGCTGCTCGAGCTCTGCCGCGAGCTCGGCCTGGACCGCGCCCGCTCGTGGATGGTGGGCGATACGGCCGCCGACCTCGGAGCCGGCCGCGCAGCCGGGCTACGCTGCGGGGTAGTGGCGCCCGTGCGCCGCTGTGAGATCTGCCCGCTCGACGGCGCAGATCTGGACGGGGCGCGCCCCGATCTTTGCGCCGCCCGCTTCGACGAGCTGGCCCGTAAGCTCATCGCGGCCAGTGCTGGCTAGCTCGTGCGGGCCTGGGCCAGCCGTGCTAGCAAGGGGCCCCGCGTGAACGCGATCGACCCATCCGAGCCCCCCCTCGTAGAGGGAGAAAACCGCGCGTTGGTGGCCGCGCTCGGCCGGCCTCAGACCGTGCTGGAGGTGGGCTGTGGTCGCGGCCTGCACGGCGCTCGGGCCAAGCGCTGGGGCGCGCGCGTGACCGGGCTCGAGTGGGATCCCGCCAAAGCCGCGCTCGCGCGCGCAAGGCTCGACGAGGTGCTCGAGCTGGAGCACGCCGACCCCGAGCTGCTCGAGCAGCGGCTAGCCGGCCGCCAGTTCGATCTGGTGCTGTGGTCTCAGGTCATCGGCCGCGTGCCCGCGCCCGAAGAGCTGCTCGAGCCATGCCTGCCGCTGCTCGGCGACGGCGGTCGGCTCATCGTCTCGCTGCCGCGCGAGCCGAGCGCGCGAGCTACGGCGCGGGCCATGGTCGAGCGCGCTGGCTTGGAGCTTCTGGTGCCGCACCGCAGTGCCCGGACCAAGGCCTCGCGCGATGTGCTGGTGGCGCGCAAGCTGCCCGAGCGGCGGCAGCTCAGCCTCACCGTGGGGATGCTCACCATGGACGAGGAGCAGAGCGTGGCGCGGATGATACGCCAGATCCGCGCGGAGGCTCCGGATGCGCAGATCCTGTGCGTGGACAGCTCCACCGAGGACCACACGCCCGACATCGCCCGCCAGATGGGCGCGCGCGTGCTGCGCCAGATCCCGCCCCGCGGCCACGGGCCGGCCATGGAGCTCCTGATGTACTCGGCCGCGGCCCAGAGCGAGCTTCTCATCTACCTCGACTGCGACTTCACCTATCCGCCCGCCACCATCCCCGTGGTCCGTCGGATCGTCGAGGACGAGGGCGCCGACGTGGTCAACTGCGCGCGCACGCGCCGTCGGCCCGCGGCCATGCCCGCAGCCAACTACCTCGCCAATCGCCTGTTCGCCGCCATGGCCCACGCAATGCACGGCGTGCCCACCTGCGACGTGCACAGCGGCATGCGGGCCTACCGAAGCTCGCTCATCCGGGCTTTCGACTTCGACGGCGAGGGTGACGCCATCCCCATCGACACGCTGCTCTTTCCCGCCAAGTGCGGCTATCGCGTGGTGGAGCTGCCCATCAGCTACGACGAGCGGGTGGGCGTGTCCAAGCTGCGCAAGCTGACGGGCGCCGTCTGGACGCTGCTGCGCCTGGGAAGAGCCCTGCCGCTCGGCCGCTGGGGAAGCCAGCGCTACGAGCTGCGGTGACGCGCGCATGGCCTCGGTAGGCTCTGCCAAGCAGCGCTCGGGCCTCGAGCCGAGGCAGCTACTGTGGTGCGCGCTTTCCGGGCTGGCCCTGGGCGCGGTCGGCTGGGTGCTGCTTCGCGAGCTACTTCCCGAGGGGCTGTCGGCCACGCTGCTTCCGGGCGCGGCCGGCCTTGGCTGCGGCGTGCTGGGCGCGCTGGGACTGGCCGCGCGCTGGGCTCCCGAGCGGCGCGAGACCCTGCGGTGGACCGCCCTGGCCTTCGCCATTGCCGCGGTCGTGCTGTCGGTCGCGCTGCACCTTCGGCCCGACGCGCTCGATCGTGCTTCGTTCCGCTGGTGGATGCCGCCCTTGGCCGGGGCTGCGCTGGCCACCTGGCTGGCGGCGACCGTGCGCGAGCGTCGACTGGGGCGCACCGACCCCTGGTTCACGGCCGTGCTGGGCGGCCTCGCCATCTGCGCCGTGCTGCTTTCGAGCGGCAAGTACGTCTACCAGGCATTGGCGGGCGAGCACCTGCGGACCTGGAACGTCTACCATTACTACCTCGGCGCCAAGTACTTCCCCGAGCTCGGCTACCGCGATCTGTACGCCGCCACCCTGGCGGCCGACGACGAGTGGCAGGCCCGCAAACGCGCCGCGACAGACGGCGAGCGGAAGCGGCTCGCCTCCGAGCCCGACTTCGCGCACGTCCGCAGCGCTCGCGACATGGCGAGCTACCGGATCGAGCCCCGCGAGGCCATCGTGGCTGGCTTCGACCGAAGCGCTTTCAGCGAGGCGCGCTGGGCCGAGCTCGGCGAGGACACGCGCTCGTTGCGGCCGCGGCTCGAGGCCCACCTTTGGCAGCAGGTGCTCAACGACTGGGGCTACAACCCGGCTCCACCGCGGACCGCGCTCGATGCGCCGCTCGCCAACCTCATCCCCCTGGACCATCCGGCCTTTCGGCTCATCGCCAACTCGGACCTGCCGCTTTTCGCCGCGGTGTTTTTCGCCCTGTGGTGGGCCTTTGGCCTACGGGTGGCCCTGGCAGCCACCATTTGGGCCCATGTCATCCATTTCAATCGCGGCCGCTTTGCGGGCGGCTTTTTGCAATACGATTGGCTCGCCTCGGCCGTGGTGGGTTTGGCCCTATATCGCAAAAACCGGCCCGCGGCCGCGGGCGTGGTGCTGAGCTGGGCCGTGATGACGCGCGTCTTTCCCGCCCTGCTGGCAGTGCCTATCTTGGTGCGGATGGCGAGCGATCTGCTGCGTCCGAGAGCGCGACCCGAAAAGGGCCGCCGCACAGGCTGGTGGAGCCGCCTCGAGCGGCGGCAGCGGCGCTTTGTGGCGGCGCTGGGGCTATCCTGCGCAGCGCTATTCGCGCTTTCCTGCACGACCGGTCGGGGGCTCGCCGCATGGCCCGAGTGGGTGGACAACATCGCGCTTCACCGCCAGGCCGTGCCGCTGGATGCCCGCCAGGTGGGCGCGGGTCGGCTGGCGCAGCACGACCCCACCGACCAGGACGCCTGGCACAGCTTTGCGGGCAGCCGCGCCGAGCGCCTGGCTGCCGCAAGCGGGCGCCTGTGGGCCTACCAGCTCGTCGGGCTTTTCTTGCTGGTGCCTGCGGCGGTCCGCCGCCGCGACGAGGACGCCATGATCCTCATGCTCTTCGCGGCCTTCTTTGCGGTGACGGTAACGCGCTACTACGCCACGCTGTGGCTTTTGCTCTTCGCGCTTGGCTCCCCTACCAAAGACGGGCGCATTCCCACTTCTGGCGCGCTCGCGGGCGCGGCCATGCTCGGCATCGCCGCCATCCATTATGCCGTGGCAGGCGCTGCCGCCCGCTATTACTTGCTCAACTACCTGGCCTACGCCACCTTCGCCATTTTGTGCCTGGGCTACGCCGCGGGTGATGCCCGCCGCTGGTGGCGGCAGCGGCGTCCGCGCGAGGGGCTCTGACGGGATGGTTCGCGCCCTCGGAAGCGCGCCGATTCACCCCTCGTCGGGCGGCGGCAGGCTCACCGTGGCGGGGGCCACCCCCGCGGCCACGGCCGGGTAGTCGCGCGACGGGGTGCTGCCCGCGCGCTGGGTGGCGAACAGCAGGGTGAACTCGGGATAGCGCACTACTTGCGGCTCGGTGGGATCGAGCGAGCCACTGGCGCCGAACACTACCGAGCTGGCGCGCTGGAACGCCCCGTCCAGGCCGTAGCGTGCCGCCAGCCCAATGCTGCCTCGGCCATCCTCGTCCACGGCGGCGTAGTAGAGCCACAGGATGGTCCGGCCCTGGGCCGAGGGCCACAGCACCGCGCAGGGCGCGCCCACCGACCGGCTGTCCCAAACGGGCACGGCAGGGTCGCTGCTCGGCGGCCGCGGCCGGAGCGCTGGACCGACGCCCAGCCGCTCCCAGCGGAGGCCATCGTCGGAGCTCGCCTCGCCGATCACGGTCCGCCCCAAGGGCAGGGTGAGCTGGTAGAACATGCGGAAGCCGCCCTCGGCAAGGGCCAGCACCGAGGGGCTGGTCGGCGTGGCCCCTTCGTCCCAGCCAGAGTCGGCCGTCTCGAGCACGGGCTCGGGCTCGCGCGCAAAGCTCAAACCGTCGTCGCTGCGGGCGAGCCCCACACCCGCCGCGGCCGAGTAGTAGAGCCAGATCTGCCCGCCGACGCGCAGTGCGCTCGGCGCCCCCACCCAGCCCCCTTCCCAGTCGTGCTCGGGCTCCAGCACGCCCTGTCCGTGGCGGGCAAAGGAGCGGGCATCGAGGGCGACGTAGCGGGTGATCCGGTTGGGCGGGGCCTCGGGGTCGGGGTCGGCCTCTGGCTCGACGATGGTCTCGGCCACGTAGCCGTAGACCTCGAGCGTAGCTGGATCGCCGTCAACGTCCACCACCGCGGCATCCCGCGGGAATCGCTTGTCGCTCTCGAGCACGTTCGGCCCAACGCGAGTCTGGCCCAGCTCGACCGTCTCGATGGGTCGAAATGGCCCTGCCGCGGCATTGGGCAGGTGCTTGTCGCCACCGCCGCTATCCGCCAGGGTCGCGCAGCTCGCCAACAGGGCGAGCGCTATCGGCGCGTACTTGCCCATTAGAACACCCCTCGCAAGGTCGAGCCAAAGGCGGCCATGTGGCCCGAGGCTCGGTAGTCGCCCACGAAGTCGGCGGGGTTGTCCTTGAGCATCGCTCGCTCGGGCAGCGCCGAGAAGGCCGCGTGCAAGTCCAGGTGCAGCGAGCCCGGAAATACCTCACCGGGAGCGTTGAGGCTCAGCCCGAGACCAGCCGTGACGGTGTGGCGGTCGGCATCGACCAGGTTGGTCACGCCCGTCTGCTCGGGCACGGGGCTGTCCTCGTAGACGTAGCCCGCGCGCAGCGGCAGCTCGAGCAGCTCCCGCGGCTCGGCGTGACCGCGAACCGGTCGGGGCTCGCCATAGAGCGGCAGCCGATACTCGACGCCGATGCGCGGCACCAGCCGGTTCTCGAAACCGGGCGGAACGACCTTCGTGGGCAGGGGCTCGTCCGGTAGCTCGACCGGCGTCCCCGGTGGAGGCTCGACCTGCAGCCGAGCCCAGATGTCGGCCGTGGGGCTTTCATAAGCGGCCCAGTTGACCCAGGTCAGATCCACGTTGAGGTGCAGCCGCTCGACGCGCTGAAAGCTCAGCCCTATGGCGACCTGCCGCGGCGTAAACGACGCGATGGTGTGGGTATCCAAGTCGTAGAGCAGCGGGATGTCGATGCCCGCGAAGTCCACCGTTCCCTCGAGGTGGGCGTCGAGCTGCAAGTCCAGGTTGCTCTGCCCGCGGTAGACCACGCCAATGGCCCCCCAGCGCTCCAGCAGCACCCGCAGGCCGAACTGCGGAAACCGCACCGCGGTAAGGTCGGCGTCCACCTCGTGCTGCAGCTTGGAGGCGTAGGGCGAGAGGATGTCGGCCTGGCCGCGGATACCAAAGCTGCCGCGGGTGGCCGACAGGTACGCGATGCCGCCGCCCAGCGTGAGCCAGTCAAAGGGCTGGATGGCGAGGTTGGCCGACAGATAGAGAAGCTGCGAGCGCGTATCGTACAGCTCCCAGCGCGGCACCCCTTGGCGGCGAGCATAGATGTAGGAGATGCCGTTATCGGGCAGGTGCGTGGCAATGCCGAAGGCAAAGGGAATGCCGAACAGCTTGCCGGGCGCCACCACCCCGCCGACCAGACCGCTGACCGGGGCCACCTCGGTGTCGACGTCGTTGATGCTGAGGTGCTGCCAGTTGTAGAGATAGCCGACCGAGACCTCGATGCCAGGAGCGCTGACCAAGCCAGCGGCATTGTAATAGGCGGCGGAAAAGTCCACCGCGTCCGCGGCGACTGCACCCGCCATGGCGGTCGAGCGCGAGCCAAAGCCGTAGTGATCGGGCACGCTGGCCTGGGCCGGTCGCCCCGGGCCCGTAAGGACGAGCATACCCAGCGCCGCCCCCAGCGCGCGGCCGAGACGGCCACGCCGAGCCGTGCGACGGGCAGCCATCAGAACCTCACCATCCCGGCCACGCCCGCGGCCACCACGGAGCCAGAGGTGCGAACGTTGCCGTCGAAGCTGGCTCCCTCGGCCACGCGCTTGGGATGGGTGCGCGGATGCAGCAGCTGGAGCTGGACGAATCCGTTGAAGTCGACGGGCGGCAGCGGGTCATCGAGCGCGATGCCGTAGCCAGCCGAGATCACGGAGCGCGAGTTGTCGAAGGTGTTGGTGTAGCCCTTTTGCAGCGGTGCTGGCGTGGGCTCGAAGCCATAGCCCGTGCGAAGGAGCAGGGTCGCGCCGCTCCGGATCGAAAAGGCGCGCTCCACGCCAACCCGCGGCGAGACCACGGGACGGTAGCCGGGGTCTGGCGGCAGCCACGGATCGCAGGTCACGTGCTCGTCCGCGGCGTCCTCGCAGCGCACGGTAGCCTCGGGCGGACCGGGATAGGCGGGCCAGTGCTTGTAGACGAGCGCCAAGGCCGCCTTCCACGGCCCCTGCGAGCGCGCCGCCTCCAGGCCGATCTGCCAGGGATCGTACTGCGCAACGCCCGAGATGTTGAGCGGCGGGATGGTGATGTCGCCCAGGTCCTTGGCTTCGATGATCACGTTGAAGCGGCCCACCAGCTCGCCGCGGAAGACCAGGCCCAGCCGGGTGGCGTGGTCGAGGTCGTAGCTGGCGCCGAAGATGGGCGCATAGCTGGCGACCAGAGTGTCCTTGACCACGGTGCCGATGCGGCCGCGGGAGTCGGTGGCCACCAGCACCGAGCCGCTCAGCGCCGCCAGCGCTGCAAAGCCGACGCCCGCGCGAATGCCGTAGCCGAGATCCGCGCCCACCGCGGCCTGCACCGCTACCGACTGCACCCGGTCGGCCAGCAGGAACTGGGGCTTTTCCGGGTACAGGATGCGGCCGCGGACCACCACATCGAAGGGGGTCTGAAAGCCGAGCCCGATGGTGATGCGGTCCTCCAGCACCCCGCCGAAGGGAAGCGGCAAGAGCCCGCCGATGGTGTTGGACTGAAGCGGCGAGTACCGGAGCTCGCCCGGCATCTGGGGCCCATCGGCGACCAGGTGAAAGACGCCCGAGGTGATGCCCAGCTCCAGCGCCATCTCGCGCGAGAGCGACAGCAGCGCCGGGTTGGCGTAGACCGCGTCCACCCCCTGCCCGGCCGCCACGCCCGTGTTGCCCATGGCGATCGAGCGGTAGCCGAAGCCGATCACCTCCTGCGGCGAGGCGTCGGCCTGCGGCGCGACGATCCCCGCAGCGACGAGCGCCGTAGCGACAAGCCAGCCTCGAGGCATCATGGTGCGCCCACGCTAGCAGAATGGCGGGCAGGATGCCCGCGCCACCTCGACGGCAGGGCCCCGGCGCGAGCGACGCCAGGTTTAATGGCATCCCCCTGGTGGCGGACGCAGTTCAGGTTCCGGCCGTTAACAGTCTCCAATGCACTGCTACGTCTACCTTGTCTCTCCTGAGACCTGCCGCGCCTTCGGGCAATCGGCTCGAACTGTCTCAGGATTCCGCGCACGAGAGCGGAAGACGGCCGCGCGAGTACACGGGGTGATCTCTTCGTCTGCTACAGGACGCAGCTCTCAGGTTGGAACGGGCTGCTGCGCGTCGAAAAGAGCCCATATGAAGATGCCACGTCGACGTTGCTCGCTCTGCCGCGGCGACCCGGCGAGCGTAGCCAGCTGCCGACCATGCGGCCGATCTCGCTCAGCTCGCGGCCGAAGGGCACTTCCCGCTCGAGCTAGATGGCGTGCAGCGCCCCGCCCATCAGCCGCACTCGGAGTCCCAGCACACGTCGGAGCAGTAGGTGCCCACGCAGGTGTCCCAAGTGGCGAACTCGGTGATGTCGCAGCAGCCATCGCCGACCGGATCGAACGAGGTCAAGCAGGCGAAATCCGTATCGCAGTCGCCGCCACAGTCCCCGGACTGCTCGGCACAGCAGGCATCCCACGCGTCACAGCAGCCGCTGGTGGAGAGGCATGCGGTACAGGCATCGCCGATCACGGGGATGGCCAGGTTCGACTCACAAATGCTGAAAGTGCAGTCATCGTAGCATGGTCCTGGGCTGGTCTCTCCCCGGGCGCAGTCGACCAGATCGCCATAGGTGGTTTGGGTCGGGTTGTTGACAAAGGCCTCGACCTGTTCGCAGCACGCTGCGTTGGCGCACTCGTCGCACGCGGCGTTCGAGCCGAACTCGGTGAGGTCGCCGCCCTCGCAAGCGCTGCCTGTGTTTCTGGCGCAACGGAGCCCGATGAGGCCGTCGCGCTCCGTCGGAGTTCTGAAGTAGCGTCGCGCGGAGCGCAGGTAATTGGCAGTAGTGTACCAACTACCTCCGCGAAGCACTTGGGCGAAGACGCTTTCACAATTAGCACAATCATTGCACGGTGTTGGGTACGTCCCATACCAATCGAGATTCCACTCCCACATGCTGCCGGCGAGGTCGGCCTGGCCCCAGCGGCCGTCGCCCTTGGGCGAGCGCGAGCCGACCTCCGGTATGCCACAGCAATAGTCATGCACCGCGTAGGTATCGTTGATATCCGTCGAGCCCGGTGGGTACGGGTCCGACCAGGGGAAGTAACGCTGCTGGTCGCCGCCTGCGGCTGCGTAGTTCCACTCGGCCTCGGTGGGCAGTCGGCCGCCGTCCCAGGCGCAGAAAGCAAAGGCCAAGTACCAGCTCACGCAATTGATGGGCTTGTTCTCGTTCGCGCCTGGGCTGTCCGTCCACGTCTGGTTGGTCGCGTTGCATTTGAGGGCAGCCTTCAGCGCGACGGTGTCGAACGGCAGCTCGGTGTTCCACGCTGGCTGCCAGCCGCTGCCCGGGATGAACTCGTGCGCTCCCTCGCCATCGGAAGACGGGTCTTGCTCCGTGCCCTTGCCCACGTCCACAAAGGCGCGAAACCGCCCCACCGTGACCTCGAAGCGGTCCAGGTAGAAGTCACTCACCGTGGCGGGGTAGTTGTCGTCCGGGTAGTCGAGGCCATCGTAGCTCCGGAAGTAGGTGCCGCACGGCACGAGCAGGTTCGCGCAGCAGTCCTCGTCCTCGCCCGGGCCGCAACTGTCGGCTAGACCTACGCAGCTCAGCCCGGTCGGTCCGGTGTCCGGCGAGCCGCAGACGGGCTCATCGCCGCCACCACCTCCACCCGCGCCGGCCCCGCCCGCCGTTTCACCCGTACCCCCGCTGCCAGCGGCGGTCCCCCCGGTGCCGCCCGAACCGCCGTCTTCCGCAAAGGGGCGGCGCTCCACTGAGCTGACGACGAGCTCGCAGCCTGCTGCAACCGCGCACGCAACAAGCAGCGCGACACCGAGCCGTGTCCGTGCGGAAGACATCAGAATCTCCCTGAGAGCCCAACGGTGCCGAAGCCGATGTCCGGCTGAATGGTGGCTGCGGCGGGCTCGGAGACGAGTACCAGAATGAGCCCGATCGTGGCGCCTGCGCCCGCCACGGCGAAGCCCGCGGTGGACACATGCGCGGTCGTCATCATGTTGTCGCGGTCAGATTCCCATTTCCGGTCCTCGCAATATAGCTCCGAGCAATCGTCCTCGAGCGCAGACATCTGGGACAAAGCGACGCCGCCAGCCACCGTGCCCACTACCAGGCCCGCCGCGCCCACGCCAAAGGCGGCCCAGGCCGCGGGCGGCACTGCGCTGGGTTCCTCTGGCGCATCGGGCGCAGGGGCGGGCGCAGGCTCGGGCTCGGGACGCGGCGGCGGTGCCGGTGGGGCCTTGGGCACGGGCCCGAACGCTACCTCGAGCCGCTGGTGCTCGCGCTCTCGGAGCACGAGGCGCTGGTCGTAGGAGACAAAGCCGGGCGCTGTGACGACCACGTGGTGCACGCCCGGGTTGAGCTTGCGCGGCAGATGGACTCTCTCCGGCGCGAGTTGGGCGCCGTTGATCGCAACATGGGCGGTCGTTCCTGCGGGAAGAGGGGCCAGAGCGATCTCAAGCGTGGGGGTGCGCTCCAGGATGTCGGCTTCCAGCACCTCGGCCGCCACGCGCGCCCGCGTAAACGGCGTGGGCTCGTTCGGAGCCCGGGGATAGGTATGCACGCGCACGAGCGCGTCCAGCGCCTCGAGCAGCATGCCGCGCTTTTCGTGTGCCTTGGCCACCTCGAGGCCCGTCGTGGGCACGCCCATGATGGCGTCGGCGGCCTGGAAGGCCTCCAGCGCGTGGAGGTAGTCGCCGCGCTTGTACAGATAGTAGCCCTCGTTCATGAGGTTTCGCGCCCGGTCCTTTTGTTCTGCTGTAGGCTCGCTCGTCGGTGAGGCGGGCTCGGCAGGTGCAGCGCTCGCCGAGCGTGCCAGCGCGCATAGCAGAGCGCACAGGAGCAAGAGCCCGCGCTTGGGCCCGCGGATTGGCAGGCGCCCGTGCGGCGTGGGCAGGGCGGGCCGTAGCGCGGCGCTGCGGTCAGAATCCCCACTCGGGAGGCTTGTCATCGGCCTTGGGGTCATTGTCGTAGGGGTTATCGCTAATCGCCTTGAGAGAGCTCGGGCGTGTGTCGCGCGCAGACGGCGGCGCGGCCTTCCCGGAACGGCTCGCAGGCGCTGCTGTCGCAGAGTGCGAGGCAGACGAGTTTGATGGTGGTTCGGCCGGCTCGTCGAGATCCAGCACGATCTCGCTCTCGGGCTCGGCGTCGGGCCCAGTGTCGATGGAACCTTCCGCCGCAGTCGAGGTAGCTTGCTCGCCCGCGCTCGCGACAGGCGAGGCCGCGGCACCCGACGTGCCCGCTGCCGCCACGCCAGTGCCCGCCTCACCCACAACGGAAGCCGGTCGCGCGTG
>CAYTYV010000080.1:0-17557 GCA_964441055.1 uncultured Polyangiaceae bacterium | reverse complement strand
TCCGGCCGACGCGCCCGCCGCGGCGGCCGGCTACCAGGCCGAGTACGACCACTTCAACGAAAACGACGGCGCGAGCGACCACTGCGTCTACTGCCACAGCCCGGCAAAGTCGGTGCACACCTTCAGCGTGCGGGACCACTTCGAGGAGAATCCCGCGGGCAACTGCGGCTGCCATGGAAACGGAGACTGGGACAGCCTCAACTTCCGCGTGGGTGGCGGCGCCACCGACTTCGACGGCAACCCCGCGACCACCAAGCTCGCCGAGGAGGTGGCGGCCTTTGCCGCCAAGGTGCTCGACGCCATGCAGGAGCACGCCAGCAACAACGTGGGCGTGCCCATCTGCTACGACGGCGCTGTCTCGCCGTACTTCTTCGCCGACAACGGCTACGGCGGCGGCACTGCCCACAACGACGTGTGCGACGGCGGCGAGGCAAGCTACGCCAATCGCTACACCTACTGGGACGCGGTGCTGATGCGAGCCGGGTTCAACTACCAGCTCTCGCAAAAGGCGCGCGGGGCCTGGGCCCACAACTACCGCTACATCCTGCAGCTACTGCACGACAGCATCCAGGCCACGGGCGGCAGCCTGAGCGGGCTGACCCGTCCCGCGGTAGTGGACTACCGCCACAATTGAACAAGCACCATCAGCCGAAGTGGATCGCCTGGGAGGTGACGCGGCGCTGCAACCTGCGCTGCGTGCACTGCCGATCCTCTTCGGGCGAGGACTTCGCCACCCAGCCGTTTTCCACCGACGAGGGGCGCTCGCTGCTCGACCAACTGGCTGACTACGGCGATCCCGTGGTGGTGTTGACCGGCGGCGAGCCCTTGCTGCGGCCCGATGTCTTCGAGCTCGGGCGCTACGGCACTGGCCGCGGGCTGCGCATGTGCATGGCCACCAACGGCGTGCTCGTCGACGAGCGGGTGTGCCGCGAGCTACGGGGCGCCGACTTCCGCATGGTCTCACTCAGCCTGGACGGCTCGACAGCCCAGAGCCACGACGATTTCCGCGGGCAGCCAGGGGCCTTCGAGGCCACGCTGCGCGCGGCCGAGCTCTTCCGCAAGCACGAGGTGAAGTTCCTGGTCAACTCGTCGTTCACCAAGCGCAACCAAGGCGAGGTGGCCGCCGTCAAGGAGCTGGCCAAGCGCATCGGCGCGACGGCCTGGTACATGTTCCTGATCGTGCCGACGGGCCGAGGCGCAGAGCTCACGAAGGAGCTGGTGTCGAAGGAGGACTACGACGAGCTGCTCGATTGGCACTACCAGGCCGAGCGGGAGGAGCCCGAGCTGCTCATGCGGCCGACCTGTGCGCCTCATTACTATCGGATTTGGCTCGAGCGATCCAAGGCGGAGGGCCGCGACCGCCAGCGCAAGAGCCTGCTTTTCGCCACGGGTAGCGGCAAGGGGTGCGTCGCTGGGCAGAGCATCGCCCTCATCGACCACGAGTGGAACGTCAAGCCCTGTAGCTATTTTTTGCGGTCGGCAGGCAATCTGCGCGAGCGCTCCTTTCGAGAGATCTGGGCGGAGTCGACGCTGTTTCGCGAGCTGCGCAACTTCGACGGCTACGGCGGCCGCTGTGGGCAATGCGAGTACCTCAGCGTCTGCGGTGGCTGCCGCGTGCGCGCCGATGCGATGGTCGGAGACCACCTGGCGGAGGAGCCGCTGTGCGCCTACGTTCCGCTGAAGCTCAGGCGGCGCGGCGGCGCGGTCGGGTCGGAGGACGACGGCGATGCGTGAGACGCGATTTCTTTCCGCCTGCCGCGGCGAGGCAGTGGATACCACGCCGATATGGCTCATGCGACAGGCGGGGCGCTACCTGCCCGAGTATCGCTCGCTTCGTGCCAAGCACGACTTTTTGACGCTCTGTCGGACGCCAGAGCTGGCCGTGGAGGCGACCCTTCAGCCGGTTCGGCGCTTTGCCGTGGATGCCGCCATCCTCTTTTCCGACATCTTGGTGGTGTATGAGGGCTTGGGGATCCCCCTGGCCTTCTCCGAGGGAACCGGGCCGCTCGTCGATCCGCCGATACGCGATGACGCGGCCGTAGCCAAGCTGCGCCCCTTCGAGCCCGAGCGCGATGTGCCCTACGTACTCGAGGCGATCGGTCTGCTGAGGCGCGAGCTCGCGGGCCGAGTGCCCTTGATCGGTTTTGCGGGGGCGCCGTTTACCCTGGCCTGCTATGCGGTCGAAGGGCGCGGTTCGAAGAGCTATTCGACCATCAAGGCCATGGCCTTTGGCGCGCCGCGAACCTATCACGCGCTGATGGGCAAGCTCGCCGACGCGGTGGCGCGCTACCTCGCCGCCCAGGTCGCCGCTGGCGCCCAGGCGCTACAGCTATTCGATACCTGGGCGGGCGTGTGGGCGCCGTCCGACTATGCCCGCTTGGTGGCGCCGTACACTCGCCAGGTGCTCGACGGGCTGCGCGCGCGGGTCGAGTCGGTGCCCCTGATCCACTATGTAAACGGCGTGGGGCCGCTCTTGGCAGAGCTCGGCAAGTTGCCCGTAGACGTCTTCGGGGTCGATTGGCACACGCCGCTCGGCGCGGCGATCGATGCGCTCGGCGCCGCAAGGGTCTACCAGGGCAACCTCGAGCCAGCGCTGCTCTACGCTTCAGCCGACAAGCTCGAGCGAAGGGCCACCGAGGTCGTGACGGCCGGGCGGCGGGCGCGCGGGCACGTCTTCAATCTAGGGCACGGCATCCATCCGGATGTCGATCCCGACCGCGTGCACCAGCTAGTAGAGGCCGTCCACCGCGCCGGGCGACGTGAATAAGAGACCCTGCGGGGGTTTGGGGGCAGAGGAAGGAGCGGAGCGACGACCGGAGCCCCCATCGTCTAGTCAACGATGTTGGCGACGCCAGGCGTGGGCGTGGTCGTGTCGGTCCAGTCGGCGTCGTCGTCGCCCGTGTCGATGCCGTCCTGGGCGCGGCACAGCGCGTCGTTGGTGGCCGTGTCCTCCTCGGCGATTTCCGTTCCGCTGGTGAGGTCCACCACGCCGTAGGGCGAGCCCAGATCGACGTTGACCATCGTTCCTTCATACGCGATGGCATCGACGAGGTCGGCTTCGCACATCAGCGCGATGCCGTCTGGCGCGCCGTTTTGGATGGCGTTGGAGTCGGGCAGCACGGCCAGCGACAACGCGCCCGGATCGGGCGATACGCCTGCCGAGTGCACCACCAGAAAACCACCGCTCGCCAGGGTTCCGGCCGGTCCAAGATCGACGGTGTTGTAGATGGTGTCGTTGGAGCCGTTGACGAGGACAAGCTCGTAGCCGGTCAAGTCCACCGCGCCGAGCGTGCCGTTGTAGACCTCGACGAACTCCGCGGTGTCGGTGCCGTCCTGGTCGTAGTCGACCTCGTTGATCACCAACGCGCCGAGCTCCTCGGCGAGCACCTCGACCAGCGCCGTGACGTTCGAGCTGCCGAGCGCGGCGATGATGGATCCGCTCGCCTCGCTGCTAGCCGCGGTGAACGGGAAGCTGGCGCCCAGCGCGTTTGCTGGCACCAGCACAGGAGAGTCGGCCGTGCCGATGCCGCCAGTAATGGTCAGCAGCACCGAGGAGCCGCTCGACCGCGCGGGAAGATCGAGGCTCAGGGTGAAGCTGGTGGTCGAATCGACCAGCACCTGGGCGTTTTCGGGCGAGATGCTGACCAGCGAGCGCGGGAGCGAGTCGTCGTAGACGTATGCGGCGGCCTCGACGCTCGCCGCGTCCAGGGTTGCCGTGATGGTGATCGCTCCAGCGTCCGCGAGGAGGCCGGTCACGGGCACCACCACCGACTCGGCGCCGTCGGGCACGGTCACCGTGGAGGGCACGGAGCCGACCTCGGGACGGCTGGAGGACAGATCCACCACCGTGTCGCCGATGGCCATGGCCGTCAGCCGTAGCATGAGATCGCTGGGCAGCACGTCGCCACCAACCTCGACGTACACCTGCTCCGGCTCGAAGCCCGCGAGCGTGGGCGCCTCTTGCTGCAGGTCCGAGAGCATGCGGGGGAGGATCTTGTAGTTGAAGAAGCTGTAGTGATGGATTCCGGAGATGGCCGCGAAGGGCGTACCCTCGGCAAAGTCGTTATCCAGCTGGCCCCCCGTGCCGCCGCCGTCGACGATCAGGTCGTCGATGCGCAGGCAGTACGCCACCTCGAACTCGTCGTAGTCCCCGGGGTAGTCGGGGTTTTCGTCGGTGACCTCGACGTTCGTCACGCGGATGAACACGCCCTCATAGGCCTCGGCAAGCGAGCCGCCCGTGCACACGTCGGTCGGCTCGACGAGCTCGGGCATGGGCACCTCGCCGCTCGACTCGAAGAGGAACCACGGATTGACGAGCTGCGTCAGATCCCAGTACTCGTCGTAGTCGCCGTGGACGATCACGTGGTCGCCCAGGGCCACCAGCGTCGGGCCGTCTTCGTAGACCGCCGCCGAGCTCGAGTAGACGGCTATGCCCGAGTACGGCCCGCCCTCGGGCTCCTGGCACCAGGTCAGGCGATCGCTCACCGCGGTGATGATGCAGTCGATCGCCACGCGGTCGCCGAGCTGGGGGTGATCGGGATGGTTCACATCCTGAATGGCATAGATGGTGGTCGGCGTGCCCGGACAGGGCTCGGCACCCGGGTTGTAATCGCTCGGGCACTCGTCGCAGGCGTCGCCCTTGCCGTCGACATCGGCATCGTTCTGCGTCGGGTTGGGCGTGATCGGGCAGTTGTCGCTATCGTTGGCAACGGTGTCCGCGTCGCGGTCGTCCGGGTCGATGACGGTGGTGCAGTTGGTCGTGCCCGGGTCGAAGGGGCAGGGGTCGCAGAGGTCGCCGTCGCCGTCGTCGTCCCAATCGACCTGCACGCCGTGGTCCACGGGCCGAATGGGATTGAAGACGGTCGGGCAGTTGTCCTGCGCGTCGTCGATACCGTCGCCGTCCGAATCGTCCACGCTCGAGGTGCCGGAGTACAGGTTGGAGCCGTCGACGCTGTCGCCGGACAGCGTGCGCGACGGCAGGCAGCTCGGCTCGTCTTCCGGCGTGTCGCAGAAGAACAGCGGGTAGGCCGGATCGATCGAGTTCTCGAGGTAGGCCAGCGTCTTGTTGGTGCGGGCCTTCACGCATACGCGCTTGCCGTCCAAGCACTGGTCCAGGGCCTCGCAGTCCGATTCGAGCGCCTCGGCCACGTTGGCGTCACCGCTCAGCACGCGGCCGCCCAGCAGCACCAGCGCGACGTTCTCGAGCTCCGCGTGGACCACCGCGCTGTAGTGCTGTCGCCCGTCGTTGGCGTAGATGGCGACGTCGGCGGCATTGTCGGGGGCGAGGCTGCCGATGCCGACGACGTCGTCGAAGGCCAGCGCGCACGCCGAGCCGATGGTGGCCATCTGCCAGAGCCGATGGTCGGAGAAGTAGCCGCCGAGGTGGGTCTCGTTGAAGCTCGCGGCGCAGGCGAGCTCGCGCAGCATGTTCATCGAGCCCGAGGGCAGCCAATCGGTGCCCAGGCCGATGTTCACCCCGAGCCGGTCGTATAGCGTGACCGGGGCGGTGTTGCCGTAAAGCGAGATGTTGGTGCGCGGCGACCAGATGAGATCGATGCCCACGGCGGCGAGGTAGCCCACCTCCTGGGCGTTGAAGCCGATGCCGTGGATGATGGCCGAGTCCTCGTCCAGCGGCTCGACCGAGCCCGAGCCGCAGCCGGTCAGACAGTGCAGCTCGTTGCGAGCTGCCTCGTCAATGCCCTCGGCCACGTGCGGCGCGTAGCAATCGCACGACGGCGGTGGAGGCGGCTTCGGGTCGTAGCCGTCGCAGTTTTCTTCGAGCAGGGTGCCGCCCGAATCGCCCAGGGGGAAGGTCTGATATTCGGCGCCCGGCTGACCGAGCCCGTTTTCTCCGCCGCCCGTGTCGTCGAGGTCGCGCAGCAGCCCGCCCGTGGTGCCCGATCCGAAGATGGCGGTGGCGCCGCTCAGCGCGAAGCGAAGCTCGCCAAAGATCTTCTCGTCGCCGCTGGCGCCACCGCCGTCCACATCGATCCCGGGGTTGCCCCGCAGGCCCCGACGCCAATCGTGGCGGTGCTCCCAGCGAAGGGCTGGATCGATGCCTTGCTGGGCGGCCACGAAGGGCCTGCCGTTCATCCAGCCGATGTGGTCGTGGGCGTTGATGAGCCCGGCCGAGATCGCGGCATCCGGGCAGATGATCTGGGTGGCCCCTTCGGCCTCGTCCACGCAGTCGCAGCCCACGCACTGGATGACGCCCATCTGCTCGCCAGCGACCGATTCGTCCTCGATGAGCACGCCGCCCTGCTCGTAGACCTGGCCCGGGGTCAGGACATCGCCCACGATGAACAGCCGGTCGTCGCCTGGCACCACGGCGCAGACATCGTCGCCAGGGTCGGCGGTGGGCGCGCCCGTGCAGGTCTCGATGTTGTAGTCGATCTCGCCGCCGCCACCCGAGCCGCCCCCGCCCACAGCACCGCCGCCGCCGGAGCCGCCGCCGCCCACGGCACCGCTGCCGCCCGAGCCGCCTTCGGCCGCGCCGCCGCCTGCCGTGCCCGCGGAGCCGCCCGTCGACGGGGGTGGGGCCACGGTGGAGCCGTCATCGCAGGCGCTGGCCGTCGCGGCCAAGGCCACCAGCGGCACGAGCCAGTAGTATGAAAGCAGATATTGAAGTGGGGGACAGCTCGTCGCGCTTCGGCGAACCATGGGTGCTCCTTCCAGGCAGCAGAGACCAACTCCCCCTGGGTCGGTCGATCTGGCCGTATCTTGAGTATGTACCGGCAGCGCCTGTTTTCCAGCACTTTCTCGGGCCAGGAGTGCGATTTATGTCTCTTATTTTCAAATGCTTAGACGCACTCCCGGGCGCCACGGCAGGCCAGGCGGCAGCGTCCGATCGGTGCGTGCCTTCCCAGACGGCGGGCGTCCTTAATTTTATGATTGATTCCGAGTGGTTGCTGACGAAATCCTACCTCCGTATGCGATATTCGTCGAGGGCGCGTCGCCTTGGCGTCGGCACCGGGCGAAATCGGGTGTCGGTTTCGCTCCGCGCGCCGCTGCTGTAGGAGGAGGGTCATGTGGAACGATGGTCGCAGAGTACCCGTCGCGTTGGCTATCCTGCTGGGGATCTCGGCCGCGGGCTGCGGTGGCTCGGTGCCCGCTCTGGGCGAGTCGCGGGCCTCGGGGCAGAGCTCGCTCATGGGCGAGACCTTCGCGGGCCAAAACGCGTGCAATCCGGCGAGCCACGAAAAGCCGTTCATCATCGAGTGGGACGCCACCGACATGTCGATGTTCGAGGCGCGTGCGGCCACCGACGTGGTGTTCGTCCGCTACGAGGGCTGCGATCTCAAGGTGCTGGACGGCTGCGCCAACGACTCGGTGCGGGGCGCGCTCGGGGCGTATCGCCCGGTCGAGTGGACCAGCGGCTCCATCGAGAAGATCGACATCACGAGCGAGGGCGAGCTCTACGCCAAGCTGCCCTTGGGCGTGGCCACCTTGGGCGGGCGCGTGGCGGCGGGCGAGAGCTTCCGCATGGAGTACTTCGTCGCGGGCGTGAAGACCGCCACCCGCAGCGCCGTGTACCAAGGACAGCTCGCCGAGATCCCGGGCTGCCAGGGCGCCACCCACTTCGTCTACGGCTACGCGCTCGGCGCCTTTGCCCTGGCCTCGACCAAGCGCGTCGAGGGCGAGGCCGGCGCAGAGCTGCACGGTGTGGGCGCGGGCGGCAAGCACCTGCAATCGTCCAATGCCGAGAAGAAGGGCGGGGTGTTGGAGAGCTGTCGCGCCGAGTCGGCCAGGGAGGTCAAGACCTGCCAGGTGCCCATCCGGCTCATGCTGCGCAATGTGCACGAGGGCGACCAACCCGGCGGCAGCGCGGCCGCAGCCGCCCCACCTAGCCGCTCGGACCGGCCCGAGGTCACCATGGAGGAGACCAAGCTGCGCGAGAGCGCGGCCCGCAAGCGCGTGGCCAAGGACGGCAAGGGCTGTCTGGCGGATCTGGACGCCGCCGATCAGAAGTTCCCGAACTCCGCCCGGCTGTCCACCCGTCCTGACGGCATGATGAACATCCGCGCCGAGTGCCTCATGCTGGCCGGACAGTGCGACACCGGAAAAAAGCTCCTGCGCATGGCCTACGAGCAGCTCGGCATGACCGCGCAGCAGATCGATCTGGTGGTCCAGAGCCAAGCCAACGATCTCTGTCCCAAGTAGACGGTCGCGCGGCAGCGGCAAGACGGCCGCTTCGCTGCGCCGTCAACTATCGCAATCGCTGGACCCCGCTGCCCGGGTGGCGGTAGCCTCGTAGCGTGTTGGACGATGCGACCACCATTCGGCTCGCGCTTTTGGCGGCGCTGGCAGCGACGCTGGGCTGTAACGAGATCCTGGGCATCGAGCCGGGGCAGCCGCTGGCGACGACGAGCTCGGGCGCAGCGGGCGGCGCAGGCGGCGCGGGCGGTGAGGGCGGCGAGGGCGGCGCAGCTGGCTTCGGCTGTCCCTCCTTTGTGGGCGAGGCCCCTGCCGACTGCGCGGGCAGCGGCTATCTCTCGGACGAGGACAACTGCTGCGTGCCCGAGCGAAGCTGTCTGGGCGGGCCGTGCGTGGACGGCAGGTGCACCCGCCACAACGTGGCCAACTCGCCGATGGACGACATCGTCGACGTCCTGGTCATCGATGATCAGGTCTTCTGGTCCACGGGCTACAACAGCGAGCTGTACGTCGCCTCCAAGACGGGCGGGGCCGCAACCTGGCTTGCCACCGATCCGACCTACTACCTGACGCGGCTCGCCACCGACGGCGACTACGTCTACTGGGCGCAGTACAACGGACCCGAGATCAAGCGCGTTCCCGTCGAAGGCGGCGACGTCGAGATCGTGTCCACCGTGCCCATCTCAGGCGCCACGGCCGACTTCGGCGCCATCGTCGTGGACGCGAACACGGCCGACGCCTTCTGGTCGACCTTCGAGCCCACGGCAGGCGGCGCGGGGATCTGGATGGCCGACACCTACGGCGCCGACCCCGAGGCCCAGCGGGTGGCGGAGACGACCGGGTCGCTGGGCGTGGCCGTCGACGACGAGCACGTCTACTGGACGGACTGCAGCGCGGGCGTGGTCCAGCGCCTGAGCCGATCGCTCATCGGCAGCGGTGACCCGCCCGAGACGCTGGCGACCGAGCAGCAGGGGGCGGCGACCATCGTCATCGACGACGAGCGGGTGTACTGGACGACCTCGAGCGGCGTCTACGGCATGCCCAAGGCGGGCGGGACGGTCTTCGGCTTCACCACCGAGGACGACCCCTTCGCGCTGGTGGTCGACGATGCCTATCTGTACTGGACCAACAACGCGGGCGATGGCGCAGGTCAGGTGCGTCGTGCCCTCAAGGACGGCTCGGGCTCGCCCGTGACCCTCGCGGGTGCCGACGCGCCGCGAGGCATGACGCAGGAGTGCGACGCCCTCTACTTCTGCGAGAACGACAACGACGACAGCGAGCACTACATTGCGGTGATTGCCAAGTAGGCCGTCGGCGAATGGGCTAGTGCGCCTGCGCGCCGTCGGGTCCGTGCTCGGCCATCAGCCGCTCGAGCCCGCCCAAGAGCGCTTGTAACCCGGGCTCGCGGACGCGGGCGGCGGCATCGGACGCAGCGAGCCAACATCGCTGGCGCAGCGGGGCTTCGGGCCAGTCTGCGCAAAGCTCGTCGACGCGCAGCAAGAAGACGGCCACGTGGCATTCGCCGTGCCACTTGCGATAGCGGAACGAGCCGATCGGGCGCGCCGAGAGCACGCCCGCAACGCCCGCTTCCTCGTGCGCTTCTTTGGCGGCCGACGCGCCCGCGCTCAGGCCCGGCTCGACAATGCCCTTGGGGATGACCCAGCGCTTGCGTTTGCGCGAGGTCACCAGCAACACCTCCAGGCCGCCCGCGCCGTGGCGGTAGGCGATCACGCCCGATTGCCGATAGCACCAGGGCGGACGCGGCGTAGGCAAAGACATGTATCGCGCGACCGTCTGCCCTCAGTATCAGCGGCCGAGCGCATTGAGGACCGCCTCGACATCGCCCTCGCCCTGCTTGGAGCCGCCCACCCAGCGGATGACGCCCTCGCGGTCGGCCACGAAGGTGACGGGCAGCTCGGTCACCCGGAAGCGACCCGCCAGCGCGTTGCCCGCATCGTGCACCACGGGAAAGCTCAGGCGGTAGCGCGCGACTACCGCTTCGGCCTCGGAGCGATACTCGTCCTCGGCAATGCCGATGAACAGCACCTCGGGCCGCTGGCGGTGCAGCGCCTCGATCGCTGGCAGCGTCTTTTTGCAGGGCTCGCAGTAGTCCGCGTAGAACTTGACGACCACCATCTTTCCGCTGGCCTCGCGGGTGCTCACGGTCGAGCCGTCGAGCGCGCGGCGCTGGATGCGGGGCAGGGGCTCGCCCAGCACGGGGCTAGGCATCGAGGGCGGTGGTGCTCCGCCAGCGCAGCCGCCGAGCAGCAGGGCTGCGGCAAGGCCGAGCAGCACGGCCTTGCGACCGAGCAGGTGTCGCATGCTCATCGCGAGCCTCATCAGAACTGCCATGCGAAGGGCGGAGCTTGGGGCGGGGCCTGCGCGGCAACCTGCCCCTGGTCGACGAACTCGAAGTCCGTGCCCATGGTGGACAGCAGCACGATGCCCAAGGTGAGCAGCCCCGCGCCGACACCGGTCGAGACGGCGGCGTAGGGAAGGGTGCTCGGTCCCTCGGTGTCCTCGGTGGTGGTGCTGGTGTCGGCGCTGACGATCGTGGCAAGCCAAATCGCACCGCCGATGCCCAAGCTGGCGCCGCCGATGGTCGACATCCATCCCCAGTACAGTCCGGAAGAGCTGCCCGCATCGACCTTGACGAGCAGGTCTCCCTCCTTGTCGTGGATCTGGAACTTGTCCGACTCGGGGATGCCCTCGCCCGCGAAGAAGAACTGCTGCCCCTCGCGTCCGTCGACCAGCTTCTTGCACGGCGCCGTGCAGATGAGCTCGGCGGTGTGCAAGGCCGAGCTCGCGCTCGGGCCCAGAGTCACCACCTGGGTGGCGACGGGCGTCACGAGCGGCTTGTAGCGAAACATCTGCACGGGCTCGTCGCTCTGAACGTGGATGCGCGCCACGCCCGGGCCGATGGCAGGCTCGTCCGGCTCGTCCGGCTCGATCCGCTTGGGCTTGGGTCGGTCGGGCTCGGGCTCGTCGGGACCGTCGGCCACGGGCTCGGGCTCGTCGGGCTCGGGCTCGTCGGGCTCGGGATCGACGCGCGCCTCGTCGAGCGTCACGACCTCCACGCGTAGCAAAGCCCCGCAGCCATCCGGAGGGGTCTCGTCCGCGTTGGTGGCGCTCTCGCACGCCTTCTTGTAGCCGTCGCGGTTGAGCATCTCGCGCTCGGCCGAGCTATGGCCACCGGCCTCGACTCCAGCCGCCTCGACGCCCGCGCCCACGCCCGCCGAGCCCACTGCGGCAAACTCGAAGGCGCCCGTGGTGATGGCGTAGATGAAATGCGTGGCACCGCGGCAGTCGCCCTCCAGCTCGTCCTTGTGGATGCTGTGCTGTTGGGTCTCGTAGGAGCCCACGATGGTCATGTCCACCTCGAGCTCACCCGCGGTCTCCAGCTTGGATTCGAACTTGGCGGCGTAGACCGGGATGGAGGCGTAGAGCTCGTCCGCATTGCGGATCCGGATGTGGTCCTCTTTGGGCGTCAGCGGGATGTAGGCGTAGCGCTCGCCCGAGACGGTGCAGCGCCTCAGCACCTGCATCTCGCAGCCCAGGTAGCGCACGGCCACCACGCCCTTTTTCATCTGGGCCTCGAGCGCACCGCGGTCGGCCGACGGCCACTCGACGATGAGCGGCCGGTTCGAGCTCTTGGTGACCTTGCACTTGGATTGACCCGCGGGCTTGAACTCCGGCACCTCGACCATGTCCGAGGCCACGTTCGAGCCCCCGCAGCCGACGAGCGCCGCCAGGGCGGCGGCCGCTGGCCATTGCCGCGAGCCTGCTCTTGTCCAGTCATACGCTTTCGAACGCACCATGTCCCTTTCCGACCTCCGGAGTCCGGCTCACGCGGTCATGCTCGGCCAACTGCGCGATCGGAAGCCGTCCATTGCACGTCCGCCGAAAGGATGCACGTCGGTCGTACGCGTCCGCAGGTTGCGCAACCTGAACGCATGCTCAGTTTTCCGCGCGCTGCGCTCGTCCGGTCATCGGCACGAACAAGACCGGTAGCACCTTGCGCTCCTTGTAGCCCTGGGCCGTGCGCGTGATCACCGTCAGATCCTGGAAGCTGCGTCCCACCGGGACGACCAGCCGGCCGCCAACGGCGAGCTGCTCCTTGAGGGGGGGGGGCACCGCGGGCGGGGCGGCCGTGATGACGACGGCGTCGAACGGGGCGTGCTCGGGCCAACCCGCGTAGCCGTCGCCGATGCGCGCAACGATGCTCGAGTAGCCCAGCTCGCGGAGGAGCTGCTGCGCCCCCAGCCCGAGCGGCTCGACGATCTCGATGGTGTAGACCGCGGCGCCCATCTCGGCCAGCACGGCCGCCTGGTAGCCCGAGCCCGTGCCGATCTCCAGCACGCGGTCGCCGGGTCCGACCGCGGCGAGCTGGCTCATCAGCGCGACGATATAGGGTTGGCTGATGGTCTGCCCGTGGCCGACCGGTAGCGGCCGATCGTCATAGGCGGCCGATCGTTGGCCTTGGGGCACGAAGCGGTGGCGCGGGGTGCGGCTCATGGCGTCGAGCACGCGCGGGTCGACGATGTCTCGCGTCCGTAGCTGACGCTGGACCATGTGCTCGCGGGCTTGTGCCCAATCTTGTTCCGATTGCTGCGTCACCTTGGACTCGTCGCATCCGTTGCCGCCGAGCGCCCAGGCGAGGAGCACCATGCGGACGAGGGCTCGCGACAGTGCTCGCATGGCTGGGCGTCGAGCGGGCCGGAAACTGGCCGCCTCTCCGAGCGTCGATTGTGCGGCTCGGCCGCGCCGCTGTCCAGGTTGAAACGCGCGCGCGGTCGTGCTCTGGTCGGGGCCGCGTCGCAGGCGCGGCTCGACGGGCCAGGCGAAGGAGAGCGAAGCCATGACGTGCGTGGTTGGGCTGGTCGACCGTGGCAGGGTCTACATCGGTGCCGACTCGGCTTCCGTTCAGGGCTGGGTGCGGCGCCAGACCGCCTTGTGCAAGGTGTTCCGCAACGGGCCGTTTCTCATCGGCTACACCACCAGCTTTCGCATGGGGCAGCTGCTCGAGCATCAGCTCAAGGTGCCGCCGCAGCGCAAGGAGCCCGACCAGCAGTACATGGTCAACCAGTTCGTCGAGGCGGTCCGCAAGCTGCTCAAGAGCCAGGGCTTCAGCAAGGTGGAGTCGAACAACGAGTCGGGCGGGCAGTTCCTGGTCGGCTATCGCGGCAGGCTGTACTCGATCCAGAAGGACTTCCAGGTCGGCGAGATGGCCGAGGGGCTCGACGCCATCGGCAGCGGCAGCGACTTTGCCCTGGGCGCGCTCGTCGCCTTGCCCAAGCTGTCGCCTCGACGCCGCATTCGCAGGGCGCTGGAGGTGGCGGCCCACTTCAACATGGGCGTGTGTGCGCCCTTTACCGTGCGGTCCATTCGGGCCTCGGAGCCATGACAGGAGCGGGAGCCATGTTCCCCGATCTGCAAGCAATACTGCGTCCGACCAGCCTACACGAGGCCCTGGAGCTGCTCGATGAGGCAGCGGGGCAGCTCGCGCCCTTGGCGGGAGGCACGGCTCGTGGGATCTGGAATCGGCACGGCCAGCCCGTGGTGATGGACCTATGGGGGCTGCGCCTCGACCGCGTCGAGCAGGCCCCAGACTGCGTACGGCTGGGAGCCACGGTGACGGTCGAAGAGCTGTTGCGGCCCCCGCTCGCCGATCTGTGGGCGGGCGCCATCGCCGAGACCGCGCGGGCCATCGGCGCGACGCCCGTTCGCAATCTGGTCACCGTGGGGGGCAACCTCTGCGCTCCCTTTGCCTGGTGTGATCTGCCCGTCATCCTGCTTGCCGTGGACGCGCAGCTCGATCTGCGCTCGCGCCGCGAGCGGCACCGTTGCTCGGTGGCCGAGCTGCTCGCGATTCGGCCCCGCCAGGTGCTCGAGGGGCGAGGTCTGCTGGTGGCCGTCGAGATCCCCCGACCGGGGGTCGGTCAAGGCGCCGCCTTCGAGACCTTGGTGCAGACCCGCTTCGACTACGCGCTGGCAAGCGCCGCGGCCTCCGTGCGGCTCGACGCCGATCGCGTGGCTGAGGCGCGAGTGGCCGTAGGGGCGGTGGAGCCGGTCCCGCGGCTGCTGCCCACCGTGGGGCAAGCGCTCGACGGCCAGCCGGCCAACCGCCAGAGCTGGGCCGCGGCCGGGGCCGAGGCCGCTCGGGTGGTCGAGCCCCGCCACAATCCGCGAGCGGGCAAGGCCTATCGCCGGGAGATGGTGGGGGTGCTGGTGGAGCGCGCGCTCGAGCGCGCCGCGGCCCGAGCACGCCAAGGGAGGTCGGCATGATCGTCCACACCACCATCAACGCCGCCGAGCGCGAGCTCGAGGTCGAGCCGCACGAGACGCTGCTCGATCTGCTGCGTCGCCTCGGGCTCAAGGGCGTGCACTTCGGCTGCGGCGAGGGCGAGTGCGGCTGCTGCGTGGTGCTGCTCGACGGTCGACCGGTCGTCTCCTGCCTGGTGCTCGGCGCGCGCATCGACGGCCGCGAGGTCACCACCATCGAGGGCATCGGCCGCATCGACGCGCCGCACCCGCTGCAGCGGCACTTCGTCGATTGCGGGGCGGTGCAATGCGGCTACTCCACGCCCGCGTCGATCCTGTGCGCCTACGCGCTGCTCGAGCAAGAGCCCGATCCCAGCGACGAGCAGATACGCCAGGCGCTCGACGGGGTGCTGTGCCGCTGTACGGGGTACGTCAAAAAGGTCGAAGCCGTCCACCGCGTCGTGGCCGAGCGCAAGGGGGACGAGCCATGACCGAGCGCCGAGATGATTTGCAGGTGGTGAGCCAGCCGGTTCGCAAGGTCGACGGCCTGGCCCTGGCCACGGGCCGCGAGAGCTTCACCGACGATATCGAGCTACCGGGCATGCTGCACGTGCGCATCTTGCCGAGCCCGCACGCCCACGCGCGCATCCGCCGGATCGACGCCTCCCGGGCCGAGGCGCTTCGCGGCGTGGCCTGCGTGCTCTGGCACGAGAACGTGCCGCGCGTTGCCCACACGACCGCGGGGCAGGGCTACCCCGAGCCCAGCCCCTACGACACCTTCATGTTCGATGACAAGGTGCGCTTCGTGGGCGATCGGGTGGCGGCCGTAGTGGCCGAGACCGAAAAGCTCTGCGCCGAGGCGCTCGAGCGCATCCGGGTGGACTACGAGGTGCTGCCCGCCGTGCTCGACGCGCGCCAGGCCACCGAACCGGGCGCGCCCGTCATCCACGACGAGCCCGAGGCGCGGATGTTGATTCCCGTGCCCTACGAGCCCGAGCGCAACCTCGCGGCCCACGTCGACTTCGAGACGGGCGACGTGGAGGCCGAGCTCGAGGCGGCCGAGCTCGTCTTCGATGCCGAGTACGAGACCCAGTACGCCTCGCACTGCGCCATCGAACCGCACATCGCCATCGCCTGGCTCGATCCGAACGGGCGCATCGTCATCCGCACCAGCACCCAGGTTCCCTTCCACGTCCGCCGCATCGTGGCCGAGCGGCTCGAGATCCCCGTGCGCCGAATCCGCGTCATCAAGCCGCGCGTCGGCGGCGGCTTCGGCGGCAAGCAGGAGGTTCTGCTGGAGGACGTGGTGGCGCTGGCGGCGCTGCGCACGGGCCGGCCCTGCCGACTTGGCTACAGCCGCCGCGAGGAGTTCGTGGCCTCGCGCACGCGCCATCCGCAGATCATTCGGCTGCGAAGCGGCATCGATCGCGACGGCACCATCCGCGCGCTCGACCTGCGCGTGCGGATGAACACGGGCGCCTACGGCTCGCACGCGCTCACCGTGGTGTGTAACTCCGGCTCCAAGGTGCTGCCGCTGGTGAACAAGGCCAAGGCCGTGCGGTTCTGGGCCGACACGGTCTACACCAACCTTCCGGTCGGCGGCGCCTACCGCGGCTACGGCGCCACCCAGGCCTACCTCGCCCTAGGCGTACAGATGGACGAGATGGCGCGCGCCATCGGCGTGGACGTCTGCGAGCTGTGGAAGCGCCATCACATCCGCACGGGGGAGACCTCGCCCGTGTTCGCCGCCCTGGGCGAGGGCAAGGAGGGCACCGCCCAGGACATCGGCAGCTGCGCCCTGGGTGAGTGCATCGAGCGCGGGGCCGAGGCCATCGGCTGGGCCGAGAAGGTGGGACGGCGGCGGCAGGACGGCGACCGCGTCCGCGGCGTGGGCATGGTCTGCCTGATGCAGGGCTCTAGCATCCCGTTCATCGACATGGGGGCGGCTTCCATCAAGATGAACGAGGACGGCTCCTTCAACCTGCTGATGGGGGCCACCGATCTCGGCCAGGGCAGCGATACCGTGCTCGCCCAGATCGCCGCCGAGGAGCTGGGCGTCGGCGCCGAGCAGATCCTGGTCTACTCCTCGGACACCGATCTGACCCCCTTCGACGTGGGCGCCTACGCCTCGTCGACCACCTATTTGACCGGCGTCGCCGTGGCCAAGGCGGCGGCGGACGCGCGTCGGCAAATCCTCGAGGTAGCCTCGGCCATGCTGGGCTGCCCTGCCGACGAGCTCGCGGCAAAGGACGGGGGCGTGCACGGCCCCGAGGGCCGCTCGGTGAGCCTGGCCGAGGTGGGCCGCCGCGCGCTCTACGAGCAGGACCAATTCCAGATCATCGGCACGGCCTCACACGTCACCGAGAAATCCCCGCCGCCCTTCGCCGCTCACTTCGCCGAGGTGGAGGTGGATGTGCGGACCGGTCAGCTCTCCGTGCTGCACTACGTGGCTGCGGTCGACTGCGGCACCGCCATCAACCCGCCGCTTGCCGAGGGGCAGACCGAGGGCTCGGTGGTCAACGGCATCGGCTTTGCGCTGCACGAGGAGTTCCTGTTCGACGGGCGGGGTCGCATGCGCAACGCCACCTTCGGTCGGTACAAGATCCCCGGCATGGCCGATCTGCCGCGGCTGAGCACCATCCTTGTTCCCAGCTACGAGCCTACCGGGCCCTACGGCGCCAAGAGCGTCTCGGAGATCTCCATCAACGGGCCGCTGCCCGCTATCTCCAACGCCGTCTTCGATGCCGTAGGCGTGCGCCTGCGTCGAGCGCCCTTCACGGCCGAGCGCGTTCTAGCCGCCATCAAGCAAGGCTGACGGGCTGACGGTGGCTCACCTCGTCTCGGTGGGGCAGCCGAAGGCGATGCTGATGCTGGCGTCGGGATCGGCCTCGATGCGCTCGCAGGTGTGGGGGCAGAGCACGATGGTCTCGGGATCGGCGGGCGGCGGCGGCTCGTAGTACCAGCCGTCGGCGGTGCCGCAGCTCGATTCGCCGTCGACCTGCGGGATGATCTCGGGCTCGCCGCCCGCGTCGCCAGCGCCCCCTTCGGTGTAGAGCACGTTGACCTTGTTGGGGTCGAAGTCGACCTCGGCACCGGTCTGGTCGGGGATTTCGTACTCGCAGCCCAGCGCGCGGCCGCGGAT
>CAYTYV010000079.1:0-17713 GCA_964441055.1 uncultured Polyangiaceae bacterium | reverse complement strand
CAACACTTGCTCAATCCGGCCCGGCGTATCCGGCCTGGCGCGGGGCGTGCGCGGGGCGCGAACCTGGCGCCACGCGCCCAAGCGGCTATGATTCCATCGTGGCCCAGGATCTCGAGCCTCCCCCCCCCTCGTCCGAGTCGGCGCAGGACAGCGGCTCCGGTCACGCTCGGCGGCGGGACGGTGGGCGGCACGCGGTCCGCGACCGCATCATCATGGTCGGCCACGGGCTTTCCCTCGATGGGTGGACGATCAACCTGAGCCGGGGCGGGGTTCGGGTGGTGCTCGAGCAGTCTGTCGGCGTCGGGGAGGCGTTCGACGTGGCCCTGACGGGCTGGACGGCTCCTCGACCCGCGCGGGTGGTGTGGGTCAAGCAGCAGGGCGGCGGCGTGGTGGCCGGCCTGTCGTTCACCGACGCCGCGTAGGTCGAAAACTCGCGGCAAACCGACCAAGCCCGCCACGAAGAAACCCCCGCGGGGGTTTGGGGGCAGAGGGAGGAGCGTAGCGACGACCGGCGCCCCCCATCGTCACTGCGTGACGAAGTGGAAGGGCACGCTGACCGGCGTGCGGCCGCCGGACTTGGGAAAGCGCCAGCCCGAGACCTTGGCCTGCACGCAGCTCGCCAGGCCGGGGAAGTCTTTTCCGCCGCTGGCCCGGGCAGACTCGACGTTGCCCGCCGGGCCCACCGTGAACGACACCGTCACCTTGGCCGAGCCGCCACCCGTACCCGCCACGCGGTTCCAGCACCCGCGCTTGATCGCGGGCCGGCCACGGTTGACCACGGCGTAGACCTGGCCTTCGGTCAAGCTGGGTCCCAGCCCGCTCTGCCCGGTGGAATCCGGGCCGGCGCTCGGACCGTCCACCCCGAGGTTGGAAAAGCCGCTGGTGTCGATCGACGAGCCCGCCGCAGAGCCACCGTTGGAGTTGGGTGGGCGGACCGGCGCTGCGGTCGGGCCAGAGCCGGCTCCACGCTGACCGTCACCGTTGTTTCCCGAGGGAACGAGCACGGCCACGGGGTCGAGCTCGATGGGCGCGCTCGCGACGTCGGCGTCAGGCGCCGATGCCACGCTGGAGCCGACGGCGGCCACGGCCGTGGCGTTTGCAGCGGGTGGCGCAGGGGAGCCCGTGGGCATGAATAGCGCGTAGGCGGCCACCGCGCCGAACCCGCCAGCTGCGGCGATGAAGGCGTACGCGATGGGCTTCATGCCGCGACGCCGACGGCGACGGTCGCGCTGCTTTCGCCGCTGACGAGCCTCGTCGATCTCGCGGGCCGCCGCGTCTGCAGCCGCAGGCTCCGGCGGCTTGGCCAGCACGGGCTCCGGCGTCGAGGCGGGCGGCGGCTCGGCCGGCGGCGGGACCGGCTGAGGTAGCGCCTCAGGCGGCTCGGCCGGCTGAGGCGCCGACTCGGGCGGCGGCGGCTCGGCTGGCGGCGGAACCGGCTGGGGTAGTGACTCAGGCCGCTCGACCGGCTGAGGCGCCGACTCGGGCGGCGGCGGCTCGGCCGGCAGGGCAGGCAGCCCGGCCAGCAGATCGGCCGGCGGCCCGGGCAGCGGCGCGGCAGGAGGAGCCTCCGCCTGCTCTTGCTCGCGCTTGACCTTGGTCAGGGCAAAGGGATCGGAGACGGCTGGAGGCGGTATGGCGTCCAGCCCGGACGTCGGATCCAGCACCTCTGGCGCGGCCGTCGAGCCCAAGGGGGGCTGAACAGCGGCGGGCAGCAAGTCCTCCAGCGCAGCCACGGTGCGGAGGGGAACCCAATCGACCCAGCCGTCCCGCCACACCAGCGACCCTGGGCCGATGGCGCCCGCGGCCAGCCGGTCCGCCAGAAAGGACCGCGGCTTGGGTCCGACGGGCACGTCGTCGATGCCGACGAACCAGCCCTCGTCCCGATCCCCGTCGGGGACGGAAGACGGCGGCGCAATCGCCGCATCGAGAGCTGGCGCCGAGAGCGACCGCTTCTTCACGATGGTCGCTTCGTCCTCCTCGTCGCTGGGCGCAGGAGGGCCAAGAGAGGCTGCGACCGGCCGGTCAAACGCCGGCGTTTCGGCCACCGCGGCCGGCTTGCTCTCCGCGGCCTGCGGCTCACTGGACGGTGGCGCTGCCGCCGGCGGGGCTCGTCGCGCCCGAGCGGGACGCGGCGGGACCACGCGGCGCGGAACCGGCCGCTTGCCCCCGGCTCCGGGTGCGGGCGCTCCAGCGGCCCCGGCGTCCGGCGGCGCCGAAGCCTTGGCGTGCACGGCCGTCCCGGCGGCCCTGGCACCCGTCGGCGTCGCATCCGCGCGACCGGGCTGCGATCCCCGAGCGGGCCGCGGGACCGGTCGGACACTTCCGTCGGCCCGCTTCTCGGCCCGCAGCTCGAGCGATGCGCCGCACTTGCGGCACTTCATTCGCACGATCTTGCCCGCTACCTTCTCGTCGGCGATCTGATACTTCGCCTGGCACTTATCGCAGGCAAATCTCATGACCTAAACGTGAGCCGAGCGACGCAAGGCCGCAACCGGTGGTCGAAAAAGCGGGTCATCGGACGAGAGCATGGCAGGCGCCAACAGTGGCCCGAACAGCGGGCGCTGAGCACATGGCAACCACGTGCTCCTCGCTCGTTTGCCGGCTCTGTTGGTACGGCCTTATGGCGCAAGGCTTACGCTAGATCGCGCGGCAAGTCACGTGTCGATCGCCTCGACGAAGGCCGATCCGGCGCCACCTCGGCCCCCGATATCACCCTCCTGTCGTCGGCCGCCTAGCGAAGCGGCCCGGCCAGCTCCTCGAGCCGACCCCGGCAGAAGGCGGCGTAGCGCCCCTCGACGATGGCGTGGCGGGCCGCGCGCATGAGCTCGCCATACACGTGCAGGTTGTGCTCGCTGAGCAAGCGCAGGGCGAGGATCTCCCGGGTGGTGAACAGATGGCGCAAGTAGGCCCGAGAGTAGCCTTGGGCGCAGGCCCGGCAGCCGCAACCAGGCTCCAGCGGCTTTTCATCTCGACGAAAGCGGGCCTGCTTGATCACCAGCTTGCCCCGACGGGTCAGCGCTTGACCGTTTCGGGCGTTGCGGGTGGGCATGACACAGTCGAACATGTCGAGGCCGGCGCCGACGGCGCGCAGCAGATCGGCCGGGGTTCCGACTCCCATGAGGTACCGCGGACGGGCGGGGTCGAGCCGGTGGGCCACTTCGCGGAGCACGGCGTGCATCTGCTCGTTGGGCTCGCCCACCGACAGCCCGCCCAGGGCCAAGCCGTCGAAGGGCAAGGCAGCG
The DNA here is from genome assembly GCA_964441055.1 of uncultured Polyangiaceae bacterium. GTDB lineage: Bacteria > Myxococcota_A > Polyangia > Polyangiales > Polyangiaceae > JACQWT01. Next base: position 14,471 of record CAYTYV010000079.1, on the reverse strand, counting down.
AGCTCGTCGGCATGTCGCAGCCGCAAGGCAACGTCCAGCCCGCCCTGCACGATGCCGAACAGAGCCTGACCGGCGTTGCGGCGCGCAAGGCATCGCCGAGCCCAGGCCGTGGTCAACCGGACGGCGTCCTCCCGTTGCGACCGACCGGCGTCCGCCGGGGGGCAGACGTCGAGCTGCATGGCGATGTCCGCCCCGAGCAGCCCCTGGATGCGCATGGCCTCCTCGGGCGTCAGCATGCACGGCGTGCCGTCGAGGTGGGAGCGGAAGGCGAAGCCGTCCTCGCTCAGGCGGCAGCGCGCGGCCAGCGAGAAGGCCTGGTATCCCCCCGAGTCGGTCAGCACCACGTGCGGCCAGCGGGCGAAGCCGTGCAGTCCGCCAAGCTGAGCCACGGTCTCCGGCCCCGGTCTCAGCCACAAGTGGTAGGTGTTGCCGAGCACAACGCGCGCGCCCGTACCGGCCACCTCCTCGGCGGTGAGGGTCTTGACGGCGCCCAGGGTGCCTACGGGCATGAAGGTCGGGGTGGGCACCTCGCCGTGCCGCGTCGCGAGCGACCCGGCTCGGGCCTGGCCGTCCGTGGCCTTCACCTCGAAGCGGAAGCGGCCCGCTCGAGCCTCGCTGACGATCCCGGTTGCACCTGTCATGGTGGGATGCCCGGGGCCTGATGGGAGCTACCCCGTGGCGCGGCGACGATATCGCCAAGGGCGCCAAGACGCCAAGGGGCGGTCGAGCTTGGCGACGCCGCCGCGCCTCGCCGGCTCGCGAGCCGCTACCGCGTCAGGCAGCGTGGCAGGAGCATTGCGTCGCCGTACGAGTAGAAGCGGTAGCCCAAGCGAACTGCTTCGCGGTAGGCGCCGAGCACCCGGTCGGTGCCCGCGAAGGCGCACACCAGCGCGAGCAAGGTCGAGCGCGGCAGGTGGAAGTTGGTGAGCAGCCCATCGACCACCCGAAAGCGGTAGCCCGGTTGGATCAAGAGATCGGTCTCACCGCGCATGGCTCGCACCGTGCCTGGGCGGGCATCGTCGGCCGACGCCTCGAGCGCGCGCACGACCGTGGTACCCACGGCCACCACCGGGCTGCCCTGTCGGCGCGCCTGGGCGATGGCGGCCGCCGTTTTCTCGGGTACCTCGTAGGGCTCGACGTGCATGCGGTGCTCGTCGAGATCCCGCGCGACGACCGGCCGGAAGGTTCCCGGGCCGATGTGCAGGGTCACGGGCTCGATGCCGATGCCCTGCGTGCGAAGCTGGCCGAGCAGCGACTCGGAGAAGTGGAGCCCCGCGGTCGGCGCCGCGACGGCCCCGGGCACCTCGGCATACACCGTCTGATAACGCTCGCGGTCCTCGGGGCGCTCGGCTCGGTCGATGTAGGGCGGCAGCGGCATCTTGCCCACCGCCTCGATGAGCGCGCTCGGCTCGCCGCCCCGCCGCGAGCCGAGCCGCACCCGCAACAGGCCGTGCTCGTCGGGCGGCGCGTCGATGCGCGCCACGAGCTCGTCGCCCACGGCGATGTGCAGCCCAGGACGCAGCGGCTTGGAGGCACGCCCGAGCGCCAACCATCGCTCGGCTCGGACCACGCCCCCGCCGAGCTCGTGCTCGGCCGAGCCCAGCCGACGCACCAACAGCAGCTCGACCCGTCCCCCGGTCGGAATCTTGGTGCCCCAGAGGCGAGCGGGCAGCACGCGGGTGTTGTTGACCACCAACAGGGCGCCCGGCGGCAGCTGCTCGCCGATGGCCTGCACCGTGACGTGCTCGAGGCGCTCGCGGTGCACCACCAGTAGCCGCGCTTGGGTGCGCTCGGGCGCGGGCACGGCAGCGATCCGTCCCGGCGGCAGATGGTAGGCAAACCGGTCAACGCGCACGAAAAGCCGCTCCGAACCTCCCGCCGCTAGAACCCGTCAGGACACCTCGTGGTCCTTGATGCCCAGCCGCGTCATCTTGCGCCACAATGTGGTGGGGCTGATGGCAAGCGACTCGGCGGCGCGCTCGCGATTGCCGCTTGCCTCGCGTAGCGCGGCCACGATGGCCTCGCGCTCGGCGGCCTCGACCACAGCGGCCATGGTCCGCGAGCCCTGGTGGGGCCGCGGCAAGGCCTCCTCCGGAGGGACCACGTCCTCGATGGTCAGGACATCGCCCGCGGCCAACGCCACGGCCTGTTCGACCAGGTTCTCGAGCTCGCGGACGTTTCCCGGGTACTCGCGCCCGCTCAGCGCCTCGAGCACCTCGTCGCCCGGGCGCAGGTTCTTGCCATGCTTGAGATTGTAGCGGTCGAGGAAGAACTGGAACAGCAGCGGGATGTCCTCGCGCCGCTCGCGCACCGGAGGCAGGACGAAGCGCGCCACGTTGAGCCGGTAGTACAGGTCCTCGCGGAACTGCTTGGCCTGCACCGCGCCGCGCAGGTCTTGATTGGTGGCGGCGATGATGCGGGCATCGACCTCGACGTACTTGTTCTCACCCACTCGTCGGATATGGCCATCCTCGATAACGCGCAGCAGCTTGGCCTGGAAGGACACTGTGGTCTCGGCGATCTCGTCGAAGAAGAAGGTGCCGCCGTCGGCCTCCTCGAACAGCCCCCGCCGCGCCGAGACCGCGCCCGTGAAGGCCCCGCGGGCGTGACCGAACAGCTCGCTCTCGAGCAGCGTCTCGGTGATGGCGGCGCAGTTGACCGGGACGAAAGCGCGGTCGGCCCGCCGGCTGTTGGCGTGGACGGCCTTGGCCACCAGCTCCTTGCCCGTGCCGCTCTCGCCCGTGATGAGCACGGTGGCGTCGGTGGGCGCCACCCGCACGATGCGCCCGAGGACGGCGCGGATCGCCTCGGAGCGGCCGATGATGTTCTCGAAGCGGTAGCGCTCCTTGAACTCGCTGGTCAGAAGCTCCACCTCGCGGGCCAGGCGCCGCCTGGAAAGGGCGCGGTCCACCTTCATGAGCAGCTCCTGCTCGGTGAAGGGCTTCTGGAGGTAGTCGTGGGCCCCGAGCCGCATCGCCTCGACCGCGCTCTCGATCGTGCCGTATGCGGTCATCACGATGACCTCGGTGTTGGCGTACGATTTTTTTACCGCGCTCAGCACGTCGATGCCATCGACCGTGCCCATGCGCAGATCGGTGATCACCAGATGGTAGGCGCCCGTAGCGCCTAGCTCGGCGCCTTGCTCGCCGTCGGAGGCCTCATCCACCTCGTAGCCGGCCGTGCGCAGCATGATGGACAGAGTGGTGCGCATATTGCGCTGATCGTCGACGACAAGGATCTTCTCCACGGCTCCGCCTCCCAATAGGCACCGTCTGGGTCCACCCGAGGGCCCGATCGGGCATCGCGCCTGTCTGTCCAGCGGTATTGCCACGAACCCTTCCCCGGCGACAAGCTCCCTTGCCGATCGCGGTCGAGCTGGCTATCTCAACGGGCGTGCGTCCGCTTCGCCTCGCCCTCGCCGTCGCCGCCCTGGCGGCCGCGGCGTCCTGCAAATCCGAAGGGCCGCCGCCGGGCCCGCCCGTGCCGGCCTCGGCCGACCCGGAGGGGCGAGATCTCGAGCCGGGGGCGGTGGTCGTGGCGGCCGAGTCCACTGGCCAGTTCCGGATCTACAAGGTGCTCGAGGTCCGGTGGTTGCCCGAGCCGGCGGGAGAGGAGCTGCTCATGGTGGCCTACCAGCAGACCGGTGAGAGCTTCGAAGAGGCCGCGCGGCTGTGGGCCACCGGACAGCTCGCCGTGGCCATCGGCAAGGTGCGGGTCCCCAAGCACCGCTTCCTCGGCCGCGACCATCGGGTGATCGCCCGCGAGCCCGTAACGGACCACGACCTCGGAGCCCGCCGGGATGACCCCCAAAAGCCCGCTTCGCCGTAGCGGCTCCCCTGTCAGGCACGGAGCGCAGCAGCCCCTTAGCAAGAGCCCTCGAGATGCGACAAGGTCCGAAAAGCCGCGCCTGTGCTGAGCGTGCCCGGCAACGCCCGGAGGGGCGGGCGCGCTCGCGTTGGAGCTTCGGCGCCGCGCTCGGCCTCTGCGCCCTCGGCTCCTGCGGCGAACAGCAGACAGCCGCCCCCGCGGCCGACGCCACCGCCAGCACGCCCGCCCTCACCCCGAGCAACACCGCCGATGCCTCCGCTGCCCCGAGCCCACCGCCGGCCGACGAGCGCTCGTGGCTGGGCGCGCGCGGCTTCGCGGTCACGGTCTACGAAAAGCCCCGCCTCGGCGCCCACAGGCTCGGCTACCTGCGGCTCGGTGCGGTGGTCGAGCGCGCCAAGGAGCCCGACTCGAGCCGCGGCTGCAAGGGCGGCTGGTACGCCATCCAGCCCCGCGGCTACGTCTGCGTCGGCCAGGATGCCACCACCGATGTCGACGATCCCGTGGTGCGCGCCGCCGCCAAGCGGCCCGATCTATCCAAGCCCCTGCCCTACCGCTACGGCTTCGTGCGCGCCACGCTGCCGCTGTATCTGCGCATCCCCACGGCCGCCCAGCAGTACCGCTGGGAGTTCAAGCTCGGCGAGCACCTCGAGTGGTTCAAGGAAAACCGCCACGAGGTCCAGGTGGCGGAGCTCGGCGCCGACGACGTGCCGACCGATGCGCGCGGCGTCCCGCTTTCGGAAAAGCGCCTCGGCGAGCTCGGCGTCCGCAAGAACTCGACCGAGATGAGCCTCGGCGAGCTGTTCGGCGCCGAGAGCGATCGCGAGCCGCCGCCGTTCTGGCTGCGCGACGGCAGGCGCCTGATCCCCAACGTCAGCGACTTTTCCGTGCCCGAGTACGCCCTGTTCGCGGACAGGGCCCGACGCAAGACCGGCTTGGCCTTCATCGGATCGTTCCCGACCGGAGCCGAGTCGCTGCGCCGCCGCTTCGCCATCACCACCGATCTGCGCCTGGCCCCCACCACCAAGGTCAAGCCCGACTCGGCATCGCCGCGGCACGGCGTGGAGCTGGGCGGCGAGCTACGGCTGCCGCTCGGCTTCGTGCGCAAGCGGGGGGCGCGGCTGTACCGCATCGCCGGGGCGCAGGTGAGCTCGGTCGGCGATGCCCCCTACGGAAGCGCCCACGCGCTGTCGGGCAAGCAGCGCTTGGTCGACGAACGGCGGTACGTCGAGCTCGCCGACGGCCGCTGGCTCGACCGCCAAGACACCAGCCTCGCGCTCGAGCCCGCTCGTTGGCCCAAAGTGGCCAAGCGCGGCCACAAATGGGTGGAGATCGGCCTGCGCGACCAGGTGCTGACCATGTGGGAGGGGAAGCGTCCGGTGTATGCCACGCTGGTGTCCACGGGCAAGCCGGCCATCGGCGATCCCGAGACGACCACGGCCACCCCGCGAGGAACCTTCCGCATTCAGAGCAAGCACATCTCGGCCACCATGGACTCGGACGAGGGCTCGGGGCGGCGACTCAACACGGAAAAACAGCTCCAGCCCGGCGACCCCGACTACGTGCCGACCAAGGGCGACGGCGTCTACGGCGTGACCCGCCGTCGAGGCGAAGGGCTGTTCAAGCTGCGGGACGTTCCCCACATCCAGTACCTGACGGCCAGCTACGCCATCCACGGCGCCTACTGGCACGACGTCTTCGGCATGCCGCGGAGCCACGGCTGCATCAACCTGGCACCGGTGGACTCGCGCAGGCTGTTTCTGTGGACCGAGCCGCAGGTGCCGGAAGGCTGGCACGGCGTGAACACCAGCCGGGGAACGGTGGTGATCATTCACAAGTAGGCCTATTCCCGTCTCCGGGCTTCCATGGCAGGTCCCCGTTCATGGCACCGCTCAGTTACCGTGATGCCGGGGTGGACATCGATGCAGCCGATCAGCTGGTCGAGCGCATCGCGCCGCTCGCCCGGGCGACCCGAACCCCGGAGGTCGTCGCCGACGTGGGCGGCTTCGCCGGCCTGTGCACGCTGCCCCAGGGCCTGCGCGAGCCCGTACTGGTCAGCGGCACCGACGGCGTGGGCACCAAGCTCGAGGTCGCCTTCGCCACCGGCCGACACAACACGGTGGGCATCGATCTCGTGGCCATGTGCGTCAACGACGTCGTGACCACGGGCGCCCGTCCGCTGTTCTTCCTGGACTACCTCGCCACCGGCAAGCTGGACGTGGACGTGGCCGAGGCCGTCGTGCGGGGCGTGGCCGCGGGCTGCACTCAGGCCGGCTGCGCGCTGCTGGGAGGCGAGACCGCCGAGCTTCCCGGCATGGTCCCCGAGGGCCAATACGAGCTGGCGGGCTTTGCCGTGGGGGTGGTCGAGCGGGCGAACATGCTCGGGGGTGCGCGCACGCGCCCGGGCGACCTATTGGTGGCGCTCGGCTCGAGCGGGCTTCACTCGAACGGCTACTCGCTCGTGCGCCGTATCCTCCGCGAGCGCCAGGGGCTGGGCTGGGACGCGGTGCTCGGCGAGCTCGGCTGCACGGTGGCTGACGCGCTGCTGCGACCAACGCGCATCTACGCGGCCGCGGTGGCCGCGCTCGCAAAGGCTTGCGGCGCCGGGCTCCACGCCCTGAGCCACATCACAGGCGGCGGGCTCCGCGACAACCTGCCCCGCGCGCTCGCGCCCTCACTGGCGGCCCGGATCCACCTCGACAGCTACCCGCGGCCACCGCTGTTCCAGTTGTTGCAGCAGGCCGGGCCGGTCGAGGAGGATGAGATGCGGCGCACCTTCAACCTCGGGGTAGGCCTGGTGGCGGTGGTGGCTGCCGAAGCCGCCGACTGCGCCCTGGACGCTTGCCGACAGCTGGGCGAGGAGGCCTGGCTGCTCGGCGAGGTCGAGCAAGCGAGGACCGAGCGCGCGATCTTCGACTGAGCGCGATCTTCGACTGAGAGGGGGGTTGTCGGCCCGTCGTCGAGCCCGATGGCCCGTTTGGGCCGACGGGAGACGCAATTCGGGCTAGACTCGGCCGCCATGGCGTCTCCACTTCAGCTCGGGGTGCTCATCTCGGGACGGGGCAGCAACCTCCAGGCCATCCTGGACGCGGTCGCCGCTGACGAGCTGGCGGCGGAGGTTCGCGCGGTGGTCTCCAACAAGGCCAAGGCCGCCGGGCTAGCGCGCGCCCGCAAAGCCGGGGTCCCGACCGTCGTGGTCGACCACCGCGCCTTTGCCGAGCGGGCCGACTTCGATGCCGAGCTGGTTCGAGTGCTTGGCGAGGCCGGCGCCGAGTGGGTGGTGCTGGCCGGCTTCATGCGCGTGCTCACGCCCACCTTCCTCCGAGCCTTCCCGCACCGGGTGGTCAACATCCACCCGGCGCTCTTGCCGTCCTTTCCCGGCATCGACGCCCAAAAGCAGGCGGTGGACTACGGCGTGCGCATCACGGGCTGCACGGTCCACCTGGTGGACGAGGGTGTGGACACCGGACCCGTGCTGGCGCAGTGCGCCGTCGGCGTAGAGCAGCACGAGACTCGCGCCGAGCTCGCCGATCGGCTGCTCGAATGGGAGCACTACCTGCTGGTCCGCGTGCTCAGCTGGATCGCCGAAGGCCGTCTGGCGATCCTGCCCCCCCGTCAACCCGACGGCCGCGTGCGCGCCGAGCTGCAAGGGGTCTCGCCGTTCTTCGGCTTGGTCGAGGCCGCCGGGCCGCCCGAGCTCGGGGAGGCCGACGGCTAGCCGCGAGGCGACCCGGGCGGCGTGCCGACGCGAAAAGGCCAGCAGCCATGCCGGAGCGGTTCTACGACGTCGTGGTACTGGGTCGGTCGCTGGGCGCGCTGACCGCGGCCGCTCTGCTCGCGCGACGCGACTTCACGGTCCTGCTCTTGGGCCAGCACCAGCGCCCCCCCGAGTACACCGTCGAAGGGCGCGCGCTGCGACGCCATGCCGACCCCATGCTGGGCGCGACCACGCCGGTCTGGCGCCGGGTGATCGGCGAGCTGGCCCAAAGCCAAAGTTGGAAGCAGAAAATCCGCGCTGCGGTGCCGATGATGCAGGTGCTGATGCCAGGGCGCCGCTTCGAGGTGCCGCCGGACAGCACCCGGTTCCGCCGCGAGCTCGAGCGGGAGTTTCCCGAGGTTCGGCGACTGGTCGGCGATCTGTACAGCGACCTGGCCAGGGTCACGGTGGCGGCGGACGCGGCCTTCGACCGCGATGCGGTCTGGCCTCCCGGGACCTTCCTCGAGCGCCGCGAGACCGGGCGCATCGCCGCCACCCTGCCCTACGCTCGCGCCGAGCTGCACGCGGATCTTCTGGCCGACTTCCCGCGCGACCATCCCTATCGGCGCATCGTGACTCACTCGGTGCGCTTCGCCACAGCGCTGGCGGGCATGCCGCCGGCCTTCGCCGTGGCGCGACTACACGGCTCGTGGATCCGTGGCCCCGTGACGCTGGCCGGCGGCCGCCGCGAGCTCGAGGACCTGCTGCTCGAGCGCATCACCGCCAACGGCGGACGACTGGAGATGGACGAGCGCGCCGTGGGCCTGCAGGTGCGGCGCGGGGCGGTAGCGGCGGTGGAGGTTGACGGCGAGGGCGGCCCCATCGGCGCTGGCTTCGTCATCGCGGACATGACCGGCGAGGAGCTGGCGGCCCTGGCGGGCGGGGTGGGCATCACCAAGCGGGCCCAGCGGGAGTGGCCACGCATCACCACGACCGGCTGGCGCTTCGTAGTCTCGCTGGTCGTCGGACGGGCCGCCATCCCGGCCGCGCTCGGTCGCGAGGCCTTCCTGCTCGGCGAGCGGGGCGCTGACGATGCGTCCAGCCCGCCCATCCACCTGCAGCGGGCCGGGAGCTCCGCGTCCGACGAGGAGCTGCTAGTGGCCGAGATACTGCTGTCGGACCGCGGTGGAGTCCAACGGCGTGAGGCGCGCAGCCACGTGGTGGGGCGCCTCTGCCAGGAGCTTCCCTTCCTCGAGCGTCACCTTCGGCTGGTGGACTCGCCCCATGACGGTCTGCCCGTATGGCGCTACGAGGACGGCGGCTGGCAGCCGATCGAGCGCACGGTGCTACGCCAGGCGGGCCCGCGCGCCGAGGCAGCCGAGCCGCAGTACGAGGTCGATCCGCCCGGCTACCTGGGTTTGGGCGGTGAGCCCATCCGCGGCCCCATCGAGCGCACCCTGCTGGTCGGCTCCTCGGTGCTGCCGGCCTTGGGCCAGGAGGGACAGCTGTTGGCCGCCTGGGGGGCGGCGCGTCTGGTCGCCCACAGCGACAAGCGCAAGGCGCGCATGCGCAGGGAAATGTGGACCAAGATTGAGATCAGCTAGTTGCGCCTGACCGGCAAACCTAGGTAACGTGAACCTGATGGCTACAGCGCAGAAGACGACGGTGGTTCGGGCACGATGGGGACGGGCGGCGGACCGAAGGTGGGTCCTCGGGTTGCTCGCCTTGGCGGCGATAGCGGCAAGCGCAACCGCGCGTGCCGACCCGCCGGGACAGGACGCCCTGCCCGTCACCGTGCTGTCGGTCAAGTCGGACGACGCGCTCGACCAGGCCGAGGCCTTGACCACCGCGCTGCGCAAGGCCGTGCGCGACTCCAAGGGCTGGTCGCTGGGAGAGGGAACCCAGTCGCTGGAGTTTCTGGCCTTGCAGATGAAGTGCTCCGAGCCCATCGACGCCGCCTGCGAGGCGCGCATCGCTGAGGTCATCAAGGCCGACCGCTACTTGTGGTGCACCATCCGGCTGGACGAGGACTTCGTGGTGGGCAAGCTCAACCTGTTCGTGCGCGGCAAGGGAACGAACACCGTCCCGCTGCACTACAGCGCCAACCTCACCGAGGCGACCGACGATGCCCTGATCCAGGTGGCGGCTGAGGCCTTTCGGGCCGTGGCGGGGGGCCCGCCCATGGGCTACGCGCGCATCCAAGCAGGCGGGGTGGACGGCCAGCTGTACATCGACGACCAGCCCATGGGCGCCATCGCCGCCGAAGGGCGCACCGTGCAGCTACCGGCGGGAACGCATAAGGTGCTCATCAAGGCGCCGGGCTATGAGAGCGCCGAAGGCGCTGTCACGGTGCGGCCGGCGACCACCGCCGACCTCAACCTGAGCTTGATCAAGAAGGCGGTGGAGAAGCCGGTCGACATGCGCATGCTCGGGGGCTTCCTCAGCGTGGGCGCGGGCGTGACGGCTGGGGCCATCGGCCTTTGGGCGGCGCTGGAGGTCAACGCCATTCAGAACGAAGAGGGCTTCCAGAACTACGCCAAAGGCTTCGCCAGCGACCAAAACGTATGTGACCAAGCCGACAACAACACCGAGGTTCGGGATGTGCCGATGGCCTACACACCCGAGACCATGAAGGACAAGTGCAGCCGGGCGGGCACCATGGAGGTCGTCCAAGCCATCACCTTCCCCCTGGCCGCGGTGGCCGCGGGCGTCGGTGGCTACCTGCTGGGTACCAGCAGCCTGACCGGCGGAAACGGCGAGGAGGGCGACGCGGGCGCGGAGCAGAGCCGCTGGTCCATCGAGCCGGCGGTGGGCCCGACCGTGCAGCACGTTCAGTTCACCTACCGCTTCTAGCAGCGGGCCGCCGAGCAGCCGGCCCGGCGGGCCTCATCCACCATGCGGGTCGTCGCCGGAGCGCTGCGTGGCCGCCGACTCAGGGCCCCCCGGGGAGCGCGCACTCGGCCGACCTCGGATCGGGTTCGCGAGGGGCTGTTTTCCTCGCTCGGACCGCTCGACGGCCTACGGGTGCTGGACCTGTACGCGGGAAGCGGCGCGCTCGCCATCGAGGCGCTCTCGCGCGGCGCGGCCCATGCTGTGCTGGTGGAACGAGCGCGCGCGCCGCGGAGGGCTATCGAGCACAACCTCGGCGAACTCGAGCTGCGCGACCGAACGACCGTGCTGGGCTGCGAGCTAGCCCGAGCTTGGGTGGCCATCGGCCGCTCGGGGCCGTATGGCCTCGTGCTGGCTGACCCGCCCTACGCTCAGGCGGCCGCAGCCGCGGCGGTGCTTCGCCGGCTGCTCGACCGGCCTGAGCTGCTGACTGCTGGCGCTCGGCTGGTGCTCGAGCACGCGCGCCGCGACGAGCCGCCCCTGCTCGCTGGTGCGGTCGGGCTCGCGACGAAGCGCTACGGCGATACCGCAGTGTCGATCTACCAGGCTCCGTAGCCCGCCGCCGAAGCAGGCGCTGCGGGAAGCGGCTCGGTAGCAAGGCTCTTGTGTTGGCTCGCCGGCCGGCTACACTCCTTCTCACTCACACATCGTCCTTGTTGCGCGAACAGGTAGGCCGTTGTCCAGCCACGATCGCACTCCCACCTCCAGCCGCTACTCGTCGCGTCCGCCCGCGAGCCGGCACTCGTCGGCCCCCCCGTCGAGCCGTCTGTCCACGTTTCCGCCGCGACCTTCGCTCATTCCCGGCTATGCCGGTAGCAACGGCCCCTACATCGTCGGCATCGCCGCGCTGGTGCTGCTGAGCGGCGGCTTGCTGCTGTTTTGGAAACAGTGCCGCTCGGGCGAGCCGCCCGCTCAGGCCCAGACGGCCGCGACGACCGAGCCCACCTCCACCGACCCGGCGCCCGTGCACGCGCCGCCGCCACCACCGCCCGAGCCCGAGCCCGAGGATGCGGGACCGGATGCCGCCGATGCAGCTGAGGCCGGGCCGACCCGAGGCCAGCGACAGGCAGGTAGCGGCGTGTGCTCCGGTTGCGGCAAGGGGGTGTCCACGGCCGCGCTCGAGTCCAAAGTGGCCTCCCAGGCCAATCTCGCCCACGGCTGCTACAATCGAACCTTGCGCTCGGAAACGGCTGCCGGAACCCTACGGGTGAGCGTACGGGTGGGCTCGGACGGCAGCGTCTGTGGCGCCTCGATCGTCAGCGACACCGTTGGCTCTCCCCAACTCGCCCAATGCGTGCTCGGCAAGTTCCGCGGCACGTCGTATCCCAAACCCGAGAAGGGCTGCGTGGTCGTCAACGTCCCCATCGTTTTCAAGACGAGGTAGCCATGAGACTTTCGCCAACACGCCTCGGAGACGCACTGCCGAACCGGGCGGGTCTTGCCGCCGCAGCGCTCGTCGTCGCCAGCGCGAGCGCGCTCGTGCTCGGCGCCTGCAGCTTCGGCGAGGGTTTCGACGCCGAGTGCGACGCGACGGCCGCCCCCGGCGAGCCCGACGCCTGTCAGCAGATCACCGCCTGCGACGACGGAAACGGCTGGATTCTGCCCGAGCCGGCATGCTGCACCGAGCTCATCAACCGCGAGTTCACCCGCTGCACGGGCACAGTCGCGGACTCGGACCCCAAGACCCCGGCGTCGGACTTCCACGCGCAGTGCCAGGCCAATCCAAGCGAGCCCTGCTGCGCGAATGCCGAGAACGGCGCGCAGGCCCGGTACCAGCTTTGCCTCGACGGCAACCTCTATGGCCAAAGCGGCACGGGCGGGACGGCGGGCGGCGGCGGCGGCGGCGGAGCGACCGGCGGCGCGGGCGCAGGGGCCTAGCCCAACGCCGACTAGGATCTCGGCAGTCGTGCGCTAGCCGCCGTGGCAAAACGGGAAGGCGATTGCCCATGACCTTCCCCCACGAGCGGCGAACCATCTTACTGGCCGTCTCCTACGACGGCTCGGCCTTCTCGGGCTTTGCCGCGCAGCGTGGCCGCGCCACGGTGGCAGGCGCGCTGCTTTCGGGTCTACGGCACTTCGATCCGAGCATCGACCGGCTGAGGGTGGCGAGCCGCACCGATGCGGGCGTGCACGCCGAACGCCAGCGGGTGGCCTTCGACACCGAGCGAGTCATGCCCACGCGGGCCTGGGTTCTCGGGGTCAACCGCTACCTGCCCGACTCGGTGGCCATCCAGTCCGCAGCGGTCGCGCCCGACGGGCTGGATCCCCGACGCGAGACCGTGCTCAAGTGGTACCGCTACCTGCTGCTGGGCAGCCGGTTACGCACTCCCTTTTGGGCGGGGCGCGCCTGGCGAGTGGCGGCCGTGGCAGACGCCGAGGTGCGCGAACGGCTGTGCGACGAGATGGCGGCCGCTCGCGGCACGCATCGCTTCGACGCCTTCCGCTCCGCTCGGGACCGCCGCCAGCACACCGAGCGGTCCATGGCCCACACCGCGGTCACGCTGCTGGGCCGCGCGCCCGAGCTGGTCGCGGTGGACGTCGTGGGTGACGGCTTTCTGCACAACATGGTGCGCATCCTGGTCGGCACTGCCGTGGAGGTAGGCTGCGGCCGGCTCGAGCGCGGCACGGTGGCGCGTGCCCTCGAGACCGGCCGCCGCAGCGATGCTGGCGTCACGGCGCCTCCTCACGGGCTGTACTTGCGCTGGACCCGCCTCCGTCGCTACGGCTCAGGAGCTTGGCCACCTGGCACCGAGGGCCCCGAGGGCACCTGGCCGCCGGGGTGAAGGTAATGTGGAGGGGCTTCGACGCGACCACCTCAGCCGCATTTCCCGGATCGCGAGCCGTGACTTAGAACGCATCCTTGGCGCGCCGCACGGCCGCGAACACGTCCACGGTCGAGCCGGGGCCGTAGCGCTCGACCAGAGTGGGCTCCGCGCAGCGCAGAAAGGGGTTGGTGGCGAGCTCTTCGGCGATGGTCGAAGGAACGGTCGGGCGATCGGCCGAGAGCTGCTCCTCGGCCCAGTCGAGCTTGGCCTGCGTCGCGGCGTTTTTCGGCTCGACCGTGAGGGCGAAGCGCAGGTTGGTCACGGTGTACTCGTGCCCGCAGAAAACGCGGGTCTCGGGCGGCAGCCGCGCGAGCGTGCCAGCGAGCGACTCCAGCATTTGCTCGGCCGTCCCGCCGAACAGCCGACCGCAACCGGCCACGAACAGCGTATCGCCCGTGAACACGGCGTCATCGATGAGATAGGCCACCGAGCCCGAGGTGTGGCCGGGAACGTGCAAAGGCACGACCTCGAGCCCGCCCATCTCGATGGCGCCGCGATGCTCGACCTCAACGTTCTGCGCAGGCACCCGACCGCGGTCGGAGCGGTGGGCGGCCACCGATATGGCCGGATATCGAGCCACCAGCTCGGCGATGCCACCGACGTGATCGCCGTGGTGGTGGGTCGCCAGCACCGCCGCCGCGGTCCACCCCTCGCGCTCCAGCGCCGCCACCACGGGGCCGGAAGCCGACGGGTCGATCACCAGGGCCTCGGCGCGATCCCCACGCGCTACGAGATAGGCGTAGTTGTCCGAGAAACACGGTACTTCGATGATGCGCAGATGCATCGCCACATTGTGTAGCGATCGGTGCTGTGTCACAATGATCTTGGTCAAGCTCGCTCACCGAGTTCGCCCGCCTGCTCGCCGTGTCCCATCCCCTGCTGCGCGATCCCTTCGTAGCCGCTGAAGTTGATGCGGCGGTCGCGCCCTACGCCCGCCTCTTGTCCAGCGAGGACATCGACTGGCTCAAGGATCAGCTCGCGACGCTGCTGGACGAGGACGCCGAGGCCCGCATCTTGCTGCGCCAGGCGCATCCGACCACGGTCGGGGAAAGCGGCGAGCAGACGCGCATCGGCGTCGAGGCGGACGACGACGTCGGCAAGGAACGCGCCGGGTAGGATGCACCGTGGCACCACGTCCGGCCGCCCAGCACCATGGCGCAGCCCCGGCGGGCGCTGCGGCGTCGATTCCGGGTGAGGAGCAGCTCGTCCGCCGAGCGCTGCCCACGTTGCATCAG
>CAYTYV010000078.1:0-17823 GCA_964441055.1 uncultured Polyangiaceae bacterium | reverse complement strand
CGGCTCGAGCCGGGCGAGTCACCCCTGGCCGAGATCCAGGAGGAGCCGAACGACGCCGACAACCATTGGAACGACGATCCGACGCGCAGCCTCTACGCCAGCACCGATCTCGTACCCTTCAAAAAGCACGCCGACGTGCTTCTCGTGGGGTCGGCATTTGCACCCCCGGGGACGCAGATTCGCTCGGTCGTGGCTCGGCTCGAGGTAGAAGGCGTTGGCAAGTCGATGGATGTGTGGTGCGACCGCTGGTGGACGCGCTCGGGCCGCCTGGAGCACGGCCGACCGTTTTCCAAGATGCCCCTGCGCTACGAGCGCGCGGCTCGCGGGCTCGGCAGGTCGAACCCGGCGGGCATGGCCTTTCCGGCCCGGCCCGATGCCCGCGGAAGGCGCCGTATCCCCAATCTGCAGCCGCTTGGCGTGCGCTTGTCTGGGCCTGAGGACAGCTTCACGCCGATTGGCTTCGGCCCCGAGGCATCGCATTGGCCTTCACGGGCTCGTCGCCTCCGAGGCAGCACATCGGATTGGCCGCCGAGCGATTGGGCTGCGACCCCGCTACCGCGAGAGCTGGATCCCGCATACTTCAACGTGGCACCCGCCGACCAGCAAGTCGCGACGTTGGCCTCCGATCCGTGGATCGCCTTGGATGGCTTGCTTCAGCATCACCCCCACTTGAGCACGCGACTTTGCGGGACTAGGCTGCGCGTGGTTGTCGAGCGCTTGAGTGGCTCCGAGCCCTTGGCGCTGGCTTGCGACACCCTGTGGATCGACACCGACCGAGCGTGCTGCACGCTGGTGTGGCGGGGAAGCGTCGTGCTGAGACGGCAGGGCGAGCAGGGCCGAATCCTGGTAAGCGAGTCCAACACCGATGAGGACGAGCGCGCGCCCACCGACGGGGAGACCTTGCTGGTCGCGGACGGGGGGAGCGCCAAGGGGCCCGCTCTACCCTTTCGCGAGGCCACCGAGGGCGACGGGGCACCTTTGGGCGGAGCGGACCAAGCAGGCTGGTCCGAGGATGGGCAGCACGAGGTGGGCTCGCAGCGATCTAGCTCGCCCGAAAGCGAGCAGGACGGCCCCGCCCTGCCGACCGAGGGCGAGACTATCGCCGTAGCGGTATCCTCGCCGATTGCCGCGTACTGGCCCTTCGGTCACACGGGCGAAAGCGAGTCTCCGTCCAGCGACCGGCTTGAGCCCGGTGAGGGCGAAGACGCCACTCCTTTGGAGTCGCTGGTAGGCTCGCGATGGGGCGGCATCGAGGACGAGCCGTCTTGGACGCCTGCGGAGTCGCGTGCTCGCCATGACGACGAAGTTGCAGGGTCGAGCGGCTCCAGCTCAGCGCAAGAACCTTCGCAGGAGCGTTACGATCCCGACGCCGTTGCGGCCCCTCCTTTGCTCGGGCCGTTGGCCACCCCTACGATGTTGGAGCGACATGCCAAGCCGGTAGTGGAGGAGGCTGAGGCCGAGACCGAGCCCCCGCCGCCACCGAGCTCGGAACCAGCAGAGCCCGAGCCGCCCCCGTCCGAGCCCGAGCTGCCGCTGGAGGACTTCCCGATCGAGCGCTGTGCCGCCATTCTCGCCCAGCTGCACTGCCGACCGGACGACTCGCCAGCCATTCTCAAGGAAAACGATCTCGAGCCGCCAGTTTGGGAGGCCTTGCAGAAGCACTGGGAGGCGGTCGTCGCCGACGATTTGTCCTGCGGCGACATGGAGCGCTTCCGCGCCCAGGACGAAGCCTACGTCAAGCAGCTCGAAGAGGAGCGTGGTCCCATCGATGTCGAGGAATACGCCCGCATCAACGTGAGCGTGGAGCGCGGCACAGCCGAGGCCACGCTTGAGGAGCTGCAGCTGCCGCGCGAGGCCCTGATGCCGATCGAGCGGGTTTGGCTGAAGAAGAGAACGCAGGACAGCGCCCTGCGTGAGCGCGTGCGGAAGGCGCTGGAGGAGGCGCGGAAGAAGCCCAGCCGAGAGTAGCGCAGGCGGGCGCGGCTGGCACTACCAGCGGCGCCGAACCCCCTTGACCACCCGGGAGGATGCAGAGGAGATGAACAGTGAGTTTTTTTCCTTGCGGACATGGTTCGCTACCCGGCGCTCAGGGTCGCGCGTATTCTCCCCTGAATCCTGCGGGCAAACCCCAATGCGTACACGTCCTCCCCTCGTGCGCCACCTGCGGATCCCAGCGACACGGCTTGGCGGCCCATGACGCCTCGTCCTTCGCGCGTCCCACGAGCCACCCATGACGACCCCCGACCCACGACAAGAGCGCGCCAAGCAGCTCTTCGCCGCGTACCCAGAACTCTTCCCCAAACACCAACGGACGGCGATCCTGAGGGGGCAGGTCTCCCTCGGGATGAGCCCGCTTGAGGCCCACATCGCCGGTGGGACGTTCACCTTTGAGGTCTTCCCCGACTCGAGCAAGTGGTCCCCGCGAACAGATCCGCTCGAGATCCTGTGGAGACAGTCGACAGCGCCCGATGACAGCGCGATCACGATGACATTCTCAAACTGCTTTCAGTTTCCAGAACTCGGCGAGTGGACCTTCAAGGTCGAATTCCGGCGTGGTCGAGCACAGAAGATCACCCGAGTTCGAAGGGGCGCCTCGTGAGTTCGACGCGCCTGGACCCTCTCGCCAGCGGCCGAACATGCCGACCGTAACCATCAACGTTGTCGGCAGAGGGGCGCCGCTGGCGTCGGGAGAGAAGTCGACATTCGGCCATATGTGGTACGCGGTCACCGACGATCAGGGAGAGTCGAGGAGCTTCGGCTTTGCCCCCGACGAGCAGCACGAAGGTGACCCGTTCGCCCCGGGCCAAGTCTACTTCGATGACAGCAGCAATTACCTCACCCGAAGGTCTGCGCGGACGATACCAGTCACACAAGAACAGTACCGCGCGATGCTGGACTTTGGCCAGGACCCGACCGCCTTCGGCTTCAGCATGCGGTACAACGGGCTCTCGAACAACTGCATCGATTTCACCTGGCGAGCGCTTGAGGTCGGAGGCCTCAACCCCTCGGGCTTCAAGGGGGATTTGTTGCCGACGCAGAACATCGACGAGATTGCCGAGATCAGCCCCCTGCCGCTTGACCCAGCCGCCGCGCGACACACGGACCTTCACGTCTGCCCGCTCGCCCCCTCTCCTGGGCTCCCGATCGGCCCGCCGTGTGCGACAACCGTCCTTATCGCGGGGTTGCCTGCGGCGCGGGAGGGTGATCGCTGCGTCTGCGCGGGTGCTCCTTCGGATGGCGTCGATGCGATCAGCCGGGGAGAGAACACCGTTACGATCGAAGGCCTCCCCGCGGCGCGCATCGGCGACCCCACGCAGCGAGGAGGGAACATCATCGGCGGGTGCACGACCGTTCACATCGGCTCGTCGCAAGACACTGCCTTTGAGCACGAATTCCGGATGATGACGGGGATGGAGCTCAGCGAGTCGATCGAGCGCTTCGAAGAAATCACGGGGGAGAGCATCTCGGAGCAGACCGTGCAAAAACTGTTCAGCAATCCAGACTTCGCGGAGCAATACCTGACCGAGAGAGCGCTTGCCCATTCAGTGTACCGCGGCATTCTCAACACAAACATCCCGAAGACCGAGGCTGAGGCAATCGCGCTTGGGTATGAAAAGCAGTCGTTTTTCGGGTCGCTATTCCACGATCCCTGGAACAACTCGAAGTACGTCAGCGCCGACGGTCATCGGGAGGCCGTATACGACGAAAACGGGGATCTCGTGCACGATGAACGCTATCGCGGGACGTTCAACTTCTTCGGGCCGAAGTCGTTCTTCGATCATCAGAAGGCGGATATCGACCCGTACAACCACTGGAAGGGGAAGGGGGTCTACTAGGAGCGTCTTGCATAACCTCATGGGAGGAAGTTGATGAAAACAAGCGCGCACACGAGGTGGCGAAGCCCAAGATGAATGTCGGCACGGCGCTTGTAGCGGATGCACAAGCGGCAAAACCGATGCAGTCAAGCTAAGGTGCCGCCCAGCGCCCAACGATGGCGGCTCAGTTGCTCGCCCGATTCGACGCCCCCGTGGCGATGCGATGGGCGATGCCGCGATTGCTGCGCTCAGCGCGGCATCGCGGGTAGTCGTAGCCCTCGTCCGCGTGAAGTTTCTCGGGACGAAACCGACGCCTACCACGCGGACGAACCCCGACACGCGGTCCGGACTTCTGCATCTATTGTAGCACGCTGGTGATCGACGACAAACCCGATCCGCCGAAGCGCAGCGATGACTTGCCGACCGCTGAAGGTCTTGCTCACTGGGATACTTCGACCTGGGCGATGGTAGCGTCTGGACCGGAGCGGATCTGATTCACCTTCTCGAGGCCCTCGAGGAAGCACAGGATGGCCTCGCGCGCGTTGGCCAAAGCCTCCTCGCGCGTCGCCCCCTGGGTGAAGCACCCCTGGAGGGCAGGAACGCTCACGTTGTAGCCGCCTTCATCGGCTGGCTCCAGGATCACGTTGAAGGTCATCTCCTACCTCTTAGAGGTGAGTCTAGCGGCTGGTTGTGGTTCTGTCACATCCTCCGCCCCGCGCGGTCCGTGGGTTCGGCCCCGCGCGGTCCCACGTGGGTCCGCTGCCGCCGTCGTGCTCGCGTGCGCCGTCGGAGCTATGTACATCCATGCCAGCTCGGCTTGCGATCCACCGCAACGATGATCATATAGGTCCCGTCATGGACAAATGGGACCCAGCGCTGGACGAGCAGCCGCCTCACGGCGCCGCGGGCGCCATCTCGCGTCGGCAGGCGCTCGAGGGCGCGATCGCGGTCGGCGGGCTCTTGTTCCTGCCCATGGCCGGATGCCAGCGCGGCGCGCCATCGGGCGCGTTGGCGCCGACGAGCGGCGCTGGCGCCCAGTCCCCAGCCACGGAGAGCACCATGCCCGGCGAGTACACGCTGCCCCCGCTGCCCTATCCCACCAACGCGCTCGAGCCCGTGATGGACGCGAAAACGGTCGAGCTGCATCACGACCTGCACCACGCGGGCTACGTCAAGGGGGCCAACGCTGCGGCAGCCCAGCTCGCGGCGGCGCGCGAGACGGGCGACTTCAAGCTGGTCGATCACTGGACGCAGAAGCTCGCTTTCCACGCCTCAGGGCACCTATTGCACAGCTTGTTCTGGCGGAACATGGCGCCCGTGGGCAAGGGCGGGCAGCCGAGCAAAGAGCTCGAGGCGGCCATCGGCGCGGCCTTTAGCGATGTAGCCAAGCTCACCGCGCAGCTCGTGGCCGTGGCCAAGAGCGTGGAGGGCAGCGGCTGGGGCATCGTGGGCTGGCATCCCTTTGATCGTTCGCTGGTGGTGCTGCAGTGCCAGAACCACGAGAAGCTCGCCATCTGGTCGGTGGTGCCGCTTCTCGTGGTGGACGTCTGGGAGCACGCCTACTACCTCAAGTACCAGAACAAGCGGGGCGAATACCTCAAGGCGTGGACCGAGCTCATCAACTGGGGAGACGTCTCGGAGCGCTTTGCCAAGGCGAGCAAGCTAGAGGGCTGAGAGGAAAAAGGGGACAGGTTGCTTTTCTGAAAGAAAAGTAGTCTGTCCCCGTTTTCTGCGGCTTCCACCTTTGCGTCCGCTGCCGGGTTCGCCTACACCGTCTCGGCATGGGACCTGCCTCGCGAGCGTGCGCGGCTTTCGTGTTGCTTTGCCTAGGGTGCGGCGGGGCCATGCCAGCGGCCGAGTTGGCTGCGCCGCCCGCGTACGAGCCCGTTGGCCAGTCCAAGTGCGGCGTGCTCAAGAGCCAGCGCCAGCCGCTCATCATCGAGTGGCCCGCGGCCGACCGCGCCGCGCTGGAGGCGCTGGCCAAGCGCGACTTGGTGGCGGTTCGCTACCTTGGCTGCGAGATGGAGCTGCTCGCGCAGTGCCGGGTGCCGGGCTCCTACCGCTACACCCCGATCACGCTCAAGCACGACCGGATCACCATCCGCAATGCCGACGAGCTCTACGCCACGGTGCCGCTCGGCGCCCCCAAGCTAGAGGCCAAGCTGCAGAAGGCCGGTCAGCTCGAGGTCGCCATGACCATCGTGGGCCGCTACGACGCCAATCGCGCCAGCGTGCCCGCCGACGCGCTCGAGGGGATCTGCCAGCGCGCCACCCACGTGGTGACCGGGCTCACTGTGGGCTCGTTCACCTTTTTCGCGGGCGCCGAGGCCGAGGTGGGCGGCGGCGTGGAGGTGATGGGCGCTAGCGCTGGCGCGCGCGAGTCGGCTAGCCGCGAGCTGCTCAATCGAGACGGCGATCCCAGCGCCTGCGAGGCCGCGCGCGCGGACGACGAGGTGCCCCCCGAGGGTTGCGGCGCCCTGCTGCGCCTGGAGGTGGTGCCCATTGGCGAGGACCCGAGCGCGCCAGCCGTGGCCAAGCCCGCGTCCACGGGCGAGGCGCAGCCCGTCGTGCCTATCGGTATGGCCGAGGCCCAGGCCGTCGGGATGGTGGTCCCACCCGGCCCGGGCGTCGTCAAGGTGCACATCGACAGCCCTGATAGCGGCACCGAGCTGCGCGGCTACGGCGTCAACAAGCTCGAACCGTTGCCAGACGGGCGCCTTCGCTCGGTTGGGGTGAGCACCATTCTCTGCCGCGCGCCCTGTGACGAATATGTCGACGCTCGCGTAGGGCAGCCGCTCTACGTCGTCAGCCCGGACATGCCGTCCTCGTCGCTCTTTCAGCTCTTCGACCAGGAGGGCGAGGTGGAGCTGACCGTGGATCCAGGCAACGCGGCGCTGCTCACGACCGGGACGATCGCCGAGATACTGGGCACCCTCGGTGCGATCGGCGGATTAGTGACCCTCATTACGGGTGGAGTCATAGGGATCGACGCCAAAGGGACCGACAAGACGGATGCCAACGAGGTCCTGCTCATCGGCGGCGTCATGTTCGGCAGCTCGGCCGCCGTGCTGGGCGCAGGCATTGCCATGGATCTCAGCGGGCAGACAGACATCGAGATCGTGCCCGTCGTGCCCGAGCCGTCGCGGTAATCGTCATGTCACTTCGCCTCGCATCCGCGCTGTGCCTGCTGCTCCTCTGGCCGCTAGGCTGCCGCCATCACGAGGCCACGGGGGGCGATCCCGTGGCGGCTTCGCCAGCGACCTCTGCTCCCGCGCCTTCGGCTACGCACGCAAAGCGCGGCTCCCCAGCAGCTGCCGCTTCCGCGCGCTCCGCCGCCCCACCGCAGTCCGCCGCGCGTCCGATCGCGGCCTCGGCCTCGCCGTCGAGCTTGCACGCCCCGCATCGAGGATCCCTTCGCGAGCTCCTATGGCGCTACTCCGACACGCCCATCGGCGCGCTCAGCGTGGCCGTGGCCATCCCTGCTTGGGCCGACGAGCAGCACCGCCTTCCCGTGCTGGTGGCGCTGCACGGCCAGGGCGAGGTCTACAAGGGCCCGGACCGCGGAGCCCGCGGCTGGCTGGACGACTACGCGCTCGGCCGCGCGGTGCGACGCCTTCACGCCCCGCCGCTCGCGCCCGCAGACTTCGAGGGCTTCGTCAGCGACGAGCGCCTGGCAGAGATAAACGGGCTGCTCGCCGCTCAGCCCTACCGAGGCATGGTGGTCGTCTGCCCATACATCCCGCGCCGCTTCAGCGGCTATCAGCCCTGGGAGGCGTTCGAGCCCTTTGCGCAGTTCATCGTCAAGGACCTGCTTCCGCGCGTCTATCGCGAGGCGCCTGCCATCGGCACGGCCGAGACCACGGGCATCGACGGCGTCAGCCTGGGCGGGCGGGCGGCGCTGTTCATTGGCCTGTCCGAGCCGCGCGCCTTTGCCACGGTGGCCGCGCTGCAAGCGGCCTTCGAGCCGGGCGAGGCGTCGGCGGTAGCGCGCCTGGCAGCCGAGGCCGTAGCCCAAAATCCCCAGCTCCGCATTCGGCTGCTCACCAGCGATCGCGACGGCTACCGTTCGGTCAACCAGGCGATCTCGCGCGCCCTTGGCAAGCGCGGGCTGAAGCACGAGCTGGACGTCGTGGTCGGGCCCCACGACTACGTCTTCAACCGCGGTCCTGGCTCTTTGGAGATGCTGCTGTTCCACGATCGCGCGCTTCGGTAGTCTGAAGAGGTCATGATCGGTTCCGAGCGACTGAGGCATTGCGTGCGGCTGGCGACGGTCGGCTTCGCCTTGCTGGGCTGGGCCGCGGGCTGCGGCGGTGGCGAGTCGTCGGGCAAGGGCAACGACGGCCACGCAGGAGCAGGGGGCGGCGGCGAGCCCCTTCCACCCGTGCCCTCCTGTCAGACCGCGCCAGGGGGCGGCAGCGCCGAGGTCGCCGAGCCCGAGCTCGTGCTGACCCTGAGCCAGCGCTGGGAGGAGGGCTGGCTGGGCTCGCCTGCCATCGCCGACATCGATGCCGACGGCACGAACGAAATCTTGATGCCCCGCGGCAGTCGCATGGTCGCATTCAATGCCGACGGTTCGATCCGCTGGAGCTTCGACGACGCGGACGGGCGCATCTGGGCCAGCGCCATCGCAGCCGACTTTCGCGACGACGAGCGGCTGGAGATCGCCTTTGCCGCGCGCGACCAGATCTACTTGCTCGATGCCGACGGCGAGCTCGCGCCCGGCTTTCCAGTGGCCTGGGAAGACGAGATGCGCAGCATTGCCGCGGGTGACGTCGACGGCGACGGGCAGCTCGACATCGTCGTGGCCACCACAAACGGCGGTCCAGACGACGTGATCCACGCCTTTGGCGCCAATGGCGCGCCCATCTCGGGCTTTCCGCCGCTCGCCTCGGGCACCAGCGGCTGCCAGATCGACGACCGCTGCTATCTCGCTGGCGCCTACGATCAGAACCTCGCCGTGGGCGATCTGGACGGCGACGGCCGCCACGACGTGGTGGCGCCCCACGACAATGCCTATGTGAGCATCCACCAAGGCACGGGCGAGGCCTTCGATGCCCATTCGATGTTCCCCTCGGCCAAGACGCCCGGGGTTCGCTACCTGCACGATCTGGCCGCGGCCCAGCAGGGCTGGGCAGACGACGAGGAGACCGCTCTGCAGGCCCATTTCACCAACACGCCGCCCGCCATTGCCGATCTGGACGGCGACGGCAGCACCGAGGTGATCCTGCTCGCCAGCGTGCAGAACGCCGCCCAGTCCGACCGGCTCAAGGGCGTGGCGCTGTGGGTGGTGCGGCCGGACGCCAGTCGACTCGAGGACTGGATGGAGCCCGTGCACTTTGCGGACTATCGCGGCGGCCTATGGGATCTGGGCGACAACATCGTCGGAGCCACCAACCAGGTGGCCGTGGCCGACCTCGATGCCACGCGGGACGGTCTGGAGGTCGTTTTCGCTGGTTTTGACGGGCAGATCCACGCGGTGGACGCCCAAGGAGAGCCGCTCTGGCAGATCTCCTACACCACGCAGGACACGGTGCTGACGGGCGGCGTGGTCATCGCCGATCTGTCGGGCGATGGTATCCCCGAGGTGGTCTTCGGCTCCTACGGAACCGAGGACGGCGACGGAGCCCTGTTCGTGCTCGATGCCGCGGGCAATCTGCTGCACGGCCTGCCACTGCCTCGGCGCGGCGCCATGGCTGTGCCCAGCATCGGTGACGTGGACGGCGACGGACAGCTCGAGATCGCGGTCTCGCTCAAGGACGCCGAGGATCACGAGGAATGCGCGCGCGTCTACACCGTGCCCGGCTCGAGCGACAACTGCCTTCTGTGGCCGACCGGTCGCGGCAACCTCTTGCGAAACGGCTGGGTGCGCAGCGACTGATCGCCGTTTTCAGTGGGTGCTCGTCGATGGCACGCGCTGGGTCGGCGTCTCTACGGCAAATCGAGCTCGACCAGGCGCGGCCAGTAGGCCGTGGGCGCGGCAGCCATGCGCGCCGGGGCATCGTCGCTGAGCGAGACCACGCCATAGCTCAGCGAAAATAGCGCGGCACCTCGCTCCGGATGCTGCAGGCCGCCTGTGCACACCGCGCCAGGATCGTCGTCGGGGATCTTGCACCGCGCGAGCACGCGGGCCTCGGACCACGGCCCCTCGGGCGCCTGCGCCGTGCGTAGGGTGAGCTCGCTGCTTAGCGGCGGCACGTAAGTCATCAAATACAGGCCGCTCAGCTCGTCCCATCGGACCGACAGCGGCGCATTGGCCGAGGCAATGGCACCAGCCTCGTCCGCATTGCTCGTCCATTCGCCGCCTCCGCGATAGAAATGGTAGGCCGTCTCGTTTCCCATCTGGTCCACGGGCACGCGCGCGACGAAGCAGTCAGCCTGAAAGGCATCGGCTGGCCTGCAGCCAAATGCGTAGATCCAGTCTCCCACCCGCAAGGCTGCGCTACCGTAGCTTGGGCGGTCGGCCGTGAACAGCAGCGATGCCTGAGGCTGGTAGACGTCGCCATCAGGATCGCGGAAGGCTACGCCGTAGCCGATCAGGCGCACGCCGAAGAACTCGGCCGGATCGGGCAAGTAGCGCGCGAAGTAGAGCGCGGCGCCGTCGTCTAGAACGACGCCGTCTAGCGCCGACAGCAGCGCGCCGTCAGTCACGGTGGTCATGTCGAACAGCGGGGTGAGCGAGATTGCGCCGCCCAGCTCGAGGTCGCACTCCTGTCCGATGGACGATGGCGGCACGGCTGCCATGGGGCTGCTCGGGTGATTGGGGAGGGTGGGCGCGAAGGCCCAAGCCCAGCCGCCGTCGCGCAGGGGCACCGCGCGGCCGTCGCCGCCCAGCTCGGGCACCACCTCGTTCGGCCCGCCGAACAACAGGCATCCCTCTGCTACCTCTGGCGATGCGCTACCGCCAGCACCGCCCGCTCCCGCATGGCCACCTTGGCCGTCGAAGCGGTCGTCGAGTGGGATGATGCACCCGCCTAGCGCCGTCGATCCAAGGCCGAGCAGAGCCCCGAACGCAAGCCCGAATGATGCGCCGCGCCAGGCCCAGGCGTGACTTTGCTCAGAAGATGGCATAGCGAATCCCTGCACCAAAGCGGAGCTCGCGATGGTTGATGAGCATGCCCTTGCCATTGCCCACCTCGGTCGAGAAGAACGTGGTGATCTCGCCCCAGCGGCCCACGAAGGCAGGCCCCAGGGTCAGTCGGCCAGAGCCGCCGTGGTCGGCCTGGTTGATGCGAGGGTCGGCCAGCAATGCCTCGCCGAACAGCGCCAGGGTGGGCTCAAGCCAGTCGAGCAGCCGGTAGCGAAGCACGGCGTCGAGCCCAGGGGCGTGGAGCAGCGGGCCCTCGAAGTAGATCCGGTCTTGCACGCGCATCGTCAGCTCGAGCTCGTCGCCCGGGCGCACCCGCAGCGCCAGATCCGGTTGGATGAAGTTGCCGCCCCCTCCGTGGGTGATGTCGCCAGGGCGCGTGTCGAACCTGTCGCTCGGCTCGAAGGCGCGGAAGAAGTGGTCGAAATGGTCGCTTTCGTGACCGGCAAGCACCGTCACCTCCAGGCCGCCGCCCGCGCCGAGCCAGCGGCGGGCCATCCCGTCGGCCGACAGCGATAGGGCCGTGCCATACAGCCCGCGCCACAGCTGGCTGCCGATGGGGAAGAAGTAGCTCGCAAGCTGGCCTTCGCCCTCGGAGGCGGGCTCGGCCTGCTCGAGCGCGATCATGGCGTACCCGCTCCAGCGAAGGCTCAGCTCGTGCGACGGGATGCGCAGCCGCACCAGCCCATAGTCGACGCCGAGGTTGGACTGCGCCCGCGGCCCCCAGGCAGCCTCGAGCACGGGCGTATCGCGCGAGGCCGAGCGGGTGCGCACGATCTCGCGGGCCGGCCCTGGCAGCCAGGTGAATACGGGCTCGGGCTCTGCGGGGCTCGGTTGCGGCTGGGCGCGGGCCTCATTCGGGGGCAAGCCGAGCAGCAGGCCCGTCGCCAGCAACAGGCCCGCCGCGTGGGTCAGCGATCTGCGAGCAGCCATGATCGTCACGGTGATTGCGGAGCTGGGAACATCGGCGACCGACGCTTGACGCGAGGCTTTTCGGAGGGCTGGCGAAGGTCGCTAGGGCTGGGGAAGATCGCCCTCTCCGAGGGGCAGCTCAAAGAGCGCCGTGAGCTGCCGCATGGTGTCGATGGTGTCGACGTACTGTTGCAGCACGGCATCGGCGCCCGGGTTATCCGGGTCGAGCTGGGGGCGGCCCTCGCCGTCGAGCAGCAGCACGGGGGTGCCGTCCGGATTCAGGATGGGATCGCCGTACCCGTCGCGCTCGACCAGGTAGGCGACCGTGAGCAGCTTGTTGGCCCACTCGAGCATGCGGGCGCCAGCCGAGCGCTGCCGCTCGCGGCCCAGGACCAGCTCGGTTCCCGTCGTGTGAGCGCGGTAGGTCATTCCGGTCGCGGGGTAGTAGAAGGCATAGACTTCCTCGTCCGGCCAGTCGGGCTGCTCAGAGGGCAGCACGGCAATGCGCGCCTCGTGCACCCAGTGCTGCGACCAATTCGTGGGGAAGTACATGCTTCCCCAGACCATGGCGTAGATCTGCTCGTTCCAGGCGTAGTTCGGGTCGGCGAGCAGCGCGCCGCGGGGTCGCCCGGACGGGCCGTTCACGGCGTGCCACGTCGGGTAGGCGAGCGTGATGTCGGGCGTGTCGTCGGGGCTGGACGGCGGCACGGCCCACGGCGCATAGGTCTCGATGTCGCCCGTCAGCAGGCCGTTGAAAAGCCGCCGCACCTGAGCCGGATAAATGGTGGCAAAGCTCACGTTCTTGTAGCGCGAGTCGGTGAAGTCCTCCTTGGCATTGGAGATGAAGTAGTCGTAGGCCTCGGCCAGGTAGTAGGTCGTCCAGACCTTCTCGTAGTAGGCGCCGACCTGCGTCTGGTAGTCGCCCCACCAGTAGCCCTGGGAGTAGTCGTAATCGTTGTGCAGGTAGCGACCGTCGCCGAGCAGCACCCGGAAGTCGTAGAGCCACAGCTCGGGCAGCGGCGCCCAGTCGGCAGCGTATACCTCGGCATCCACGCCATAGGGTTGGACCGAGCCGCAGATCTCGGCCGGGCAGTAGTAGCCGGGCTCGGGTCGGGTGAGAATGCGCGCGAACATGTCCAGCGCCACGCTCGAGCCCATGGCGAGCGGACCGTAGTAGCCGTCCTGCAGCAGCTCAGCGCTGGGATCGGCGGGATCACCGTCCAAAAGAGCGCCAAAGGCAAAGGCCTTGACGATCTGCTGGGTGTTGTCCAGGTACAGCGCCTGGATGCGAGCCGTGGTCTCCCACGAGTTGAACATCACCCGATCGCGCCGAAACGCGTCGAGCAGGTAGCGGTTTTCGTACTGGCTCTCCAGGAACTTGATCTGCTCGTAGGCGTCAGCGCCCGCGTCCATGGTGAATGAGGGCACGTTGCCCGCATCGGCGTACTCGTCCGAGGAGAACAGGTAGCCGCGTCGGACCCTTCCCTGCGGATCGATGGCGCGCCGGGTGAGCGCCCAGTCGAAGGAGGCGTAGTCCGGATCGTCGACGAAGTCCGCCATGTCGCGGTAGTCGACCACGTCCAGGGGAAGCTCGGCACAGCGGTGGCCCAAGACGGCCTCGGGCGAGTCGTCGGGCTGGCAGGCGCCGAGCAGCCCCAGCTCGCTCTCGTAGCGGCTGTAGTGGATGAACTCGTAGGGCTCGCCCACAGACGGCGGGGCGAAGTAGTAGACGCCGAACAGCCCGGGGTTCAGGGCAAAGGCGGCGAGCTTGTAGGCCAGCTCTTTGCCGCTGCCCGAGCCGTCGATGCTGACCCCGTCCATGGCCCAGACGTCGACTGCCCCGGCGTAGCCGAGGCGCAGAGCGGCGCGGTCGTACTTGCCGGGCAGCATGAAGTCCTGATTGGCATCGCCCGGGTAGTCCATCACGCTGGAGGTGGCATAGCGGCCCAGGTTGCCGTTGATCTCCTCTTCGCTCAGCGGGTCGCGCCAGCGCGGCCCCACGCAGCTCGCTCCGTCGGTGTTGCCGTCGGGGCAGTCGGCCGTCACCTCCCCGTTGTGCGTGCGGAGCTGCCAGTAGCGAGCGTCGTAGTTGAGCGCGTCGAAGGAGCCAGCGAAGTTGTGGCGCAGGCCCATGGAGTGGCCGAGCTCGTGGGCCAGCACACCTCGGGTGTATTGCTCCCGCGCCCAATGATATACCTGCTCGCGGTAGGCCTGCACCGCGGCTGGATCATCGGGGCTCGGCGCGGGAAAGAGCTGCTGGGCGTAGCGGGCCAGACCGAGCAAGCTATCCGGGTCGGGGGCCTCGAGCCGACAGCTATGCCTTCGAGCGCGCGCCAGCCGGGAGTGGCGCTGCTCTTCGCGGCGCGCGGTCGGGTTCATGCGTCCGAAGGGCGATGCGCGACGGATGGCATCGGGGCTTAGCGGAGCGGTGGGATCGTAGCCTGCCGCCTGTGCCATTTCCGGCGAGACCATCTGCGCCTCGATGGGCGAGCCGCGGAGCGCCCTGAGCCGGGCGCCCAAGGCGGCGTTGCCAGGGCCGAGCCGGCCGTGATCGACGAGCGCGCGAGCGCGGCGGGCGTGGCGCAGCTTGGGGTGCGCGCTGTGGGCGCCTTCGCCCAAGCCCGCGAGATAAGGCGCTAGCACCTGGGGATCGAAGGCCGCTCGGCGGGAGGCGATCTCGGCCGCGCTCATGGCGGCTGCGCCGCGGGCCACGCTGCCGCCCAGGCCGTTGGCCGTCACCCAGTCGGAGACGTTCTGACCCGTGACGTAGTCCTCGGGATCGATGAGACCATTGAGCAGCGCCACCAGGTCGACCAGCTTGCCCGCGGCCTGGTCGAGCACCGAGCCCCACATGTTGACGCTGCCGGAAATGGTCTCGCCCGTCAGCGGGTCCCAGGCGTCCATCATGATGCCCCAGGGCGCGAGCATCTCGGGGTCCTGGATGATGTTCAGCAGGTTGTAGCGCAGATCGCCCAGCCGAGGCGAGGTGCCCGCAGGACCGCACAGGCCCGGGTCGTCGCCTTTTTCGGGATCCACCGGGTTGTGACAGAGGACGAAGATCTCCGGAACCTCGGCCGCCGAGCTCGAGCCCACCGCCGGGCTATAGTCATCGGCCCACGGCACGGGCCAGCCGAGCTGCTGCTCGCAATCGCTCTCGCCCGTACGCCTGCACTCGAGCAGTCGCCCGGCCACGACGGCCACCCGCAGCGCGTCGCTCCAGGCCTCGACCGCCTCTTGGGCCACCGCGAAGAGCTCCTCGGGAAAGTCGCGATTGGTATGCCAGGCGATGGTGCGCACGGGCCGGTCCCGAAGCGGCAAGGTGCACGCGCCGCGGAACTCATCGCAGCGCGAGCCGCGGCCCACCTCTTCGCACTCGTCTTCCGTGCCGTTGCCATCGTCGTCGCGGTGGGGATCGGCGCCCACGGGCGTCGTGTCTGCGCTGGCGCAGGGCACGAGCGGTCGGGCGTGCGATTTGTCGAACAGGTTCCAGCGGGCGATGAAGCGGTGCCATCTATCGTCTACCACGCCATAGGCACGGTCGTAGCCGAAGCGGTCGACCGTGAAGTAGCCGAAGATGTCCATCATGGTGCCGTCGTAGTGCTTCGGCTCGTAGTCCGTGTCGGTCACCTTGAGGTAGGAATGGCGCAGGGTGATCTCGCTTGGATTGCAGTTTTCGTACGGCCAGTAGCCGATGGCCCAGCAGGCTGGGTAGTCGCCCCACCACTCGTCCTCGATGACGCCCGGCTTGGCGTAGGCCTTGCTGGTGATGTCGAAGTAGCCGCGCTCGACGTCGAACACGGGCGCATCCGGATGGGTGGCATCGCTCACGTAGTAGGGAATGGGCTCCCACTCGACGGCGTAGTAGACGCCGAGCTGCGAGAGCGTGTCGAGGTCGTAGGCGCTGGTGACCAAGTTCTCCGACCAGTCGACCCGGAAGAACTCGCGCTCGTACCAGGGGCGATCGGTGTCGTTTTCGACGATGACGTTGTTCTCCTCGCCCGTGCTCGGGTTGTACTCTCGGCGGATGTCGAAGTGCTTGGCGATCTCGTAGGCCGCCACGATCTGGCCGTCGGCAGCGCCCGCGATGGGTTTGACCCCCTTGTGGTCGGTGTCCTCGACCAGCTCGTAGCTCAGCCGGGCGTTGAGCAGCTCCTCGGTGATCTCCCAGCGCACGCGCACGGTGGGCTGGGCGTCAGAGCTGGTGAACAGCCCGTCCGAGCCTGCGCCCACGGCGGCGTCGACCACGCTGACCCGAGCGTAGAACTCCGGGTCGTCGGCAGGGCTATGCAGCTCGCCGACGAAGAAGGACTTGTGTAGCGCGTTGGCCTGCACGCGGTTGATCGGCGCGCGCTCCTCGGCGCAGCCAACAAGCCCAAGCGCCGAGCAAACAAGTGCGCACGCAGCCGCTCGCGGCAACCTCACGGACGATCGCAACAGCATGACGAATCCCCTGGCAATGGACGGCGCGGGACGAGCCGTCCCCTCGTCGATCTCCGATGCCTATCACGGTTGGCTCAAGGCGTCGTCGCCCACGCGCGCGGCCGTCGAGGCTGCGGCCCCGAGCGCGGCGGCCGCGGCCGAGCCCGTAGCCTTGGCCGCCGAGTGGCGGTAGCATGCTCGCCACGCTGGGAGCGTCGCCACCGCACGCGTCGCTTCCGACGGAGAGACGGCATTATGGCCCTGAGACGACTGCAGCGAGTGGCGGAGTGGTTTCGCGACCTGTTCGCCTCGGACCTGACCAAGCTCTGCCTGTCGCTGCTCATCATCTTGAGCGTCTTGCCCTTCGAGTGGGTGCGCACCTACGCGCTGGGCTTTTTCGCGCTGTTCACGGTCGAGCTCTGCGGCCGCATCCTGGTCCTGCGCGAGGACCTCAGGCGTCGATCGCTCAATCGCATCGAGGTGCTCTTCCTCGTCCTCGACATCGTCGCCACGCTGAGCTTCCTGCCGCTGGAGGCGCTGTGGGACGACATGAGCCTGCTGCGCTTCTTCCGCCTGTCCCGCATGCTCATGCTGCTCGACTACTGGGGCCCCATGATGCGGGAGATCTGGACCATCCTGGCCAAGAAGGAGCGCCGTAACCAGCTGTTCTTCGCCTGCGCCGCCATCGCCATTCTCTCGCTGCTTTCCTCGGTGCTGCTCTTCCATTTTCAGGGGCAGAAGGTGGACTTCAACGAGGACGGCAATCCGGAAAACGACGGTTACCGGGCCATGCTGTGGTGGTCCTTTCGCCAGATCCAGGACCCGGGCAATCTAGTGCGGGATGCCGATCTGACGCTGGCCTTCTTCCTGTCGGTCGTCCTCACCGTGGCGGGCCTGTTCGTCTTCAGTTTCCTCATCGGTATCGCCATCTCGGTGGTCGAGGAGCTCATCGTGGTCGGCCGCCAGCGGCGCATTGGCATGCGTCGCCATTCGGTGCTGTGCAACATCACCGCGCACAATCGGATCCTGCTCGAGGAGCTGGTGGCCTACTACGCCAAGAGCCTGCGCTCGCCCAAGATCATCACGATGGGCGAGGCCGCCACGCGCTACAGCTACATGTACGAGTCCCCGCTTCGCCGCATCCGCTACCGCCAGGGCCGCCCCATCAGCGCCCACGATCTGCAGAAGGTGGACGCCGATCGGGCCACCCGGGTCATCCTGCTCGGCCAGCGCGATCGCGGCGCCTCGGACTCGGAGGTGGTCTCCCAGATCCTCTCGGTGCGCGAGCAGAACCCGCAGTGTCGGATCTACGCCGAGCTCATGTGGAAGGACAACGTCCAGGCGGCGCTGCACGCGGGCGGGGTCCAGACCACGCCGATCCTGGCCGATCAGGTGGCCAGCTTGCTGTTGGCCAAGATCACCGTCGCGCCAGGCGTGGAGGCCGTCTACGAGGAGCTGCTGAGCTCGAGAGGGGACGAGATCTACACCTGCATCTACGACTGGGATTCCATGGCCGGGCACGAGCCGCCGAAGGGTCCGCTGCCCCAATTTGTGCGCCTGCTCGAGCGAGCGCACCGCGAGCACGGGGTGGTT
>CAYTYV010000077.1:14118-17829 GCA_964441055.1 uncultured Polyangiaceae bacterium | reverse complement strand
GGTGGGCCCACCAGGGTTCGAACCTGGAACAACCCGGTTATGAGCCGGGGGCTCTGACCACTTGAGCTATGGGCCCTTGCGCCGACCCCGCGGTGCTCCGCCTCGGTCCTAGCGGCCTCGCCCCGCGCCAACGCGGTGGGCCTGCAGGACGAGGGCTTGGGATGGGTCACCACGCGGCCGCTATAGACCAGGTGCCCCCTCATTGCAAAGGGCACCAGCAACGCGAGCGCTTTCGGCGGCTTGACACCCGGCCCCGGCCCGACCGCACGACCTCGACTGGCGGCTCGGGCGGGCCGAAACCTCGGCGCCATCGGCGGCGCTAGCGCCGCGGACGGACGAGTCGTCGACGGCGCGGCAAGCGCGTCTGCTTCGACATGAGCTGACGAGATGGCTGCCCGTCCAAGGCGTCGGCGCAGCAGCGCAAGCCCACCCGGTAGGAGCGGAACGCGGCGTTGTGGGAGGTGCTCATCGGTCGACAGCGCGCCCGCACAGGCCCCCAGTAGCCGCCCTTGAGGCCGCTCGAATACGGCGGGCTACGCCGCTGGCCCTCGCGGTTGTGGACCCACTCCTCGACGTTGCCCGTCATGTCGTGGACGCCAAAGGGGCTGACGCAGCGAGGCATGGACCCAGAGCTAGCGCGCTGGTCCAAGCGCTCGACCTCGATGGCCACCTGGCGGGGACGGGACAGGGCCTGCCGATCGGGCTCGCGCACTGGCCGGTCGATGTTGCAGGCGCTCGGATCGCGCTCCAGCCCGTAGGGGTAGGGCCAGGTGTCCTTGCCCTCGCAGGCCAGGGTCCATTCCTCGGCCTCGCAAAGGCGCTTTCCCTCCTGGCGGCAGGCCCGCCTGGCCTCGTCGTAGCTGGCCATCACCACCGGGCGCACGCCGGGCAGGTTGGGATACTCGAAGCGGTCGATGCAGAAGTGCAAGGAGCTCGGCCGTCCCTCGCAGAGCAGGTCGTCGTGGTAGCGCTGGCAGCGCGTCCGGTCGTTCGGCGCGACGTGCCGAGCGCAGCGATGGGCCACGTAGGGACAGTAGGCGCCCTCGACCAGCACCATGGCAGGCGGACAGGAGGCGGCGGAGCGCGGATCGACGCGCACGTGCTCCGCGAGCTCGACGGAAGCGCCCGACGAGCCATCGGGCCGCTCGCCGCCGTCTGCTGGCGCGGCGTCCGGAGCGGCCGCATCGGGCGCATCGGCATCGAAGACCACGCCGCGAGCCGTGGAGATCGGGACCGGGTCGGGAGCCGAACGGGGCGAGGCCGCCTGGTCCGCGTCGGGCTCCGCCGTCCAAACGAGCAGGGCGGCGAGCCCCGCGCTGAGTAGCAGGACGGCGACGAAGACTAGGCGAACGCGCATGGGGGCTGCGCCCGAACGATCGAAACTTGCTTCGAACGAGTCAAGTTTTGTTCGGGTTATCGTGCAGGGCAGCTCTGTCCGGGCTGCGCTCAAGCTCAAGCCGCGGCGTGGTGCTCAACCGGGCTGGCTCGGGGGCTCGGGCGGGCGCTCGGGCTCGATCCACGGTCGGGGCGGCGGGAGCTCGGCGCCGTCCATGGGGTCGCGGCAGCAGCGGAAGCCGACCTGATAGAAGCGAAACCGGGGACCGTGGGACTTGGTGGTGAGTCGGCAGGTGTCGCGCACAGGGCCCCAGTAGCCGCCGTTTAGCGTGGAGGGGCGCTTGGTGTGTGGGTTGTCGGCCTGGTTGTCGGTCCACTCGTCGACGTTGCCCGACAGGTCGTAGACGCCGTAGGCGCTCACGCAGTCCGGGTGCGCGCCGATGGGATCGGCCTGCCACAGCCGCGCGAGCTCCTCCTCGCGATCGGCCGGACGCTCGAGCGCGTAGGCGTCGAAGGGCACGGGCGCCCGATCGATGTTGCAGGGGCTGGGCTGTCGGACGTAGCCCCACGGATAGGGCAGCCGCTTGGGGCCCTCGCAGGCGAGCACCCACTCGGAGCGGCGGCACAGGCGCTTGCCCACGCTGGCGCACAGGCTCTTGGCCTCGTGCCAGTCGACGTAGACGCGTGGGTTGGCGCCCAGGCGGTTGGGCCACTCGTGGCGGTCGATGCAGTAGCGCCGCAGGTCGGGCTCGCCCAGGCAGCGTCGGGCTCGCTCGTACTCGGCGCAGCGGTACTCGGACTCGTCCATCCAGCGACGGCAGGGGTAGCGGAGCACGGGGCAGAACCAGCCGTGGACAAGCGCCATGTCGTCTGGGCAGGCGCGAGCGCGGGCGGCGTCGGCCGCGAGCAGCACCGCGTCCGAGGAGGACGGAGCGCTCGAGGCCGTGGCCGCGGACGACGGACTGCTCGAGGCTGCGGACGATGCGGCGGGCACAGCTCGCGACGGGGCCCCTGAGGCGTCGGCAGCCGGGGCCTGCGGGCGCCCGTCCGACAGGTGCCGATGTCCGAGATAGCCCGCCAGGCCCAGCGCGGCCACGGTGGCGCTGGCGCCCACCCAGCGAACCGCCTTGGGGCTGCGCGCACGCCGAGGCGCGCTTGGATCGCGGGCTTGCGGAGCGGTCACGCGTGCATCATGGGGCGGTTGTCCGCGGGCGACCACCCCGCTTTTCCCATTCGGGGCTGGCGCTTTTCAGCGGTCATGGGCAAGCGCTACAGATTGCGACGCGAGTCTGGAGCCTTGCGCGACTCGGTCGTGGAGCGGTTGACCTTGGCCTTGCCAGTCGCCACCACGCCGCCCTGGAGGCGGGTACCGCGTCGCAGGTCGACCACGGCGCTGCCGGTCGCCGCGATGGCCAGCGGACCGCTTGACTCGACCGCGCCACCTCGCACGAGCACGCGGGCCTTGTCGCTGGCAACGATGGCCGGGCTGCCGCTGAGCTCACAGCCGTCGAGGGTCACCTGGCAGCTGCCCGTGGCCGTGACTGCGGGGCCGCTTTTCGCTCGGATGGCTCGCTTGCTCAGTCGCACGCGCTGCTGGCCGCTGCAGACTATCGGCGCTGCGCTCTTCAGGGCCACGGCCGTGGCGGCCCGTGTTGCCGTGGCTTGCGTCCGGACGGGCGTTGGGCGGGAGCGAGGCGACGGCGTGCCCGAGCGCACCGAGGCCCGACTCGCCAGCGAGCCGACAGCCACCACCACGGCGATGATCACCATGGGCACCAACGAGCTCAGCACCATCACCCAGACGAGCACCTTGCTCGCGCGCTGATGATAGACCAACGGATGCGAGGCGGCTGGAACCTGCGGCGGGGGCGTCCAGACCGGTGGCGGTTGCCAACGCGGCGGGGTGTGCACCGCGATGGTGGGCATCTTGCGCACTCGGTTGAGGCGATTGCAGTAGGCGCACTGCGCAGTAACCGCTCGCGGCCCCACCTCGAGCGGCGCTCCGCAGTTGGTACACTCGACCAGCATGAGCGCTACCTCTGCCCTTCCTTGGTGGCCCGCGGCGCGAGCTCGGGCCGTTCGATGCGCTCGAGCGGCCAGGGGCTGAGTAGGGGCGTGGGTGCCTCGGGGCCGCTCTGACGAAACGCCCGCTCGCACTCCGCAATGGCGAGCCGCCGCGGCCCGAAGGCGGTCGGATCAGCGGCATCCGAGTCCATCAGCAGCCCTGGCGTATCCGCGCCGAAGTCGTCGGGGTGGCCGGGATCGTCGAGCAACACGTGGCCCAGCTCGTGCGCCAGCGTGTACGAGGCGCGGCCGCCGCGAACCGCCCCGCGATCGATGAGCATCAACAGCATCACCAGCGGCAGATAGATCAAA
>CAYTYV010000077.1:0-14108 GCA_964441055.1 uncultured Polyangiaceae bacterium | reverse complement strand
TTGTCGCCGAGAACGAGGGCGCATCCGTCGTCGCCGATGAACGACTCACCGATCCGCCCGCCACGGCCGAAGCCCGGCACCACGATCACCTCGATGCTGGTCGGATCGCCGTCGTCCAGGGCCTTGACGAGCGCGCGCTCCTCCACCGTGCCCACCACGGCGTTGACGTCGGTGAAATGCTGTAGGCCGTCGTCCAGATTGACCTGGCCGATGCAGGCCGACAGGCTGGCATCGGTCGACAGCGCTCCCTCGGCGGGAAGCTCTAGGGCGGCGAGCCGCCCGTCCGGGTAGCGCACCGAGAGGTCGGACGAGGCGAGCTGACTCGAAGCGGTGGACGGGTTGTCCGAGAGCTGGACCCGCCAACCCGCGCGGCGCAGCGACGCGGCCACCTTGCGGGCCGCCTCGGGCGGGCTCAGGCCCGCCTCGAAGCGCACTTCGAGCGGCTTGCCGCTCACGCGCAGGCGAAGGGTTCCGCCACTTGCAGGCAAGGCGTGGCCACAGCCCAGCACCAACAGGTGCGCGGGTGGCGGATCGACGACCGCGACCGAGCTCTCGGCAGGCGGACCGAAGCTGATGCCGCAGCTACCCCACAGCGCGTTGGCCAGGGCGATGCCCTCCCGCGCGGCCCGCAGAGCCCCGGCCTCGTCGCCGCCCACAGGCAGGTCTCCGCCAGGAGAAAGCCGCACCAAGAGCACCCGCAGCCGAGCGCGATACCGGCCGAGCGGACCGAAGGCCGTGTTGCGCGGACCGCCCACGCGGATCATCTGGAGCTTCTGCCCGACCGGATCGAGCAGCAGCAGCGCTCCGCCGAGCTCGGCCACCACAGAGCGGCGCGCCACGAGCGGATGCTCGGCGTCGACCCGGCCAGCCACCGCGCGAATGGGCGGCGTGGCTAGGCAGGCGAGCTCGGGGGGCACGGACGCCGGGCAGGGAACTGCCGCCAGCGTCACGCCGCGAAGCTCGTCCAGCGTCTCGCCCGCAGCCGACAGCGAGCGGATGTCGAGCTGCGCGGGCAGGTGGGCCGCAGGACCGACCACGAGGTACTGCAGCGCGTCTGGGTCGCCGCTCGGACGGCTCCGGTCCTCGCTGGCGGCGGTCGGCGGGGTGCGCTCCAGGCTGGCGTGGCCGCTGGTCAGGCCGACGCGGTGGCCCTGGCCGTCGAGGGCGACGACCTCGATCGGTCGATCGGCAGCCCAGGCGGGCGCGGCCAGCGCGAGCGCGAGCAGGGCGGACGCCACGGCGAGCGCCCGGCCAAGGGCTAGCCGGACGCCCAGCGGCGCCGTCGGGAGCGGCAGGAGTGGGATCGGTGCGCTGTCCATCGCGTCTGCCCGCGCGCAGCGTAGCAGGGGAGCGAGAGCCGCGGAAAGCGCTTGCTTGGGCCAACGGCGGCGCGGCACGGCGCGGCACAAGGGGTAGCAGGGCGCCTGACACTGCGCGAGAGGGCTGATACACTGCGGCTATGCGCGTAAGTCCTTGCTCGATGGCGCTGCTCGGCGCTGTGCTCGGCGCGGCTGCAGCCGTGGGGTTTGCTGGCTGCGTGCTCGATGTCTCGGGGAGCGCCGCCTCGAACAACGGGGCAGCAGCCACGGGTCACGGCGGCTCGGCCACGGGCGGCGTGGGCGGGTTCTTTGCGGGCGGCTGGGGCGGCTCAGGCGGCGCCGGAGCCACCAATACCGGAGGCACCAATACGGGCGGCAGCCAGACGGGCGGCTCGGCGGGCACGGCCACAGGCGGCTCGGCGGGCACTGGAGGCTCAGGAGGCACCAGCACAGGCGGCTCGGGCGGGAGCGGCGGCACCGACCCCTGCCCGTCCGGGGAAGAGCAAGTCGTCGAGGCAGAGCCCTTTGAGAAGGATATTCCCAACGATGACTATGACGGCACCTTGGGCAGCATGCGGTGCGTCGACTTGATCGTCGAGGACAACGGCTGCCACAGCACCCAAGACGTCACCGTCGAGCTTGGGATTACCCACTCCTGGGTCGGCGACCTGGTCATCAAAGTCCAAAGCCCGAACGACACCATCACCACCCTCATGAGCCGCCCAGGCTGCGGCGAGGCGGCAGACGACGGCGACGACTACGGCGGCAGCTACCCCGCGTT
The DNA here is from genome assembly GCA_964441055.1 of uncultured Polyangiaceae bacterium. GTDB lineage: Bacteria > Myxococcota_A > Polyangia > Polyangiales > Polyangiaceae > JACQWT01. The sequence goes on along the minus strand of CAYTYV010000077.1, from coordinate 12,008 downwards.
GTGCCCAGGCGACGAGAGCAACCTGCTCGGTGTCCATTCGGTGCTTTTCTACGACGGCGCGCCGAACGATGCCGAGGACATGGGTAGCGACCTGATAGGGGGGGTCGTCTGTCGCGACGACGACAAATGCGAGTGGGACCCGAACCCGGGAGCAGGACCAGGCAACGGCCTGGCCGACTTCCACGGCCTCGAAGCAGTCGGCACCTGGCACGTATGCGTGGGCGACGCACTTCCGGGTGACAACGGAAGCCTGTGGTTCGTCGAGCTGACCGTGAAGGCTGGACCCTAGCCGGGCGAACGGCACAGGCGCGCTCGGCGAGGCACGAGCTGCCGAAGCTTCGGCACCCGCAGCAGCCCGCGGAATCATGCCAGCTCCTCGCTCTTGTGCTATCTTCTTCCCCTTGACGACGGGAGGCGAGATGCGCAGTAAAAACGCCTGCTTGGGCTTGCTCGCTGCTGTGGCGCTGGCGATGACGGCGTCGGCGGCGGGCTGCGATGATGGCGAAACCTCTGGCGAGGGTGGCAGTGCGGCCAGCGGCGGCGAAGGCGGCAGCGCCACGGGAACCGGCACGGGCACGGGCACGGGCACGGGGACCGGCACTGGCATCGGCGGGTCGGGCGGTGACGCGGGCGCGGGCGGCGACGCGGGCGCGGGCGGCATCGGCGGCGCGGGCGGCATCGGCGGGATGGCGGGCGCTGGCGGCGGCACAGCAGGCGCTGGCGGGAGCCCGTGCGTGCCCAACGAGCAGACCGTGAACTTCAGCGCCCCTCCTGGCGAGGACATCCCGGACGACGGCTATGACGGCACCTTGGACAGCATGGCCTGCATCGACCTGGATACGGCGGACCAAGGCTGCCGCAACGTGCAAGAGGTCACCGTCTCGCTCGGCATCGACCACGGCTGCGTTGGCCATCTCGTCGTCAAGGTCCAGAGCCCTGCCGACACGGTGACGACGATCCTGAGCCGACCGGGCTGCGACGAAGCGGCCGACGACGGCGTCGACGACGGCTGTTTCGGCGATTCGAGCAACCTCGAGGAAACCGATCCCGTGCTCTTCTACGACGGCGCGCCGAACGATGCTGAAACGATGGGCGAGGGAATCGGAACGACCGCGGCCGTCTGCAAGGACGACGACAAATGCGACTGGGATCCCAACCCGGGCGCTGGTCCGGGAGTTGCGCTGTCGGATTTCGCGGACGAGGATTCCGTCGGGACCTGGCGTGTGTGCGTGGGTGACGCGATCGCAGGTCAAGCCGGATCCATCGAGTCGATCGCGCTCACCGTCACGGCAGGGCCATAGCGGCGAGGGGCCGCGGACGAGACAGCCGCGGCCTTTTTGAGGCATAATGGGCCCATGAGCTCGCCGAGCTCGAGCCACATCGACCGAACGGCCTCGGTTGCCGCGTTGCTAGCCGGGATCTTCGGGCTGGCGTGCTCGCTGTCGTCTGGCGGCACTGCTCCGGCCGGCTCTGGCGGCCACAGCGCACAGTCGCCAACGGGCGGCTCGGCGCTGGGCGGCAGCGCAGGCACGGGCGGTGGCGCTGGCGCAGGCGGCGTCGCTGGCACGGGCGGCGTCGCAGGCACGGGCGGCCTCGCAGGCGCGGGCGGCACGGCGGGTACAGGCGGCGTCGCAGGCACGGGCGGCGTCGCAGGCACGGGCGGCGTCGCAGGCACAGGTGGCATTGCAGGAGCAGGCGGCAGCGCGGGCATGGGCGGCAGCGGCGGCCTGGGCGGAGCCGGTGGCGTCGGCGGCAGCGGATCGGTCTCGGACTGCGGCAACGGCGTGGTGGAGCCGGGCGAGGAGTGCGACGACGGCAATGACGACGACGGCGACGGCTGCGACCACGCGTGCGTGGTCGAGTGCCCGCCGCCCAGGCACAAGCACCCGAGCACGCACCATTGCTACTGGCACCGCACTACTCCCCATAGCTGGGATGACGCGCGCCAATGGTGCACGAGCCGCGGCCTTGGCTGGGATCTCGCGGCCATCACCTCCGAAAGCGAGCGCGACTGGGTAGATCAGGTGGTCGACCCGCAAGGCGACTACTGGATCGGTGCCAACGACATCGTCACCGACACCGTTTGGCAGTGGTCGAACGGCGAGCCTTGGGGATACGACGCTTGGGGGAACGACGAGCCTGACAATGGCGACGGCGAGGATTGTTGCCAGTCGAGACCCCTCGACCCAGGCGCGGACCTGTGGGCCGATAGCGGCTGCACCGATGCGATGCGCTTCCTCTGCGAGATGACCCCAGCCGGTCTGTAGACGGCCACGGCGCCGAGCAGAGCGCGCCCGGGATCGAGCGCCGAGCGTCTCCTGAGCCCTTGCGGCTCACCCTGACAGAGGCGCTGGGGGCTGGTATGGTTCAAGCCATGGGTGCCTCGTCTCGGCCAACGACCATCTTCGTGGGGGTACTCTGCGCGCTTGTGGCTACCGCCTTCGCCGCCTGCCTGCTCGATGCGGCAGGCCTGTCCGCATCCGGGCCTGGGCTCGGCGGCAACGGTGCTGGCGGTAGCGCTGGCAGCGGCGCTGGTGCGGGCGCTGGCGCCAGCGCGGGCGCGGGCGGCTCCGGCGCCACCGGGACCGGAACCGGCACGGGTACTGGCACGGGCACGGCCACCGGGACGGCCGCGGGCACGACTACCGGGACGGCCGCGGGCACAGCCACGGGCACGGGTGCTGGCACCACCACGTCAAGCGGAGGCTCGGGCGGTGCCGGGGGAGCAGGCGGCAGCGGCGGCCTGGGCGAAGCTGGCAACGGCGGGCACGGCGGTGCGTCGCTCGTACTGGACTGCCCTCTCGACGAGTTTGCGACCGGCTTCGACGTCGAGGGCAACATCGAGTGCGCGCCGCTTGATGGCGAGGCCATGGCTGCGTTTAAAACCAACTGCCTGGCCTACCTGGGCTGGAGCGACTGGTGCAGCGGTTGCACCGACTCGCCAGACCAATGGGGGCGCGTAGGGGGCTCGAGCTGCTACAACGGTGGCGGCAACGAGAACACCTGTACGACGCCCACGCTGGGCGGCCACGCGGTGCCGCTGTACGGCCTGAACACCGATGGCTGGGCAATTGGCGACGTCGACGGCAACGACATGTTCCACCTCGGCTTGCGCTGCGACGCCGTAGACGGCACGCCGTCGTCCGGGCCGTGCGAGACTGACGAGCGCGTGTCCGCGGTCTACGGCGGCGGCGTGGTCGACTGCGTGCCCGTCGCCAGCGCTGCGATGGACTACGCGAACGCGCACTGCTCGGCATACCTAGGCTGGCGCGACAGCTGCAATGGCTGTACCAATCCGCCAGCAAAGTGGGGCCGCGCCCACAGCACCGGGTGTGAGGAAGGGGCTGGCGACGACGACGTGTGTATCGTTCCAAACCTGGACGGCGCGGAGATCCACCTCTTTGGGCTCAACACCGACGGAGACGTGAACGACGACGACAAGTTCTACTTCGGGCTGCATTGCGCAGCCACCTTCGACGACACGAGCACCGCATACGAGAGCTGCCCAGTTGGCCAGCTTGTCATCGGCGTAGACGATGTCGGCAACGTCCATTGCCGCCGTCCTCATATCCCTCTGCAAAACGAAATCCGCGAGCGTTGCTTCCTGTACGCTGGATGGCGCGATAGCTGCGGCGACTGCAACGACCCCCCGAGCAAATGGGGTCGCGCGAGCCACAACGACTGCGAAAACGGCGCGGGCGGCGACAATACCTGCACCACGCCCTCGCTCAATGGCGTCAACGTTCACTTGTTCGGCTTGAACACTGATGGTGATGTGAACGACGACGACAAGTTCTACCTAGGCCTGAGCTGCTTCTGACAGCACATCGCTTGCGGCGCAGCGCGCAGCAGGAGCGCGTCCGCCTGTCGGCGCCGACGCGATGGCCTCCCCTACCCCTGTGCGCCGCCCTGCTCGGTCTCGCCGATGCCGTAGACCAATCGCGGGCAAAGTTCCTCGGGGAACCGTTCGATCAGCTGCTTGCGCAACCAAAAGCAAAGGTGGCAATGGTCGACGTACTGCCCGCTCTCGGCAAAACCGTGGGCGCGGGCGAGCTCGGCAGGACCGCCGCGTAGCAGCGGGCCGACCACGGGGTGCGTTGCGGGATCGTAATGAGCCATGATCTCGGCAAGGCTCTGCTGCCACATGTTGCCGATGGAGATGCCCTGGCAGACGAACACGTGGCCAAAGGGATCGACGTGGACGCGGCTCGGGCGCTCGAGCTGCTCGTGCGGGCAGCTATCGAAGCGCGAGGCGGGCTGGCGCGGCAGGTCCTCGGTCAGCTTGTCCGCGGCGCGGCCCTTGAACAGCACGTCGCCGCCGATGACGGCGCCGCCGACCGACAGCGCCGACGCGGGCCGCGCCGTGGGCGCCTCGATGCAGATGGATGCGGTGGGAAGGCCCATGCGCGCGGCCGTGCGGAAGACGATCGCCGCGGGGCTGTGCTCGGGCTCGTCGCTGTGGAAGGCGTCGTTCGAGACCGAAAGATCGTCGATGCCGAGCTCGGCCAACGGACGCAGCCACAGCTCGGCATCGCGCTCGGAAAGCCCCCAGTAGGCATTGGTGACCAGGCCGACCTTGAGCCCGCTACCCTTGGCCAGGCGCAGGCCCTCCACGAGCAGCGGGTAGTACAGAAACGGCTCCCCGCCCTCGAGGTAGAGCCACTCGACGCCCGCCTCGATTCCCTGGGCGATGGCCTTTTCGAGCTGCGCGATGGTGAAAGTCCCCTGGGCTCGGGGGCTGCAGTACAGAAAGCAATGGTCGCATTCGTACAGGCAGGTGTAGGTGAGCAGCAGGTGCAGGCCGGACAGCATGGCTGCATGGGATAGCCGCCTCGGCAGGCCGCGACAAGCTTCGCGCGAATGCGGCGCATCCGAAACAGGCCAAGTGGCGGCGCCATCGGCTGGTATCGGCTGGTAGGCGACGCGGTGAGAAATCCGGGCTAGGATGACTGCCGAGACAGGCGACCTCATGGCGCGGCGCAACCGACCGACAGACGAGCGCGACGGTTTGTCGAGGAAGGCCATCGATCTCGATTGGCTCGATTCGGCCATCGAGACGCTGGCCGAGCGGGCGCGGCGCGAACCGCGCGATCCCGAAGGACCGCGTCGGCTCGGCGATGCCCTTCGGCGCGCAGGCCACAACGAGCGAGCCGAGCATGCCTATCGCCAGGCCATGCATCGCTTCGCCGACCGCGGGCTGCTTCCGCAGGCCGTGGCGGCGGCCAAGCTGGCCGAGGCGGTGAGCCCCGAGCGGGCCGACATCGTGGACGAGATCGATCCCGAGGCCGCGCGCGCCCTGCGACGGAGGCCGCCGCCTGGACAGGACCGCCCCTCGGCGCCGAAGCGCGGCCCAGGCCCCCCGCCACTCCGTCGCCGATCGAGCGGCCCAGAGGCCGACGGCGCCGCCGCGCAGCCAGCAGACGACGCCCGACCGCTGCCCACGCCTCGGCCTGAGCTCGCGCTGCCTGAGCCGCTGCCCGAGGTCCCCCACTTCATCGGAGGGATCCCTCGTGAGGGCATGGCCACTGCTGCGCGCGCTCTGGAGCCCGCCGCAGACGCCGATGACGACGAAGTGCGCTTCGACGATGTGCCCGCCGAAGAGCGGGTCGAGATCCGGGCCGCCGATCTGGACGCCATCGCTCCCTCGAGCAAGCGCACGGAAAAGGAGCTCGGTCGCCGCCAGCGCTCTTGGTCGGCCAAGCGGCTGGCGCACCTCTCGGCCGCCACTCTGTTCGGCGACGTCTCGCGCAGCGCCCTGCGGGAGCTGGCCTGGGCGGCGGAGCTGGTCGAGCTGCGACCGGGCGATGCCGTGGTTCGCGGGGGAAAGGCCGCCGAGGCGCTCTACGTCGTCGTCGAGGGCACGGCCCAGGTGGTGCTGCCGTGGATGAAGTCGGGCGGCGTGGATCTCGCCGCGGGCCAAGTGCTCGGCGAGACCTGTTTGCTCGACGGCGCCACCCACCAAGCCGACGTCATCGCCCGTACCGAGCTCGTCATGCTGCGAATTGTTCGCACCGATTTGCAGCGCATCGCTGCCGAGCACGCCGAGGTGCACGAGCTGCTCTTCGAGCTTCTGGTCGAGCGGATGGTGGCCAACACCTTACAGACCGCCCCCATCTTCGTCGCCTTTGCCCAGGCCGAGCGCAGCGCGCTCGCAAGCATGTTCGAGGTGCGCCTGGCCCGGGCGGGCACGAGCTTGCAGCAACGCGGCAAGCGCAGCGATGGCCTGTACCTGCTGCTGGCGGGCGAGCTCGCCGTGGTCGAGGGCGGGCGCCAAGTGCCTTTGCCGCAGGGCGCGATGATCGGCCATCGCTCGCTGCTGTCGCGACGGCGCGCCAGGCGAACCATCGTGGCCTCCTCGCAGTCGCTGCTGCTACGCATGCCCGCCCGCCGCTTCGCCGAGTTTGCCGACCGCTACCCCCGCGCTCGGACCAAGATCAAGAAGCTGGCGGCGAAGCAACGGCCGCGCTAGCTCGCCCTGCTCTGCGGGCGCTGGCGCAGCAGCCACATTGCATCGCTGCCCGCGCCGCGCGACCGAGCCGCCCGTGACCAAACGATGACGCTATCGGCGGCAAATGACCGAAAGCGGACGGATTGGCGCAGATCCGCAGCCACGCTATGCACGTAGCTAGTCGTCGGAGAAGCATTCATGCCGATACGCCCCGCCCGCCTGCTCGCCCTGCTCGCCCTTGGTCTGGTCGCGCTCTGCGCTCGTCCCGCGCGGGCGGGCCAGCCTGGCGAGGTCACGACCGCTGACTGGACCGCCGAGTCGAGCTGGGACATCCCTGGCGAGTACGTGGTGGACTTCCACGACGACGTGGCGCCCTCGGCGATAGGCGCGGCGCTGTCCGCCCTGGGCTTGAGCTCTCGTCCCACGGCGCTCGAGCCCGAGACGCGCATCCAGCTCATTCAGCCCGCCCCTCGACGCCTTGCCGAAGCGTTGAAAGCGCTCCGCTCCGACGCGCGCGTGGAGTACGTCGAGCCCCACGCCAAGGTGCGCGTCCTGTTCGTGCCTGACGATCCGCGCTTCGAGGAGCAGTGGCACCTCGACCGCGTCGAGGCCCAAGGTGCCTGGGACTGGTCGGTGGGCCGCGGTGTGACCGTGGCCGTAGTCGACACGGGCATCGCCTGCGAGAGCTTCGAGCAGTTTCGTCGAGCGACCGATCTGGGCCAAACCCGCTGCGTGGACGGCTGGAGCTTCGTCTCCGATAGCAAGCACGCCAACGACGACCACGGGCACGGCACTCACGTAGCAGGCACCATCGCGCAGTCGACCAACAACGGCCTGGGGGTGGCGGGGCTCGCCTTCCGCGCGCGGCTCATGCCGGTCAAGGTGCTGTCGGAAAGCGGCTGGGGCACCACCACGGCCGTGGCCGACGGCATCCGCTGGGCCGCCGACCACGGCGCCCAGGTCATCAACCTGAGCCTGGGCGGGCCGCGCAACTCGCGGGTGCTGCAGCGCGCTGTCGACTACGCCCGCAGCCGGGGCGTCGTGGTCGTGGCCGCGGCGGGCAACAGCGGCGGCCAGGTGGGCTACCCCGGCGCCTGTGAGGGGGTCATCGGCGTGAGCGCCACGGACAAGGGCGACCAGCTGGCGTGGTTTTCCTCGCGCGGCCGCGGCGTCGACATCGCGGCTCCGGGGGTCGAGGTCCTGCAGCAAACCGTCTGCGACCGCGGACGCGGCGGCTGCGAGCTGTTCGCCTCGTTCAACGGCACCTCCATGGCCTCGCCCCACGTCGCTGGCGCAGCGGCCTTGCTGGTCAGCCTGGGCGTGACCGACGCCGAGCAGGTCGAGAAGCGCCTGTTCGCGGCGGCGCGCCCGGTGGGCGACGGCTCGAGCGACGAATACGGGGCCGGCCTGCTTCGAGCTGGCGAGGCAGCCCGAAGCGCAGCCCGCCGCCAGCTCCTCGGCCGCTTCATCGGCCTCGGCCTCGCGCTGGCCCTGGCCCTGCGCTGGGCCCGCCGAAACAAGGCGGTGACCATCTCACCGCGCCGCCCGGGCTTCATCCTCGCCGCTCTGGCAGCTTCGGTGGGCCCGCTTTTCTTCGCGCCGTGGCTCTGGTCCCGCCAGGCGCTGCTCGTCGATTGGCTGAGCCGCCCGCTCGGCGACTGGGATCTGCTGCTAAGCGCCTCGCTCCACGCCTACCTGCCGCTCGCCAACGCGCTCGTGCCGCTGGCGCTGACGCTCCTTTTCTACGGCCTAAGGCGCGCCCTGCCCTGGCTCGCAGGCCTGTCCGTGGGCACGGCTGGCTACCTGCTCGCCGCGATCCTGCTCGGCTGCCACGCAGGACCGTTCGGGTACGCGCTCACCGTCATCTGGTGCGCGCTCAACGCGATCGCCTGCCTGCTGCTCGCCGCCTTGCTGCTGCGGCGGAAAGGCCCAGCCTAGCCATGCTCCCCGCCGTCCTCGTGGGCACGGTCGTCACTGCCTCGGGCGCCCGGCCCTTTGCGCTGGACACGCCCACGGGCAAGGTCACCCTGGGCTGCTGGCGCGAGCCCGATACCCGCCAGCGCCAGCTGGGTCCGGCCGAGCGAGGCGCCATCGAGCGCCAGGTGCGAGCCGAGCTCGGCTCTGTCGTGCGCGAGGTGCGCATCGGCCGCTACCGCTGCCCGCGCTGTGACCGCTGGGTCGATGTGGAGACCGCCCCCGAAAGCTGGCAGGGCGAGACCTGCAGTCGCTGTGGCTGAGCCCTATCCCTACTCCGGCGTCACGATGGCGTCGCAGGGGAACTCGACGAAGATCGTGGCGTCGGGATCGGTCAGGATGATGTCGCAGGTCGCGCCGAGGAACTCGATTTCGGATGGGTTGTTGAGGCGCCAGCCGTCGGGGTCGTTGCAGGGGATGTCCTCGCCGTTGACGCGCACCACGCCCGAGCACTCCATGCCCGAGACGACGGTTCCGTTGAGCGTGTACACGCAGCCCCGCTGCCCATTGATGATGCTGTAGAAGGCATCGATCATGTCCTGCTTGTTGGAGGCCTCATAGGTAGGAGCGCACTCGGCCGGGTTCGTGCACGGATCGGGCGCGGGCGTGGGCAGCCCCTTGCCCGCGTTGGCCATGTCCTGTTGATGCTGGTCCGATATGCCAGGAGCCAAGGCGATGATGACCGTCTCGATGCCCTGCGCGTAGGCGGCCTCGGCCGCGGCGACCGCCTCGCCCTGAGAGATGGGACCGTGGTCGTCGGGGTCTTCGCAGCGGTCGGGCATGCCGTCGGTCCCCAGCACGATGAGCTTGGGCCCCGGCTCGGAAAAGGCCGCGAGCGCGGGCGTGATGGCGGTGATGGAGTCGCCCGTGGGCGTGTCGCTGTTGGGGCTTTCGTCCTCGTAGACGTCGTCGATGGTCGCGTGGTTGTTCAGCGCGGGCGGCATCACCTCGACCAAGTGGGGGCAGGGCCCGGGATCGTCATCGTCATACGAGTAGAGCACCAGACCGAAGCGCACGAAGGGCTCCAGCTGCGTGACCACGCCGTCGTCGGGGTCCATCAGCACGTCATAGACGACCTCCCAGCGGCTATCCCCTCCCAGGTCTTCGTCCATGCTGCCCGACTGGTCGATGAGCAAGACCACCGTGGGGATGATGGGCTCGAAGGAGACCTCGACGCTACCGCAATTGCCGCCTTCCGGGTTGCCAGTCCCGCCGTTTCCGCCGAAGTGAAAGCCCGAGCCACCCGCACCCGCGCTCGCCGACGCCCCGGAGCCGTTGTTGGTGGTAGACGAGCTCGGCACGTCGGAATGGGTGCCCGTGCAGCTCAGGACGAGCCCTACGAGCAAGGCGGCGACCGACAGCAGCGCACCGCCCTGCAGCGCTCTTCGCGTCGACGACCTCGATTGTTGTTTGCGCACCATAGACAACCCTTGGTTGATAGAGCCGCCTTCTACGGACTCTAGCTGCAAGTATAGGGGAGGCTCGCTGAGCCGACCAACCGGATCCGCGGTAGCAACGACAAGCCCAGCCCCCGCGCACCAGCCGCGACCTCAGCCCGAGCGCGGCCTCACGCGCAGCTCCACCCGCTCGCCCTCGAGCTCGAGCGACTGCACCTCAGCGCTGGCGCCCTCGGGCAGCCCCTCGAGCGGCCCCACGTCCAGCTTGGTGCACAGCGCCTCCTTCATGATGTGGCGCCGATCGGCCGTCACCACGCGCCGCACGCGCTCGCTGCCGCCCACGACGAGCTCGATGTTCTGGGTGTAGCCCAGATCGAGCTGCTTGCGCATGTTCTGCACGCGCGCCAGCACATCGCGCGCCAGCCCCTCGTCCCTGAGCTCGTCGGTGAGCGCCGTGTGCAGCACCACCACCCCGGCCTTGCCGCCCGCGGCCGCATGGCCTTCGGCGGCCACCACCGCCACCTCGACCTCATCGCGGCCCAGCTCGATGCGCTCGCCGTCGATCTCCACGACGGTGCGGCCGGTCTCGACGAGCTCGGCGCGACGGGCCGCTGCGTCGCTTTCGGCCAGGGCCTTCTTGACCGCCTGGACCTTCTTGCCCAGCCGCGGGCCAAGCGCGCGGAAGTTCGGCTTGAGCGCATAGCGTACCACCTCGCCCTCCTCGCCCGGGCGCAGCCAGCGCACCTCGTGCACGTTGAGCTCCTCGGCCAGTAGCTCGGTATAGTCGCCGAGCTCAGCGCGAAGCTTGCTGCTCGAGACCACTACGTCGGCTCGGCCGAGCGGCTGGCGTACCCGCAGCTTGTTGTCGGTGCGCACCTGCAGGCCCAGCGAGACGAGCTCGCGGGCGGTGCGCATCTGGGCGGCGAGCCCTTCGTCCACCGCAGCGAGATCGGGCGTGGGATAGGCGCACAGATGCACGCTCTCGGGCTGCGTCTTCGGCCAGGGCTGGCGCACCAGGTTCTGGTACATCTCTTCCGCAAAGAAGGGCACGAAGGGCGCGATGAGCTTGGCGATGGTCACCAGCGCCTCGTACAGCGTGAAGGTTGCGTCCAGCTTGTCGCGCCGACGGCTTTCGTCCTCGGCCGAGGCCCAGAAGCGCGCACGGCTGCGGCGCACATACCAGTTGGACAGCGCATCGACGAGCTCGATGAGCCGCTGGGCGGCCTCGTAGATGCCCGCGTCGTCGAGGTAGCCCCGTAGCTCGCGCACCGCCAAGTGCACCTCGGACATCAGCCAGCGGTCCAGCCGGCTTCGCTCGCGGGCCGGACGGTAGCCCTCGCTTCCGGCCAGGTCCTCGGCCGAGGTGCCCGTGGCCGACGGGCAGCCGCGGGCGGGCGAGAAGCCGTCGATGTTGGCGTAGATGGTGAAGAACGAGTAGACGTTGCGGAGCTTGATGATGAAGTCCTTCTGGAGCAGCCGCACGTTGCTGAGCGAGTGCCGCGTGTTGGTCCACGGCGGCGAGGCGGCGTAGAAGAACCACCGAAAGGCATCGGCTCCAGGCGCGGGCCGGCTGGGATCCTCGATGGTCACCCGCTGGGCCTCGGGCAGGATGGGCACGTCGTTGGGCGCGGTCCGAAGCCCCTCGCTACACGGCTCGAGACCGAGGGCAGTCATGTCCGCCTCGGCGAGCACGGCCATCCGCCGCGGCAAGCCCTTGACCGGTTTGAGCAGGGCGGTGCGGGGCTGGTCGGGGCGATCGGCGCGGTAGAGCGCGACCTCGGCCGCGGCGCCCGACAGATCCAGCCCCTCGTAGTCGCTGCGAGCGATGGCCACGACGCCCGGCTCCACCCCGAGCTTGGCCCGCTGCCGCGAGAGCTCGGCGCTTTGGAGCGGCACCACGGCGAACTGCATGCTCACCCGCTCGAGGATGGTCTCGGGCGGCGTGTAGTTGCCCTTGGACTTGCTCTCCTTTTTGCCCTGCTTGTCGCAGACGTGTCCCAGCACCACGCAGCGCTTGTAGGGATAGGGGTAGCTGCGCGGCCGCAGCCCGTGGGCCTGCAGCGTCTGCTCGTCGAAGAGCAGCGTGGAGATCATGAGCAGCGAGTAGAACCAGCCGCGGGTCTGATCGAGGCCCTCGGCGATGAAGTCGGCCGGGAAAGCCGCGTCGAAGGCCTCGGCCGAGCCCGGGT
>CAYTYV010000076.1:13303-17943 GCA_964441055.1 uncultured Polyangiaceae bacterium | reverse complement strand
ATTCAGATTTTTCGCTGATCGTGGAGCTCCTCTCCTTCGTCGTGGTGTAGTATTTGTTGATCACGCCGCCGAAGTTGAACTCGGAATTGCCGCTGAACGTGCAGCTCCTCACCGTCGGCATGCTGCCGATCCGGTTGGCCATCCCGCCGCCGTCGCGCGCGGAATTGCCGCTGAACGTGCAGTTTGCCACTGTCGGCGAGCTGTACCCGTCGTTGACCATCCCGCCGCCCAAGTTCTCCGCGGAGTTGCCGCTGAACGTGCAGTTCGCCACCGTCGGCGAGCTGCCGTGGTTGTACATCCCGCCGCCCCAATTGTGGGATCCACCCCCATTGGCCTGCCCACCGGTCACCGTGAACCCGTCGAGCACTGCATCGTCGCTGCCCGTGACCACGTGGTAGACACGGTCCGAGCCGCCCGGCTGGTCGTAGCCGCTCAGGGTGGTGACGTGGCTACCCCAGTCCCGCTCGTTCAGCGCGCTCTCGGTGCCATCGAACCCGCCGTAGACCGCCGCGCCAGCCATGAGCTGCACCGTGTTCTCCCGCGAGTCCACGTAGGTGTAGTAGGTGCCCTCGGCCACCCACACCGCGCAGCTAACGAGCGCGGGGTCCGCCTGCACCGCCGCGTAGGCCGCGTCGATGCCCTCCTGCATCGTCTGCAAAGCCGTGCTCCAGCCCAGGCCGTCGCCCGAGGACGGGACGTCCACGTCGACGTAGCGGATGCACGAGCTCTGGCCCTCGTACGCCCCCATGTCGGCCCACGGCGGGCCCACGCCCGTGTTGCCGCTGATGGGGTCGTCGACGCGTGGGTTGCCATCCTGGTCGGTTTCGGGCGCCACCGGCCCGTTGGCCGCGTCGATGCAGGGCGAGCCCGCGCCGAGGCGCAGGTCGTCGGGCGCGCCCACGAACAGCGGGTCGGCGTCGATGTTGCCCGTGCCCGGGTAGCCGCCCGCGACGTTGCTGTAGGTGATCGTGGGCGTGGCGTTATGGTTGGAGATTTCGCCCCCCGTATCGCCCCACAAGATGCAGTTTTCCACCGTCGGCGAGCTTTCGTAGTTGTACATCCCGCCGCCGTCGACGCTCGCGGAATTGCCGCTGAACGTACAGCTCTCCACCGTCGGCGAGCTGCTGTGGTTGAACACCCCGCCGCCCCAGAACGCGGAATTGCCGCTGAACGTGCAGCTCCTCACCGTTGGCGAAGAACCGTCGTTGTACATCCCGCCGCCGTAGCCGAAGGTCGCGTCGTTGCCGCCAAACGTGCAGTTCGTCACCGTCGGCGAGCTGAAGGTGTTGGCCATCCCGCCGCCGTAGCCGAAGGTCGCGGAATTGCCACTGAACGTGCAGTTCCTCACGATGGGCGAGGCCTGGTCGTTGAGCATCCCGCCGCCAGAGCGGTGGTACCAGCTCCCATCAGCCTGCCCGCCGGTCACTGTGAACCCGTCCAGCACCGCATCGTCGCTGCCCGTGACCACGTGGTAGACGCGGTTTTCACCACCGTCCTCGTCGTAGCCGCTCAGCGTGGTGACGTGGCTTGCCCAATCGCGCTGGGCGAGCGTCTTTTCGGTGCCGACGAACCCGCCGTAGACATCGACGCCAGGCTCGAGCTCGACCGTGTTCTCCTGCGAGTCCACGTAGATGTAGTAGGTCCCCTCGGCCACCCATACCTCGCAGCTATCGAGCTCGGGGTCGGTTTGGACCGCAGCGTAGGCCGCGTCGATGCCCTCCTGCACCGTCTCGAAGGCCTCCGCCCAGCTCGTCCCATCGCCCGCGGAGGGCACGTCGCCATTGACGTAGCGGACGCACTCGCTGCAGTTCTCGATGATCGTGCAGTTGCCGCTGTAGCGGGGCTCCTCGCCGAATTCGGTCGGCAGAAGCTCCTGGTCGCAGCGCTTGCAGGCTCCGTCGCACTTGGACGTACAGCAGACGCCGTCCACGCAAGTAAGCCCGGGCTCGCAGGCTCCGAACACGCCCACGCACACATCCCCCGGCCCCAGCCTGCGGATGACCGGGTTGGGGCCGGGCTTGCTGATGCCGCTCGGACCGCTCCCCTTGGCCGAGCCGCCGCGCTCGGTGGCCGACTGTGGCACCGTCCCAGACGAGCCCACGCCCCTATGCTGCTCGGGCTCCTCCCTACCGCCGCCGCAACCGACCAGAGCCAGGACCAGACCCCCACACGCCACCAGAGTCCACGCATACCCTTTGCCCATCACAACTCCTTTGCTGCCCCTCGAACGGAAGCTCTGCCCGCCGCTCCGCCGACGGCTCGGCTGCCGCGCGTCCGCGCGCGGCGCTTGCCCTTGCCTATCACGGGGTCAACTGCGCTGGAGCGCTCGATTCTCTTGCCTCCACCACCCGGCCTCCCAGGTCTTGCTTGAGCGCGCTCTGCCAAACGCTTCGCCCGGGCCTCGGCAGGCGAACAGGCCCCGAGGCCGTGGCAGCTAGGGCGACGTTGACTTCGGCTCAGAAAATACGTACGCTTTTACGTACGCACTCGGAAGATAGGGAAGGCGGCTCGAATGACCACGATCAGCGCGACCGAGGCCAGGAAGAACCTCTACAAGCTGCTCGACCAGGTAGCCCAATCCCACGAACCGATCCAGATCAGTGGCAAGCGAAGCAACGCGGTGCTGATCGGCGAGGACGACTGGAGGGCGGTCCAGGAAACCCTCTATCTCGTTTCGATTCCCGGCATGAGGGAGTCGATCATCGAGGGCATGAAGACTCCCGCCGATGAGTGCGAGGAGGACCTCGACTGGTGACCTGGCGGCTCGTCTACACGAAGCGAGCCCCAAAAGACGCCAAGAAGCTCGCAGCCGCTGGCCTGAAGTCGACGGTCCAATCCCTGCTCGCGTTCCTCCGCGACAACCCCTTCCAAGCTCCACCGCCCCATGAGAAGCTCGTCGGCGACCTCGCTGGCGCATGCTCCAGGCGCATCAACATCCAGCATCGGCTGGTCTATCAGGTCGTCAAAGACGAAAAGACCGTAAAGGTGCTTCGGATGTGGACCCATTACGAGTGACGTGAACCAGGCGGCAAGATTGCGGTCCCGCCGCGAGCTCGTAGTGTTGCCGCATGGCACCCACCGCTGGTGCGCGCGCCAGATGCTCGAGCTGTGCTAGCGTGCCGTGCCGCTGCCGCTGGGCTCGCGGCGCGCGCCCCCTCCATCTGACAGACGCCATGCCTGACGCAGAAAACCCCCTGCTCCGACCGCAGTTCCCCGTGCCCTTCGATCTCGTGCGCCCCGAGCACGTCGAGCCCGCGGTGGACGAGCTGCTCGCCCGCGCCAAGCGAGACATGCAGGCGATCATCGACGCTCCTAGCCCGCGCACCTTCGACAGCACCCTGAAGGCGCTGGACGCGCTCACCGAGCGGCTGGGCTACGCCATGGCCGTGGTGGGCCATCTCGAGGCCGTCCGCTCCACGGCTGAGCTGCGCGAGGCCTACACCGCGGCCCGCCCGCGGGTCAGCGAGTTCTCGAGCCAGATCTACCTTTCCGAAGGCCTGTGGAAGGCGGTGCAGGCCTACGCGGCCACGGCCGAGGCCGCCGCGCTACAGGGGCACCGACGGCGCTTTTTGGAGGACACCGTGACGGCCTTCAAGCGCCGCGGCGCCGAGCTCAGCCCGCCCGACAAGCAGCGGCTGGCCGACATCGACGTGGAGCTGAGCCGCCTTACCGTACGCTTTTCCCAGAACTCGCTGGACGCGACCGATGCCTTCGATCTCTGGGTGCACAGCTCGGACGAGCTGCGCGGGCTGCCGGAAAGCGCGGTGGAGGCGGCCCGCGAGAGCGCGGTGGAGGCGGCCCGCGAGAGCGCGGCCGGACGCGACGACTCTGGCTGGCGCTTCACCCTGCAAGCGCCAAGCTTCCTGCCCGTGCTCATGTATGCGGACCATCGACCGCTGCGCGAGCAGATCTTCCGCGCGCTCGTAGGCCGGGCCACGGCGGGCGAGCACGAAAACCGACCGCTAGTGCGCCGCATCCTCGAGCTGCGCGCCCAAAAGGCGAGCTTGCTCGGCTACCCGAGCTTTGCGGACTACGCCGTCGAGGACCGCATGGCCAAGTCGGTGGGGCGCGTCCGCGGGCTGCTCGACGAGCTGCGCGCGCACACCGTCGAGCACTTCGACCACGAGCGGCTCGAGCTCGAGGCCTTTGCGCGCGCCGAGCGGTCCGAGCCGGCCCAGCGGTCTGAGCCGACCGAGGAGCTGGCGGCCTGGGATCTGGCCTACCTCGTCGAAAAGCAGCGACGGGCCCGCTACCAGCTCGATGAGGAGGCCCTGCGCCCCTACTTCGAGCTCGAACGGGTGCTCGAGGGGCTGTTCGAGATCGCGGGAAGGCTCTTTGGCGTGCGCGTCGAGCCGTGGCCCGAGGCGCCCCGCTGGCATGAGGACGCGCGCGCCTTCAAGCTGCGCGCCGAGCCCGACGATCGCTGGCTCGCCGGGTTCTACGTCGATTCCTTCCCGCGCCCGGGAAAGCAGGCGGGCGCCTGGATGCACGGCGTGCTGACGCGCTCGGGCTCGAGCTCTTCCGGTCTGCGCAACCTCGCGGTGCTGGTGGCCAACGTCACGCCCGCTGTGGGAGCCAAGCCGTCGCTGCTCACGCATCAGGAGGTGGAAACGCTGTTCCACGAGTTCGGCCACCTGCTG
>CAYTYV010000076.1:0-13293 GCA_964441055.1 uncultured Polyangiaceae bacterium | reverse complement strand
CTCTAAGCCAGACCGAGCTCCTCAGTCAGGCGGGCACCAACGTGGCTTGGGACTTCGTGGAGCTGCCCTCTCAGATCCTGCAGAACTGGTGCTGGGAGCGGCAGGCGCTGGATCTGTTCGCGCGGCACTACGAGCGGGGCGAGCCCATCGACGAGGCCCTGCTCGCGGCCAAGCGTCGCGCTCGCACCTACCGCGCCGCCTCCGACCAGATGCGCCAGCTCGGCCTGGCCAGCCTCGACCTGCGCCTGCACACCGACTACGAGCCGAGCCGCGACGGCGACCCCACCGAGCTAGGGCGCGCCGTCTTGCAGGAGTTTTCGCCCGTGCCGCTGCCGCCCGAGCACGCCACCGTGGCCTCCTTCGACCACCTGTTCGGCGATCCGGTGGGCTACGCGGCGGGCTACTACTCCTACAAGTGGGCCGAGGTGCTCGACGCCGACGCCTTCACCGAGTTCCAGGAGGCAGGGCTGCTCGACGCCGAGGTCGGCCGCCGCTTCCGCGACGAGATCCTACGCCGCGGCGACGAGGAGGATCCGGCGGCGCTGTTCCGCAACTTCACCGGACGCGATCCCGAGCTCGAGCCCCTGCTCAGGCGTCTGGGGCTGTAGAAGGAGCCGCTGCCCGCCGAGTACGGGCGCATTCGCGCCGACCACCTGCTATTTCGTCAGGTCCACCTGACCGGAGAACACGCGGCGCGCTGGTCCGCGCAGGCGAAGCTCGCCGCCGTCGGAGGGCACGGTCACCCGAAGCTCGCCGCCAGGAAGGCAAACGGCGATGGCCAGGTCGGCTGGGGCCCTGCCCTGCGCCACGGCCACCGCCGCGGCCGCGCACGCCCCCGTGCCGCAGGCCAGCGTGCGACCGACCCCCCGCTCCCACACCGTGACGGCGAGCCGCCGTCCCCCCTGTTGCACCTCGCAAAGCTCGACGTTGCTCCCGCCTTCGATGGCCCTATCCACCTGCGGCCCCAGGGTATCGAGCGCGTCGTGCGGGGCGGCAGCGAACCCGACCGCGTGCGGGTTGCCCACGTCGACCGCGCAAAGCTCGTAGCGTTGGCCTTGGTCGCCGAAGCGAAGGGTCCCTCCTAGCCGCGCCCGACCCATGGTCACCTCGACCACAAAGACCGACCCCTGGCTCTCGCCGAGCTCGCAGCGGCGCAGCCCCGCGTCGGTCGCGATGACGAGCTCGGACTCGGTGCTCGATCGGACCGCCGCCAGGTAGGCGGCCACGCAGCGCAGGCCGTTGCCGCACATCTCGGCGCGACTGCCATCGGCGTTGAAGATGGTCATCCGCCCAGCCGCAGCCGCGTCGTCCTCACCTCGCTCGACCACCAGCACGCCATCGGCGCCCACCCCGCGACGCCGATCGCAGAGCTTTCGTACGACCTCGGCCGACGGACAGCCCGGCTCGGTACCGCCGCCCAAGGCCCCGGCCTCGACCAGCACGAAGTCGTTGCCCAGCCCCTCCCATTTCTCGAAGCGCGCCATGCCCTCACCAACGCTGATCCGGCTCCGGCTCTGCCGTCACGGTCCCGAGTACAGGACGGTGCGCCAGGCCACGGTCCCAGCCGGGCGGAAGGCCGACGGGCTCCACATCAGATCCGCGCCCACCAGCGGCCCCATGGAAACCTGCCAGAAGCGAATGCCCTCGTAGAACAAGCCGAGGCCGAAGCGCGAGGCCCCGCCCGAGTCGACCAGCAGGCTCGAGTCATCCCCCTCGGGCTTGACCCGAAAAAGCCCGATGCCGGTCTCCACCATCACCCCGAGCTCCTGCCACTGCCCGCCCAGCGTCCAGGCCGGGAAGGCCTCGACGTGAAAGCCGAAGGACCCGAAGTCGGTCTGGAGCTCGTCCGTCAACATCCGCCCGAGGTTGAGGCAGAAGGCAAAGGTGAACCAGTCGGTGAAGGTGCCGCCCAGCCACAGCCCGGCGGTGCCTCCCGGGGCTGCGCCCGTGTCGGTGTAGAACTCGTCGCGATCGACCTTGAGCGCATCGTTGGGGTAGCCGGACGCCTCCCCGAGCATCCCACCGAAGAGCAGGCCGAACGTGAAGTCGCTGCGCCGCTCGGCCGGGCTCTCTTCGAGCAGCGCCGAGCCGTCTTGCGAGGCCTCGTCCGTCTCGACCGCCGCCTCCGCCTGGGGCGCGGCGACCGGGGCCGCCGCAGCGTCCTGGGCGTGCGCCGAGCTCCCGGGCGCGATCACGGCTAGGCCAACCACGACCCCCCAGCCGACTAGAGCGCGTCTCACATCCTGCTCATGCCCGAGCGGGCCGCGCAGATCAAGCACTGCGGCGGGGGACAAACCCCCGCCCTACTCTGGATTGCTATCGCATCGAAACGTCGACTCGGCCTCGTTGTTCGTTTCGATGCACTCGTTGTGCTCGCCCGTGCCGTCGCCCACGTCGTCCACCCGCACGAACCACGGCACGTCCATGTCCATCTCCGCGGGCTCGGGCTCGAAGCTCGCCACCACCAGCTCGGACGAGCCGGGCACGATCGGCCCGTCCGTCTGCACGGTCGCCAACAGCCGCCCTGGCGATGCCACGGTGCCCGCATAGAAGGTCACGCTGAGCCCCGCTGGCACGCTGACCGCGCCGTGGTTTTCCACCTCCACCTCGAGCGCCATGGTCGGCGGGCAGGCGCTGGCATTGCCATCCAGGTCGGCAGGCACCAGATCGGGCGCGTCGAAGCTCTGCGGATTCTTGCGGAAGCTGTTGTACCGTCGCCAGTTGGCCTGCTCGGACGCAGGCAGGCGCAGGTCCTGACGCACGTTGGTGATGTGGTAGGTGTGCTGGTTCCACACCCGCCTCGTCCCCACCCAGTTGTCCAGGGCGTCGCTGAACACCCGGATGCCCGCCTGAAGGCCCGTGTAACCGGGGATGTGCGAGCAGCGGTTCACCGCCGCGTTGCCCGCGAAGACGATCTCGGTGTTGTCGTCGCCGTCGACGTCGACGATGAGCGGGTACTCGATGAGGGTGTGCGAGTTCTGCTGTACCTCGGACAGGACCGTGCCGTCGGTCCCCTGGTAGACGCGCATGTAGCACTCGTCGTTGTAGACCACCTCGGCTTGCCCATCGCCGTCGAAGTCGAACACGCTCGAGCCCGTGATGTTCGAGCTCAGGTCCTGGGTCGGCTGCGACCAAAGGACGTCCTCCGAACCATCCGGGTCGAAGACCGCGTAGGCCCCACCGCCCGCAACCCCGATCTCGGGCAGGCCGTCGCCGTCGAAGTCGGCCACGGTGGGCGGACCGCCGCGGCCGCCGCCCGGCAGCACGATGGGTCCCCACAGAAGCGTGCCGTCGCTGCCCAGCCGGATGTAGATGTTGCCGTTGCGCACCACCACGATGTCGGGGGCATCGTCCAGGTAGAAGTCCGCAACGGCCACGTAGCCGTCGGGCTCACCGGGCTTTTCCCACAGCACCGAGCCGTCCGCCCGCCACACCGCGTTGCCCGCCACGACCTCGAGCTCGCCGTCGGCGTCCACGTCGTAGACGGCGGTCACGGGGCCGCGGGGCGTGGCGCCGCAGCAGTTGTAGGCCGCGATCGGTCGAGCCTGCCAGCGGAGCACGCCATTGTGCTCGAGCACCGCGCCGCCCACGATCACCTCGCCCAGGCCGTCACCGTCGAGATCGGCAATGCTCGGGGCACCGAACTCCATAGAGATGGTGTACGGCGTGCCATTGGCATTCTCGCTCTGCCACCACAGCGTGCCGTCGTTGCGGAAGGCCATGATCCGTCCACCCGTGCAGGGACCGCCCGAGACGATCTCGGGCAGGCCGTCGCCGTCCAGATCGCCGAGCGCGAGCCCGAACTCGGGACAGACCACCGGGCTCGTCACGCTGAAGAGCTCCTCGCCGCTATCGCCACGGATAACCCGCAGCACGCCCGCTCCGCCATAGCCACCCGAGGAGGTGTAGGTGTGAAAGGCCACCTCGGGGATGGTGTCCCCATCGAGATCGCCGACCACTGGCGCCATCATGACGTGGATGCTGCTCGGCTGGGTGCTGGAGCCGGTCCAGGCCCATTGCTGCTCGGGCTCGAACACGCCGGGCGGCGGATAGTATTCGCAAATGTTGCTGCCGCGCGGAAGGCAGCGCCCCAGCGTGGGGTCGCAGTACTCGTCCTCGGCGCAGTCCATCGCCTCGATGCAGGGATCGCCCGGGGTGACGCACTCGTCCTCGATGCACAGCGCGTCGGCATCGCAGCATTCGCTATCCGGTCCGCAGCGCAAGCCCGAGTCGCAGGGCGGCAGGCACTCGCCGTCCAGGCACTCGTAGCCCACCTCGCAGCACTCGAGCGTGGCGCCGCACAGAATCCCGCTCTCGCAGCCGCCTCCTCCGCTGCCCGCGGTGCCCGCTGTGCCCGCGCTGCCCGCGGTCCCGCCCGCGCCCGCTCCGCCAGCCGGGCCAGTGCCGCCTATCGCGCTCGCGTCCTCCCCGCTGCAGCCCTGCGCCAGCAACGCCATGCCCACGGCTGCCGCACCCCAATGCACACCGCCCATACGCTGGCCCATGTTCCTGCTCCTTCCCGCCCGGCTCGACCAAGCCGCCTCGCGATGACCTCCGAGCGCTGTCAAGCGTCCGGCTGCCCCGCACCACACCATGCCACGAAGGGATAGGATAAGCGGGAACGGCGCCCAGCGCCATGGCGGGCAACGCAGACCCAGCGGCCTAGGCTCGACGCTAGCCGACCACGATGTACTGCTCGAGCCGCTCGAGGAGCTAGAGTTGTGTTGGGCTGCAAAAAAGTTGACTTTTATGTAAACAATACTAGCTTCAAGTCATGTTCTCCTGAAAGGCACGACGGTGAAGGTCACCAAGGTCGAAGAGCATGCCCTGCGGCTGGCGCTTAGCCTCGCCCGCCACGGTGGGCGAGGCTCCCTCAAGGAGCTATCCCACCGCGAGCGGCTATCCAGTCCACTGACGGCCAAGATCCTCGGCAAGCTGCGCCGCGGCGGCGTGGTCAAGGCCCTGCGGGGGCGCCATGGCTGCTACGAGCTGGTCGACCCGCCCGAACGCATCACCGTGACCGAGGTGCTGCTCGCCGCTGGCCCCTCGTTGCTCGACGGCTGTTTCAACACCGAGCCGCGCGGACGGCCGGGCTGCCCCCACCGCAGTGGCTGCACCCTGCGACCCATCTGGAATCGGGTCGAGAGCAGCCTGACCGACGTTCTCGACCAGATCACCCTGCAAGATCTGCTGCGCAAGGAGGCGCAGGTGGAGCGGCAGGTCGTGCGCTTGCTGCCGAGCCCCGAGCTGGCGGCTGCTGGTCCGGCTCCGCGTCATTCGCGTCGAGTACGAGGACCGCGCTGCCGCACTCGCGCCCATCACCCCGAGCCCGCCGCCAATAGGGCTGCGGAGCAAGAAGGCCTCGCCGGTCCGGGGCCCGCACAAGGGAGCTGCTTGGATGTCCCCCGACCTGGATGACTGGGCCGCTGAGGCCACGATGCTCGATCCCAAGCCGTCGGGCACCCTGGAGGTCGTGCTCGGCGACGACGACGTCGAGACCTCGGCTGCTGAGCTCGCCGAGTCCGAACAGGCCACTCGTGGAGCCGTCGAGCAGCTGGACACATCGGGTCAAGCCGCGCGGGCTAAGGCCAAGTCGACGCGTCCGATCGCCGGTCGCTGGGCCGTGGTGGGCCAAGACTGCCCCGTGCCCCTGCTGCGACCGACCGAGGACCAGGAGCTCGAGCTCGCCCATCGCATCGAGGAGGGCAAGCTCGCCCTACTGCGCGCGGTGCTGGCCGCGGACCTTAGCGCCCCCGACCTCGCTGCCGTGGCCCCGCGGAATGCCGCGGCCTGGAGCCGACGGGTCGAGCGGCTGTTTCGGAAAGAGGCCGAGCTGCACCAGCGCATGACCAAGCTCGCTTCGGAGTCGGGAAGCGCCAGCCGTGGCCGCCGCGGGGCGGCGCTCGAGGCCGTCGAGCAGCGGCTTTCGACCACCATCGGCGAGCTGCGCAAGCAGGCCGAGACCGCCGAGCCCATCGCCCGGCACTTGGCCCGCACGCCCGGTCGCGTTGGAGCGCGGGTGCGACGCCGCCGACAGCAGGTGGAGCGCGCCGAGGCCGACCTGGTCGAGGCGAGCCGTTGGCTGGTCGTGGAGATCGCCCGCCGCTATCGACGCATGGGCCTGGAGGTAGAGGACCTGTTGCAGGAGGGCTCGATCGGCCTGATGCGCGCGGTCGACAAGTTCGAGCCCCGCCGTGGCTATCGCTTTTCCACCTACGCCAACTGGTGGATACGCCAGGCCATGGGGCGCGCCATCGCCAACCAGGGCCACACCGTGCGCGTGCCCATCCACATGCGCCACCGCATCCGCCGCCTGGTCGCGGCTGCGCAGCGGCACGCTCAGCGGCATGGCCGCTCAGTGGCCATCGGCGAGCTAGCCGCCCAGCAGGGCCTGGATCCGAAAACCGTGGAGGCGGCTTTCGACGTGATCCAGCCGCCGCTCAGCCTGGAAATGCCTGTGGGGCAGCACGCCAAGACCGATCCGCTGCACGAGATCATCGCCAACCCCAAGGCGGCCGATCCCGAAGCCCAGGCCATCGAGGCGGATTTGGCCGACGCCGTGCGCGCTGCCCTCCGGGGGCTGCCGCCGCGGGAGGCGCTGATCCTGCGCAAGCACTTCGGCATCGACGAAAAGCGGCCCTACACCTTTGCGCAGATCGCCTCCAGCTTGGATCTGACCCGCGAGCGGGTGCGACAGATCGAGGCGCGCGCCCTAGACAAGCTGCGGCTGGCCCCGCGCGGCGAACGGCTGCGGCACTTTGCGCGGCGCTGACCCTGTCGCCAGCACGACGGCCGACAAAGATCTCGGCAGTAGTGCTAAGCAAGGGCGATGGTGCCAAGGGCTCGCGCAAGAATAACTTGCGAGGATCGCGCCCAGCCGTGCGTCAGGTTTGGCCGCGACGACCGAGCGAAACCGCAGGAATACTCAGAGTATTTTGAGGATTTCGCGACCGAGGAGCGGCCGAAGATGGCGCGCGGCTGGGATGCGAGGACGAAAGTTATTTCTGCGCGAGCCCCAAGGCACGTGCTGATGGGCGCGGTGCTGGCCGCGACCGTGGCGGCGATCGGCTGCAGCGGCTGCGACGAGACCGCCGAGCCAGCGACCGCGAGCGGCGACGCAGAGCCCAGCCCCGCAGCCGAGCCGAGCACCGACGCCTACCAGCCGGTCATCCAGCTCGTCGACGCGCTGCCCATGTGCGACGTCGACCATCGCGGGCTGCTGCTCGACCTCGGCAGCGAGGCGATGGTCGGCCGCTACGGCTGGCAGCTCGGCACGCCCGAGGGCATCGTGGCGGCCGAGCACGGCGGGGCGAGCTGGGCCCGCGTCTACGATCGGAGCTTCACGCTGGGCTTCTTCCTGCCCGAGCCCGAGCGCGTGTTCGTCTCGATGCGCGCGATCGGCCGCGATGCCCGCGCGGCGCACCTCCGGCTCGACGGCTCCTACCTCGGCCTGCTGCGCTTCAGTAGGCAGCGCCCCGACGTCGAGTCGACGTCCACCACCGCCTTGCCAGCCGATGCCGGGCTGCATCGGCTTCAGATCCGGTTCCGCGGTCGCCGCCAATCGGATGCCGATCCCTTTGCCGAGCTCGACTGGGTGCGCATCGGCGTACCCGACGAGCTCAAGCGTACCTACGGGGCTCCCACCCTGTTCCACGTGCTGGCGCCCGCGGCCGAGCTCGGCGGGGTGCCGCACCGCGCGCTCGGGCTGCGCGCGCCAGGCTCGATTCGCTGCACCGTACGCGTCCCAGCCGACGCCCGTTTGCGCACCGCGGTGGGCCTGCTCGGGCAGGGCACGGCCACCGCGGCGCTGCGGATCCGCGCCGACCAAAGCGAGCCGTCCGTGCTGCGCTGGCTGGAGGTCGAGGGCGGAGCCTCGTCGCGCTGGACCGACGTGGACGTACCGCTGGGCGGCTTCGAGTCGCGCATCGTCAGCGTCGAGCTGGTGGCGGCCGAGACCCGCGGGCCAGGTCAGCTGCTGTTCGGCGACCCCATGCTGGTGGCCCCGCCGAACGAACGTCCCGCCACCCCGAGGGCCACAACGGTCATCATCGTGGTTCTCGACGGCGCCGAGCGCGCCGACCTGCCGCCGTGGCGCAGCCCCACGCCCCACATGCCCAACCTGGCCGAGCTGGTGCGGGCCTCGGCGGTCTTCGACCGACATCGCGCTCCGTCCACGCTGGTGGCCGCCACGGTGGCCTCGCTACTGAGCGGGCTCTCTCCGCGAGCGCACGGCTTGGTGGATGACGGCGCCCGGCTGCCCGCCTCGGTGCTCACCATGGGCGCCATCGCCCGCGAGGGCAGCGTGCGCGCGGCGATGTTCACCGGGGTACCCACCACCTTCGAGGCCTTTGGCTTCGGCGAGCACTGGGACCACTTCGTCGCCTACTCGCCCAGCGGCAATCGGCTCGCCTCGGCTCCCTTCGAGGATGCCATCGCGTGGCTGGGCGAAGCGCCCGCTCGAGGAGCCGACGACAAGCCGCTGCTCGCGCTGCTGCACACCCGCGGCGGCCATCCTCCCTGGGAGCTCACGCCCAAGCAGGCCAAGGAGCTGCCGCCAAAGGACTACACGGGCTACCTGGGACCGCGGCGCTCGGCCCAGATCCTGGCCGACGCGCGGGCGCGACGCAGCCGGCTTTCCGAGACGGACCGCGAACGCATGCGGGCGCTGTACTTCGCCGGGCTGACCGAGCAAGACCTCGCCCTTGGC
Organism: uncultured Polyangiaceae bacterium; assembly: GCA_964441055.1. Classification (GTDB taxonomy): domain Bacteria; phylum Myxococcota_A; class Polyangia; order Polyangiales; family Polyangiaceae; genus JACQWT01. The sequence continues at coordinate 4,586 of CAYTYV010000076.1, read as the reverse complement.
AAGCTCATCGAGCAGCTCGACGAGTCCGGCCGCTGGGACTCGACCCTGCTCATCGTGACCGGAGACGTGGCTTCGGGGCGCAACACGCTGTTTGCCGATGGCGCACCGCTCGACGAGGAGCTGCTGACCATTCCCCTGTACGTCCACTTCCCAGGCGATCGCTACGCGGGCGAGCGCATCGAGCGGCCCACCGAGGTCTACGATATCGCGCGCACGGCCCTGGCCGCCCTGGGCCTGACCGTGCCGCCCGAGATGCTGGGCCGCGACCTCGGCGCCATCGCCGCCCGAGCCGACCACGCCGAGGAGCGGATCCGGCTCGCCGTCATCGAGGACCGCTATGCGGCGCGCTGGGGCCGCTTCGTGTTGTGGGGCGAGATCGACAAGCGCCCCCGGCTCTGCGAGCTGAGCCTGGACCCCGCCTGCGAGGTCGACCGCAGCGCGCTCTATCCCATCGTCACCCAAGCGGCCTTTCACCGCCTGGTGGCCCTGGACCGCCGCCCGCCGCGGCCGCCCCCGCGCGAGCCGGTCGTGTTCGATGCCGAGACGGTCGCCACGCTCAAGGTCTGGGGAGTGTACTGAGCCGCGGGCGCCAGCGCCTGAGCTCTGGGCGTGGCCGGGTGAGGATCGACTTGCCCCGCCCGCTGGCGTGTGCCCGAATAGCACCATGAAGCCCGCGGTGAAGATCGACCACGTGGCCATTGCCGTTCGGGACATCGACCGGGCCCTTGACGGCTATCGCCAGATCCTGGGCCTCGAGCCTGCTTCCCGCGAGCTCGTGGCCTCGCAGAAGACCGAGGCCGCCCTGCTGCCCTTGGGCGAGAGCAACCTCGAGCTCATCTGCCCGCAGGGCAACGCGGGGCTCGAGCGCTTTCTCGCAGAGCGCGGCCCTGGGCTGCACCACGTGGCCATCGAGGTACGCGATCTGGCGCGGCTGCTCGAGCGCTTGCAGAGCCAGGGGGTGCCGCTCATCGACAAGAGCCCACGCCCGGGCGCCCGCGGCCATCAAGTGGCCTTCGTCCACCCCAAAGCCACGGGCGGCGTGCTGCTCGAGCTGGTCGAGCCTTAGCCCCTACGGAACCGCCTGCAGCAGGTAGTCGTCCGCGTGCTTGGGCGTGGCCAGGATGGCCCCGTCGGGCGCGTCGCGGCGTACCACGATGGTGCGCCGCGTGGTGGTGTCGGGCGTCTCCCGCGCCACCACGGAGATGTAGTTGATGCCCGGCCGCAGCGGGGCTTCGAACGCGAACGAGGCCCGCCGCGGATCGGCGCCCTCGCGGTTGGACTGGTAGTACAGCTTGCGCGCCCCGACGAACATGTACAGATCGAGCAGGCGCTCGCCGTCATAGGCCTCGACCTCGATCTTCATCGTCTCGTCCCGCGTGGCCATGGCCGCGGCCGTGATGGTCACCGTGGGCGGGGCGTGGGTGTAGACCTGCTCGAAGCGGGCGGGCAGCTGCGGCGCGCCGCCGTCGGTGAGCGCCGCCGAGCGGACGAAGCCGAAGCGACCGCGATCGATCTCGACCTTGCTCATCGCGCCAGCTCGGCCCAGCAGCCCGAGCGCGGTTCCGCTCGGCACCACGCCGAAAGCGGCGCTCTTGCCGTGGGCGTCGGCGAACAGCGGGACATCCTCGCGCGTGCGCACGACCCCGCGGGCCGCGTCGATGGCCGCGGGCGGCTGGATGGGCAGCCGCAGCTTCTCCGTGGCGTACTCGCGCAGATCGCGGTCGCCCACCGACAGCGACAGCACCACCTCCGGCTCCTCGAGCTCGGCCTGCACGTCAAAGGTGAACGCCACCCGACGGACGTCGCCCGGCTTCATGTTGGAGATGTCGAAGCGGCCCTTGCGCAGCAGCACGCCCCCGCCCGAGCGGTTGGCCAGGTTGGCCTGCGTCTCGAAGGAGCGGCCCTTGCCGACGTTCTTGACCGTCAGGTACATGGTGACCTGCTCGCCCTTCTGCAGCAGGCCGTCGCCGTTGCCCCGCAGGTTGTCGGCGATCTGATAGCTGTACTGGAACAGCGGTCGGTCGAGTGCCCGCACGGTGGGCCGCAGCTCGACCGACGCTGGGGCGTGCCCGCCCGCGGCGTCGAAGTGGACCTTGAGGCCGTCCGAGCGCGCCAGGGCGTTGCGCGGGATCGTGCAGACCCGCTTGGCGTCGGCGGCGATGGGCCGGGTGGAGCCCACCTTGCGGCCCTCGATCTCGCACCAGCCGAGCGGGGCGCGGGCGACCTTGCTCTCGCCCGGGCCGATCTTGCCGAAGACCATCTCCCGCTCATCGAAGTAGGGGTTATCGCTCTCGGTCTTGGCTCGCAGCCGATAGACGGGCTCCGTGCCCCGGTTGGTGACCGTCACTTCCAGGGACATGGGCTGGCCAGCCACGACCGCTGCCGCAGCTCGATCGGTGCGGGCCTTGACCTCGAAGTCGCTCTTCGACGGGCCGGGGATGGGATGGGCAGAGGGGACGGTCCAGTCGACGTCCAGTCGGCCGAGCTCGGCCGAGACCTTGGCCACCTCGGCCTCCCGGGCGGTCTCGATGAAATCGGTCGCGGCGCGGAGCTGGCTTTGCGCGGGCACGTTGCGGGGCATGCGCCTGACCAGCTCCTGGGCGAAGCGGATGGGGAAGTCGCGCTGGAAGGCGTCGTCGAGCTCGCCGCCCAGCTCGCGCCACAGCCGCCGATCCTTTTGCGAGAGGTAGTAGCGCACCACCTGGGCTGGCTTGGCCACGGACGTGCCCTGGTTGGACAGGTAGCGAGCCAGGTCGCGCTCGCGCGTGCCGCTCCGGCGCAAGGTCAGGTCGAGCTCCAGCTCGTCCACGGTCATCGGGTCCAGCTCGATGTGGGGGGTGACGCCCACGCCTTGAATCGAGGTGTCGCCAGGTACCAGGTACTGGGCGATGGTGAGCTTGAGCGCAGCCTTGTCGCGAGTGACCTCGGGGAAGACCAGCTGGACGCTGCCTTTGCCAAAGGTCGCCTGGCCGACGACGATGGCCCGTTCGGTCTCCTTGAGGGCCCCCGCCACGATCTCGCTGGCGCTCGCGGACGAGCCGTTGACCAGCACGACCATCGGGTAGGGCGGCTCGGTGCCGCCCGCCCGCGCGCTCTGCTCCTCGCGGCCCTCGGAGGCGCCCACCGTCGCCACGATCATGCCGTGGCGCAGGAACAGGTCCGCCACCTCGGTGGCCTGCTTGAGCAGCCCGCCCGGGTTGTCGCGCAAGTCGAGCACCAGCCCGCCGATGGGCTCGCGGTCCCGCAGCGCATCGAGGGCTTTGGACAGCTCCTTGGTGGTGCTCTCCTGGAACTGCTTGACGCGCACGTACGCCACCCCGCCCTCGAAATAACGGGCGTTGACCACCGAGGGGACCTTGATGCGCTCGCGCGTGAGCACGAACGGCCGCGTGCCCGCCCAGCCTTCCTTGCCCTCGCGGGCCACCCACACCGTCACCTCGGTGCCCGGCTTGCCACGCAGCCGTCGCACGGCGTCGTCCAGCGGCATGTTGAGCGTCGACTCGCTATCGATCTTCATGATCCGATCGAAGCGCTTGAGCCCCTCCCGCCATGCGGGGGTGTTGGGCATGGGCCGGATCACGGTGAGCAGCTGGTCGCGCAGCGAGATGACGATGCCCAGACCGCCGAACTCGCCCGAGGTCGACAGGTTCATCTCCTTGTAGGCCTCGGGGCTCATGAACACCGAGTGGGGGTCCAGCGGATGGAGCAGGCCGTTGCAGGCGGCGTACTCGACCTCCCGCAGATCGATGTCGCGGTCGCGCAGGTGCTGCTGCACGAAGGCGAACACCGACCGCAGCTTGGCGGCCACGTCCCAAGGGCCCAGCACATCGTCGACGCGGAACTTCTTCTCGTGGGTGTCGACCCGCACGGTGACCTGGCCCGTCGAGGCGCCGCCCTCGGCCTTGTGCGGCAGCACGATGACCTCGGCCACGTCGCGCTGGATGTAGTCCAGCGCCGACATCAGCATCTCCCGTGGATGGACTCGGTTCGGATCCACGTAGCGGTTGCGGACGTACTTGAGCGTCGCGTTGACCGCCTCGAGCCGGGTCAGGTCATAGGAGCTCTTGGCGCCGGGCTGGGCCGCGGCCAGCGGCGGGTCGAAGCCCTGCCACAAGCCCGCCGAGCCGAACTGCAGGGCCAGATAGCTGGACAGCGCAAAGGCGCCCAGGACCGCCAGCGCCCGGACTAGGCCCCCGGTCCAGGGCGCGCGGCTCTCAGCCATCCTTTTTGCCATCGGGAGCATCGTCGGCCTTGGGCTTGTCCTTCAGCTCCTTGAAGGGCTTATCGTCGTCGTCGTCCTCGCCTCGGATGCCCTTTTTGAAGTTGCGAATCCCCTCGCCAAGCCCCTTGCCGATGTCCGCGATGCGGCTGGCACCGAAGAGGAGCAGCGCGATGAGGATGATGATGATGATTTCCGTCGTGCCAAGTCCCACGGCTGCGCTCCTGGCGGCACCGCCGCCTGCCCGGGCAAGGCGCTAGCTGCCCGATACTGCAGGGGTACCACCCGCAGAGGGTCGGCGCAATCGCGCGCCTCGTGCCCCCAGGGGTGCTCGAAGGTCGTGGGCGAGGGGCGCAGGGGTGGCCCG
>CAYTYV010000075.1:0-18242 GCA_964441055.1 uncultured Polyangiaceae bacterium | reverse complement strand
TCTCTTTGCGTCGAAGATCGTGAAGCCGCGCTCGTCGCACCGCCTGTAGAAGTGGGGATCGGGGATGTACCTGCCTGCTGCGACGGCGTCCTTGATCCAAGCGAGGGCATCAACAGCATCTGTTGGGCCGGACATGGCATGTAACAAAATGTTACACGACCACCTAACATGTCAAGCGGGCATTTCCCTCGATTCCTCCGACGCACCGAGGTGGCGGGCGAACAGCCCGGCGAGGAGCCGCGGGTGCCCACCACGGAGTATTAAGGCGCGGGCAGTTGACGGCCGGGTGGCGGCGCGGCAGACCAGAGGCGATTCGTAGGTCATCTCGGCATCACCGCAGAATCAACAACCCTTCGGCTGGTAACGTCCGCCGACAGTAGGTCCCCGAGGCTACGACCGGCTCGCCGAATGGTAGCCGGGTGCAAAGGTGCATATGATCGCTTGGGACATATTCATCAGCCACGCGAGCGAGGACAAGGAAACCTTCGTCGCCGCGCTGGCGGAGGGCCTTCGTTCGCGGGGCCTGGACGTGTGGTACGACGACTTCACGCTTCGCGTCGGCGACAGCCTGCGCGAGTCCATCGACCGAGGCCTGAGCGGCTGCGACTATGGCGTCGTCGTGCTCAGCAGATCGTTTTTCGCCAAGCACTGGCCACAGCGAGAGCTGAACGGCCTGGCGGCAAGAGAGGCGGTCGACCGCAAGATCATCCTGCCCGTCTGGCTCGACGTGGAAAAGGACGACGTAGCAAGGCACTCGCCGATGCTCGCAGACCTCGTTGCGGCAAGGGCTTCGGATGGTCTGGACAAGGTGATGGGCGAGCTCATGCAGGTCATCCGTCCAGAAGCCGTTGACCCTGGCAAAGGCGCGGCGTTAGTCGAACAGGAGGTGCTCAGCAGCGCCGAGTACAGGCGGCGCTTGGTGGCCGGTCCAGCTCACGACCCGGTGTCCGGTCGATACCGCGTGACCCGCCTGGGAGTCGCTCGGGAGCTGCTTCACGTGACCATCGCGGGCACGGACATGCAGGTGCGCTCGCCCGAGGGATGGACGGGAAGCGGGCCGCTAAGGCTTGGGCGCTACCTTGGTCGGTTCACCTACCAGCGCGGACCCTTGGCGGGCCAGTCGGGCGACCACGAGATGACCTGGAACGGGGTCGAGTTCGTAGGCGAGTGCTGTTTCGACCAGGGCGGGTACGTCAGCAACCTGCACTGGAAGCCAACGACGAGCGAAACGGCCTCCCCTTCGCTAGAAGCGCGTGAGGACCCCAGCGATCCAGCATAGCCCCGCCGCCCGTAGCTCTGGCCCCCTCGGCGCCACCCTTCGATCCCCCAAGCCCCCGGGCCGGGGTTCGCGCGCGCAGGCGACGGTGGGGGGTCCTGTGTTTGAGCGTGCGCCCTTGCCTTCCTCCACGGTGGGCTCGAAGCTTCTCTAGCTCCAACGCGGCAGGCGCACGCGAGCTCGGGGGGCACCGCCGACGCCGAGCACGTGAACCCCGGCCCGGGGGCGGCCCACAGAGGTCGCGTTGTTGAAGCGCTCGTTTCGACCGCTCAGCGTGGCCGGACGCCTCATCCACGCCCCAAGCGCTGATCCGGTCGCCATTGTCGCCATTGGACGGCTCGCCCGCGATGGTGCTAGGCTGCGCCCCGTTGGAGGTATCGTGACATGTTGCGGCAACTAGCGGCATTGCTCGCCGCGGGGGCGCTCGCCTCGGGCTGCGAGCTCGTCGTCGGCACCAAAGACTATGTGTTGGTGTCCGCCGATCCCACGGGCGACGGGCTCCCCTCCCTCGCGGAGCTCGGCGACGGCTGGAACCAGCTCGAGCCAGGCGGAGAGACCACCTGTGCACGCGGCGACGCCTACTCCTTTTTCGTGCGTCCGGGCACGGAAAACCGCTTGGTCATCGAGTTCGAGGGCGGCGGGGCCTGCTGGAGCGCGGCCTCGTGCGATCCGGCGAGCGACATGTTCGAAGACATCGTGGAGACGGACATCCAGTCCGGCTCGCTGACGGGCATCCAGGACCACGACCGCGCCGACAACCCCTTCAAGAACTGGACCCACGTGCTCGTGCCCTACTGCACGGGCGATCTTCACATGGGCAATGTGGTCACCTCCTACGGCGACTTCGAGATCCAGCACAAGGGCGCGGTAAACGGCGGGGCGGTCATGGATTGGGTGTACGCCAACGTTCCGAGCCCCGAGCGCGTCGTCGTCACGGGCTGCAGCGGCGGCGGCTACGGGACCATGGGCTGGTCGCCCCACATCATGCAGCACTACGACGGGGTCCCCGTGGTGCAGCTCGCCGACTGCGCCGCCGGCGTCGCGGTCGACGGCTTTCTCGCGGTCATCAACGGCGTGTGGAATGCGAACCTGGTCCTGCCGTCGTTCATTCCGGCTCTGGCCGATGCCAACCTGATCACGCTGACGCTCACCGACATCTACCAGGCCAACGCCGACTATTTCCCGAGCCAGCAGTTCAGCCAGTACAACACCCAGTGGGACGAGACCCAGATCGAGTACTACGAGGACATGGGCGGCGATGGCGCCGACTGGTCCGGGATGATGAACGAGAGCATGACCAGCCTTGCCGCGGGCGCGGAGAACTTCTCGTACTTCGTGGCCGCGGGGGGGGAGCACTGCATCATCACCCGCGACGAGATGTACACCGCCGATACGGGCGGCACGGCCGTGCTGGACTGGATCGAAAACCGCATCAGCGGCAGCGCAGTCGAGGACGTGCACTGCGATCCGAGCTGCGGCGCGGCGCCCGAATAGACCCTCTCAGCGCTCGCGCTCGGTCTTCGCGGCGCGCACCACGGCCTCGAGCAGCGGCTCGTCCTCGTCGGGCAGCACCGTACGGCCGTCGAGCAGCACCTGGTCGTCGCTGATCCGGCACAGCACGGGCAGCGGGCCTTGCCGCAGGCGAGCTGCCAGCCCGTCCACGTCGTCGGTCTCGATGAGCGCGGCCGTCGAGGAAAGGGGGATCTCCGCCAGCGCTCCTCCGCCAAAGGCGGCCTCGACGTCGACCGGCCGCGCCGCCACGCCGTTGGCCTGGAGCCGCTGGCACCAGCCCTCGACCCGCGTCCGCACCTGCTCTTGAGGGGCCATCACCATTGCTGCAACCGGAACGTCGGCCGGCCTGCCCTCGAGGTAGGCCGCCAAGGTCGCCTCAAGCGCCACCAGCGGCAGCCTTCCTAGCCGCACCGCGCGGGCCAGCGGATCCCGACGGGCTCGACCGACCAGCTCGGCGCTCCCGACCACGGCTCCGCCTTGCGGGCCGCCGAGGACCTTGTCGCAGCTGAAGCACACCAGATCTGCGCCAGCGCGAACGCACGCGCTCACCGTGGGCTCCCCGGCTAGGCCGTGGGCCTCGACATCCCACAGCGCGCCCCCGCCCAAGTCCTTGACCAGCGTGACGCCGCGGTCGTGCGCCAAGCGGGCGAGCTCGTCGAGCGGCGGCCGCTCGACAAAGCCAATCTGCCGAAAGTTCGCCTGGTGCACCCGCAGAAACACCGCCACGTCCGCATGCTCGTCCAGCGCCCTCGCATAGTCGGCGAGCCGCGTGCGGTTGGTGGTGCCCACCTCGATCATCTGCGCCCCGCTGCGCGCCAGCACCTCGGGAATGCGGAAGCCTCCCCCGATCTCGACCTGCTCGCCGCGCGAGACGACGACGCCGCGACCTTGGGCGATGGCGGTGAGCACCAGCAGCACGGCGGCGGCGTTGTTGTTCACCACCAGCGCGTCCTCGCTGCCCGAGAGCTCGGCGAGCGCAGTCTCGGCAAAGGCGCCCCGGGGCCCGCGGCGGCCCGCGGCCAGATCCACCTCCAAGGACAGGTAGCGACCCGCCGATGCGGCCAGCGCCTCGACCGCATCCGTCGACAGCGGGGCGCGCCCCAGATTGGTGTGCACCACCACGCCCGCGGCGTTGATCACGGCTCGGGCCCGTCGGCCCAGAAGCTCTTGCGCGCGAGCGGCGACCCGCCGAGCAGCCTCGTCCACGCCCAGCGGCGGCTCGCCGCGGCGCACGCCACGACGGATCGCGCCGATTAGCTCGCGCGCCAGGCGGGTCGTCGCAGGCCCTCCCAAGCGGGCGCGCACTCGAGCGAGCTCGGGATGGCTCACCACGGCGTCGACCTTGGGAATGCGACGGAACCAATCCTGTCGGCTGGAGGCTCGATCCTGCGGCTTGCCCATGGTCCTACGCTGACGGTTTTGGAGACGCCCGCTCATGGGGCCGTGTCCGAGACCTACCACAGTGGCGTCCAGACACCCATTCGCGCTCGCAGTAGTGCTAGTCTGTTTCCGTACCGCGCTACGGCGCTACCGGGAGAGCCCGCGTCGCCTCGGACGGCCCTACCCGGGGGACCTGCGCCGCGGCGGGGCTTGGCAGCAAGGAGCCGTCATGATGCACCGAAACCTCACCTGCCTGCGCTCGTCCACCGAGGGTGCTCCGCGCCTGGCCGACCGCCGCCGCGAACGCCGCGCACACCGCTTTGCCGCGCGGCTTCGGCGCCAGGGGCTCGCCGCCGCCGTCTTGTTGGTCGGCGCCTCGATCGCGACCTGGGCCACGGCCGGCTGGCCGCCCGAGGAGCACTACACCTCCGAGGACATGGCCGATCCGGCCAACTGGCCCAACGACCCGAGCTATGCCTACAGCGACGACTCGGACGGGCACTGGAACTACTACTCCTTCGTGCCCGAGCAGACCGGACCCAACACCGTACGCCCGGAGGAGACCGCCTCGGGCATGTCTATCGATCTGGCTTGGCGCTGGACCCAGGGGCAGGACGCGGTGCGGATCGCGGTGACCGACTCGGGCATCAAGTGGAACGAGTACGATCTGCTCGAGCGCGCCTGGCTCAACCCGGGCGAGCTCGAAAACCACAAACCCACCAACGCCGACGGCAGCCCCTGCGGCGGCTCGGGCGAGCTCGAGGGCTTCGACTGCAACGGCGACGGCATCCTGTCGGCCTCGGACTACGCCGAGACCCCGACGCTCGAGCCGCCCGCCAGCGACGGCCATCCGCTGGGTGACCTAAACGGCAACGGGCGGCTCGACGGCGGCGACCTCATCATGAACTTCTCCGACTCGGTCGACGACGACCAAAACGGCTACGTCGACGACATCTCGGGTTGGGACTTCATGAAGGACGACAACAACCCCTACGACGACACCCGCTACGGCCACGGCACGGGCGAGGCGCGCGACGCCACCGCCGAGGGCAACAACGGCCAGAGCGGCATCGGCGTCTGCCCCAAGTGCCGCTTCATCGCCATGCGGGTGGGCGACAGCTTCATCGCGGACGTCAACGCCTTTGCCCAAGCGGTCATCTACGCCACCGACAACGGCGCCAAGGTGGTCCAGTGCGCGCTGGGAACCATCAACACCAACCGCTTCTCCCAGGCCGCCCTCGACTACGCCTACCAGAACGGCGTGGTGGTGGTGGCCAGCATGGCGGACGAGAACGCGCGTCACCACAACGTGCCCGTAACCTCCAACCACACCCTGCCCGCGCACGCCATCACCTACTCGCCCGGCAGCCGGATCACCTCGGTAGAGACCTTTCTGGCGTTCAACACCTGCACCAACTACGGCGGCCAGAACCTGCTGAGCGTCTCGGGCACGGGCTGCTCTAGCGAGGCCGTCGGGCGCCTGTCGGGCATGACCGGGCTGGTCTTCTCCGAGGCCATCGAGCAGAACCTCTCGCCGCCGCTGACCGCGGCCGAGGCCTACCAGCTGTTCATCGTGACGGCCGACGACATCGATGTGCCCGAGTCGCGCGAGGAGGACGGCCTTTACTACTGGTCGCAGCCCGGCTTCGACCAGCGCTTCGGCTACGGACGGACCAATGCCAACACCGCCGTCGAGTACGTCAAAGACGGCAAGATCCCCCCGGAGGTGGACATCGTCTCGCCCCGCTGGTTCGACGTGCTCTACCCCGAGAAGGTCTCCGGGGCCGTGCCCATCAGGGGACACGTCTCGGCCAAGCGCGCCCACAGCTACGACGTGGTCGTCGAGTGGGCCCCAGGGGTGCAGCCCTTGGACGGCGCCTTCCAGGAGATCGCCTCCGAGACCAACATCCCGCCGACCGTGGTGACGGGCGGCGAGGACGCGCTCGCCCTGCTCGACATCCGCACCATCAGCACCGAGCACGAGGCCGATAACGACAGCCCCAACGGCGAGAACGAGCACACCATCACGGTGCGGGTGCGGGCCGTGGCGCACTACGGCGGAGAGATCGGCGACGTGCCTGGCGAGATGCGCCGCACCTACTACGTCTACCGCGACCCCACCCTGGTCGACGGCTTCCCCGTCTTCATCGGCGACTCGGGTGAGGGCAGCGCCAAGCTGGTCGACCTCGATGGCGACGGCATCCGCGATCTGCTCTACCCGAGCACGGGCGGCGAGCTCCACGCCTACCGGATCACCGCCTCGGGGCCCGTGGCCCTGCCGGGCTTTCCCTTCAAGGCCGACCGCCTCCACGGCCTGCGCGATCCGTCGCCGCCCGAGGTGCCGAGCTACCTCGGCTCGCCCGCCTACGATCCGGACTGCAACGCGGGCGACCCCGAGTGCGTCGATCCCGACATCGCCCTGGACTCCTTCGTCAGCGTCCCGGCCGTGGCCGACATGGACGGCGACGGCGAGCTGGAGATCGCCGTCAACACCTGGAAGGGCACCGTCTACGTGCTGGGGACCGACGGGCAGCTGCGGCCCGGCTGGCCCATCGAGATGCCCGTCATTCCCTCGTGCCCGCGCGACGGCACCGAGCCGGCTGGGCCCTGCTCCAGCACCGAGGCGTACATCGACCGCGGCGCCTTTGCCTCGCCCGTGCTGGCGGACATGAACAAGGATGGCGAGCTCGACCTGGTGCAGGCCGGCTTCGACGGCAAGGTCTACGTCTGGGACGCCGACGGACAACCGGTGGACGGCTGGCCCGTCGACGTCCACTACACGGGCGAGCTTTACACGGGCGACGTGATCCGCTCGCGCATCCTGACCACCCCGGCCATCGAGGACTTCAACGGCGACGGCTACCCCGAGGTGCTGGTCTCTTCGACCGAGATGCTGGGCAGCGGCTCGCAGTCCGGAGCGACCTATCTCATCGACGGCCGCGGCACGGCGGCGGGCGATCCGCCCTGGCTCGAGAACTGGCCCGTGACCATGACCTCCTTCAACCTGTTCCCGCTCATCGCCGAAGGCGTGGCCAACTCGGGGGTCATCGGCGACTTCGACGGCACGCGGGCGGCCATCACCCACGGCAACGCCAGCCCACCGCTCATCGTGCCCGCCGATCCCGGGCCACAGAGCGGGCTCAGCATGACGCCACCCAACGCGATGCCGCAGGTCCCCCATCCATCGAACCCCGGTGAGACGCGCGTGGGCGTGGCGCCCTCGTCCATCTTCGGACCGCTCAGCGAGGCCTTCCGACCCAACACCATGCTGCCGCTCTTTTCCCAGCCAGCCCTAGGCGACGTGGACCAGGACGGCTGCACCGACGTCATCGCCTCGGGCGGCTCGCTCAACATGGCCATCAACCTGCAGGCCATGGGAACGCAGTCAGACCTGCCAGGCGAGCACCTTTTGGCCGTCTGGAGCGGTCGAACCGGAGATATGTTGCCCGCCTCGCCCTACGTGCTCGAGGACTACAGCTTCTTCAACTCGATGGCCGTGGCGGATCTGAACGATGACGACTACCCCGAGGTCATCGCCGGATCGGGCGGCTACTTCCTGCACGCCTGGGACGGCTGCGGACGGGAGCCCGAGGGCTGGCCCAAGTTCACCGGGCAGTGGATCATCTCCACCCCCGCGGTCGGCGATCTGGACGGCGACGGCAAGCTGGAGGTGGTGGTCGGCACGCGCAACGGCTGGCTCTACGCCTGGCACACCGAGGGCCGCGAGGACGGCATCATCGAGTGGGAGAGCTACCACCACGATAACCGCAACACGGGCAGCATCGAGACGCCGCTCGACCAGGGCGATCCCGACCGCCAGGCGGCACAGCCGCTGAGCGAGGCGCTGTGCCGCTCCTTCGACCCCGCGCTGGCTCCTCCGCTCGAGCCCGATGGCGGCTGCGCCGAGTGCGCGCTTGGACGCCGCCACCGCGCCTCGCTCAGCGCTTTGCTGGCCGCGGGGCTGCTCGCCCTTGCCGCGGCGGCCCGACGGCGACGTCGCGCCTGACCGACGCCAGGGCGGCGACATGCCGATGCGACCCGCGCGCGGCTCGGCTGGGCGGAAGGCTTGCGGCCGGCTCGAGCGTTGGCTCTGCGTGAGCGGAAAGCGGTGGTCGGTCGGGGCAGGCAGCCGGGGCGGAGTCCCGTGGCGGCGCTGATGGCCCGGCGGACAGCCTTGCACGCGCGCTGCTTGGTCGGCCTGCTGGCAGTGGTGCTGGCGCTGGGCTGTCAGGAGCGCGCCGAGACGGCCACCCTCCTGGCGCCAGGCCCACGAGCGATGCGGCTCGAGCTGCGCGATCCCGAACGGATGCAGTGCCGTAGCCGCATCGCCTCGCTCCTCGGCGAGCCCTCGCAGCCCGGCGATCCCGCCTTTGATGCCGCGCGCGCCGAGATCCTCGGCCGCGCCCGCGCCGAGCCGCTGGTACTCCTGCGAGCCCCCCGCGCACCCGCCGACGCCGAGCTTGCGCCCGAGCTGCGCCAAGCCCGAAACGCCGTGGCCAAGCTCGGCCCGCGAGCGCGCATCGGGCGGCTGCGCTCGCGCTTCCGCAGTCAGCCCGCGGCCCTGCGGGCGCTGCTGCTGCGCGAGGGCTATCTCTACTCGGTCGACCCCCACGAAGCCCTGGCGCTGGTCAAGGCGGTCACGCTCGGCGAGCTTTTCTCCGAGCCCGTGATCTGGCTCGAGCGGGGAGCGCAGCGGTTTCGGCTCGAGCGCGACCGAGGCAATCGCCGAGCCGGGGCATACTACAGGCACAGCGACGGCCCGCTCGCCGGAAGCCCGGCCGCGCTGCTGCTCGGCGACAGGGTTGCCGCACAGCCCGAGAAGCTCGGCCGCCCCCTACACCGAGATCTGCGCGCCCTCAGCCATGCCACCGGCTTCGACCGCGCCGCGATCCTCCACCGCAGCGAGAGCACGCTCATCGCCGAGCTGCGCTTCGGCCCGTGGCGCGTGCGCGCCCTGCTCGAGTCCCAAGGCGCGGCCCTGCGGCTGGGCTGCTTGGACGCGCCCCGCGAACGGCGCCAGCAGATCCGCGCTTGGCAAGACAACGATGCGCCGCGTCGACGCGCCCTCGAGCGACTGCGGCAGGCGGTCACGGACATGAAGCTCGAGCGCCTGCCCTTCGACCGCCCCAGGGGGGCCGAAGACCACTTCTCGGACGGCCAGCTCCGACCGCAGTGGAACGCCGCCTATAGGCGCGGGCAGATGGGCTTTTCGCACGACGGCAAGGGCTACCAGGTGTTCGACCGCCAGGGCCGACCTTGGCCGCCGCAGATGTGCGTGGAGTTCATCCTCGAGAGCTTCGAACGGGCCGCGGGAACCTGGTACCGACCGCTGGGCGAAACGCGCGAGCGCGTCGTCGGACGGCTCGACTTCGGCGCCCTAGGCATCCACAACCGCGCGGGGGTCATCGCCTTTGGTGATTTCGCCAAGCAGCACCCCGAGCACTTCCAGCACGCGCGCTTTTCCGCCGACGAGCGCATCGCCTTTGCCGAGCGCTCCCGCTTCTTCCGATTCCTGTTGGAGCACGCCGACCGCTTTTCCGCTGGCGACGTAGTGGCCATCCAAGGCCCCAAGCGCGACGGCTACGTGCACCAGCACGGCATCCTCATCGAGGACACCGATCCCGTGACCGGGATGCCCTACGCGCTGGCCGACCACATGAAGCGACCGCGCCGCCGCACCTGGGAGGGCATCATGGCCGAGGCGCCGCGCCGCAGCCTGCTCTACCACGTGCGGCTCGACCCCGATCTGCTGCTGCGCCTCGACCCCGGGAACGACGGCCGCTAGCACTACCGCCTACGAAGACCTCGGCAGTAGTGCTAACAGAGTCCCACATGGCCGTTCGCATCGAGGTCGGCTACCGCCCGGGCATTCCCGATCCCCGCGGCACGGCCGTGTGCGAGACCATCCGGTCCTCTCTGTCCATCGCGGCTACGCGCGTTCGCACCGTCGACGTCTACACCGTCGACGCCGCCCTGTCGGACGCGGAGATCGAGCGCGCCCGACAGCACGTCGCCGATCCCGTCACCCAGCGGAGCGCCGTCGATCGGCTCGAGCCTGAGCCCTTCGACTTTGCCGTGAGCGTGGGCTACCGCCCGGGCGTGACCGACGCCGTGGGCAAGAGCGCCCTGGCGCTCCTCGAGGACATGCGGGGAGGGTCCCTGGGCCCTGAGGCCGCCGTGTACACCTCGCGGCTGTACTTCCTGTCGGGCGTTGGCGAGAGCCAGGCGCAACGCATCGCCTCGGAGCTCTTAGCCAACGCGCTCATCGAGCGATTTGAGGTACTGAGCTACGAGAGCTATCGGTCGAGCGAGCCCGACCGCAGCGTGCCCGCCGTGCGCAGCCAACGCTCACCCGCGGTCGAGAGCATCGACCTCGGCGGCTCAGACGAGGCGCTCATGCAGATCTCGCGCGAGCGCATCCTGTCGCTGTCGCTCGACGAGATGAAGGCGATCCGCGACGCCTTCGCCGATCCGGCCTTCACGGCGGCGCGCGCCTTCGTGGGCCTGGGCCCGCAGCCCACCGACGTCGAGCTCGAGTGCCTGGCGCAAACCTGGAGCGAGCACTGCAAGCACAAGATCTTCAACGCCACCATCCGCTACGAGCAGCCCGACCGCGAGCCCGAGACCATCTGCTCGCTGTTCCAGACCTTCATTCGCGAGCCCACCGAGCGCATCCGCCAGCGCCAGATCGCCGAGCGCGGCGCGAGCTGGCTGGTGTCGGTCTTCCACGACAACGCCGGGGTGATCGGTTTCAACGAGCGCTTCCACGTCGTCTACAAGGTCGAGACCCACAACTCGCCGTCGGCGCTCGACCCCTATGGCGGGGCGATGACCGGCATCGTCGGCGTCAACCGCGATCCCTTTGGCACGGGACGTGGCGCGGAGCTTTTGTGCAACGTCTGGGGCTACTGCTTTGCCGATCCGCGCTGGGATGGGCCCGTACCGCGCGGGCTGATGCACCCGCGGCGCGTGCGCGACGGCGTGCACCGCGGCGTCATCGACGGCGGCAACCAGTCCGGTATCCCCTACGCGCGCGGCTGGGAGATCTTCGACGAGCGCTACCTGGGAAAGCCGCTGGTCTACTGCGGCACGGCGGCTCGCATGCCCGTGCTGGCGGCAGGCGAGCCGGCCCATCAAAAGCGGGTGCTCCCGGGCGATCGCATCGTCGTCTGCGGCGGCCGCATCGGCAAGGACGGCATCCACGGCGCGACCTTCTCCTCGGCCGAGCTCGACGAGAGCTCGCCCACGCAGGCGGTGCAGATCGGCGACCCCATCACCCAGAAGCGCATGTTCGACTTCCTGCTCGAGGCGCGCGACCACGGGCTGTACACCGCCATCACCGATAACGGCGCGGGCGGGCTCAGCTCCTCGGTGGGCGAGCTGTGCCTGCTCTCGGGCGGCGCCAGGCTCGATCTCGAGCGCGCGCCGCTCAAGTACGCGGGTCTAGCTCCGTGGGAGATCCTCATCTCGGAGGCGCAGGAGCGCATGACCGTGGCCGTGCCGCCCGCGCGCCTGGAAGCCTTTGTGGAGCTGGCCGCGCGGCGAGAGGTCGAGGCCACCGATCTGGGGCAGTTCACCGACTCGGGCAGCTTCGAGGTGCGCCACGGCGAAAAGCCGGTCGCCCTGTTGCCGCTCGACTTCCTCCACGAGGGGCTGCCCCCCATGCGCCTTCAGGCGCGCTGGCAGCCGCCGCGCCACGCCGAGCCGCCCGCGGCCGAGCTCGACGACTGGACCGAGGTGCTGGCAGCGCTGCTCGGGCGAGCCAACCTCGCCTCGGGCGAGCACAAGGCGCGGCACTACGACCACGAGGTCAAGGGCCTTTCCGTGGTCAAGCCCTACGTGGGCGTCTGCCGCGACGTGCCCTCGGATGCCGCCGTGCTGCTGGTCGAGCACCAAAGCCGCGAGGGGATCGTGCTGAGCGAGGGCATCCACCCCTACTACGCCGACATCGACACGCGCGCGGCCACGGCCGCGGCCATCGACGAGGCCGTGCGCAAGGCCGTGGGCACGGGCGCGCGGCTCGACCACCTCGCTGGCCTCGACAACTACTGCTGGCCCGACCCGGTCCAGAGCGACAAGACGCCAGACGGCCGCTACAAGCTCGCCCAGCTGGTGCGCTCGGCCAAGGCGCTCGCCGAACTCTGCGAGGCCTACGGCGTCCCCTGCATCTCGGGCAAGGACTCGATGAAGAACGACTCGGCCATGGGCGGGGTCAAGATCTCGATTCCGCCCACCCTGCTGTTCAGCGTCATCGGTAAGATCGACGACGTCAGCCAAGCGGTGACGGTGGATCTCAAGTCCGAAGGCGCGCTCGTCTACTTGCTGGGGTCGACACGCGATGAGCTCGGCGCCTCCGAGCTCTACCGCCACCTAGGCCAGGGCATCGGCGGGCGCGTGCCCGAGGTTCGCCCTGCTGAGACGCTGCCGTCGTATCGCGCCCTCGAGCAGGCGATCCGCCGTGGCTTGCTCGAGTCCTGCCACTCGCCGTCGCGCGGCGGGCTGGCCGTGGCCCTGGCGCGCACCGCCCTGGGCGGGCGACTGGGCCTCGAGCTAGACCTGGACGCCGATCCCCACCTAAGAGAGCTGTCCACCGCGGCCGCGCTGTTCAGCGAGTCGACGGGCCGCCATGTGGTGAGTGTGGCGCCAGCTCGGGCTGCTGAGCTCGAGGCCGCCTTGCCCAAAGGAGCATTCGCCCGGCTCGGACGGGTGACCGACGAGCCGTGGCTCGTCGTGCGCCATCGCGGCAGAACCGTCATTCGAGCCGAGCTCGGCGCGCTCGCCCGCGCCTTCAAGGATTGTTTGTCGTGGAGGGGCTTCGCCCCTCCCCCGCCTGCGGCGGGACCCCCTCCCCGGTCGAGTCGATGATGAGCTCGGGTACAGCCCGGTCCCAGAACCACCGACGCTCGTCGGACAGCCAAGACGTGCGCGTGCTGGTGCTCACGGGCCTGGGGCTCAACTGCGAGCAAGAGACCGCCCAGGGCTTTCGCCTGTGCGGGGCCCAAGCCGAGCTGGTGCACCTATCCGACATGTTGGCCGGGCTCGGTGGCAGGCTCGAGGACTTTCACATCCTCGCCATGGTGGGCGGCTTTTCCTTTGGCGACCATCTGGGCGCTGGGGTCGTGTACGCCAACCGGCTGCGCTACCGCCTGCTCGACCGCCTGCTCGGCTTCGTCGCTGAGGGCGGCCTGGTGCTCGGCATCTGCAACGGCTTTCAGACCATGGTCAAGCTCGGCCTGCTGCCCGCGCTCGATCGCGCCTACGGCACGGTGCAGGCCACGCTCGCGGCCAACGATCGGCTGGGCTACCGCGACGCCTGGGTGACGGTGCGCGCCGATCCCGAGTCCCCTTGCGTGTGGACCCGCAGAGTCGACACCCTGGAGCTTCCCTCCCGCCATGGCGAGGGCAAGCTCGTGCCCCGCGACGACGGGCTGCTCCGCCGCCTGTCGGACGAGCACTTGGTGGCCGTCCGCTACGTGGACGAGCGCGGCGGGCCCACCGAGAGCTGGCCCGCCAATCCGAGCGGCTCCCCTCAAGGTATCGCAGGCCTGTGCGATCCGACCGGGCGGCTGCTCGGCCTGATGCCCCACCCCGACGCCTTCCTCTACGGCATCCACCATCCCGACTGGCCGCGGCACAAGCTCGCGGGCACGCTGCGCGAGCACGGCGAGGGGCTGCGCATCTTCCAGAACGGCGTCGACTACGCCGCGGCGCGCTTGACGGGCGCAGACGCGAGCCGATAGCGCAGCCGATGCGGCCAACGCTTGCGCCCATGGTGCCGCTTGGCCGCTCGGCGTACACTCGGACGCGATGAGGGCGAGGCAACAGTCCCGCGGAAAAAGCACCCGATGCGCCAGGCCGTGCGCGCTCGGCCGAGCGGCTTCACTCGTCCTTTTTGCGACCGCGCCTCTTTCGGGCTGCGACGACGAGGGCAGCGGCGGCACAGGCGGTAGCCCTCCCACCTCGTCGACGACCACCACGAGCGGGGGCGGCGGCGAAGCGGGCGACGGGGGCGGCGCGCCCTTCGATCACTGCGAAAAGGCCGCCCCCCTACCCGACTGGGCCGCCGAGGACGGAGCTTCCCACCGCGTGGTGGCCGACTGCGACGGCTTCCAGCTCGGCTTGACCGCCTTGGCCGACCGCGTCCTGCGCCTTCACTACTGGGCCGCGGCCGAGGCGCCGACCAGCGTCTCGTGGGCGGTGACCGAGCTCCCCCCGCCCGAGCCCACCGTGCAGGCGGGCACGACCGAGGACGGCCGCCTCGAGCTCTGCACCGAGAGCTGGGTGGCCCACGTCCAGCCCGACAGCTGTAAGCTCCGAGTGGCCGAGGCAAGCGGCACCGTGCTGCTCGAGGACGGCAGCGACGGTGGCTGGCAGCAGAGCACAGACGCGGTGCGCGTCACGCGGCTCACCCCCGCGGCCGAGCCCTTCTACGGCTGCGGCGAAAAGACGGGCGAGCTCAGCCACCGCGGTCGCCACCTCGTCTTCTGGAACACCGACGCCTACGACCCGGACCACGGCGGCTTCGCCCCCGACCAGGACCCGCTCTATCTATCGATCCCCTTTTTCATCGGGCTGCGCGAAGGCGCTGCCTATGGCCTGTTCACCGACAACAGCCACCGAATCGAGATGGATCTAGCTGCCGCCGATCCCTCGCAATACGAGATCGAGGCCTCGGGTGGGCAGATCGACCAGTACCTGCTGTTCGGACCCGAGATGTCCGAGGTGGTTCGTCGCTACACCGCGCTCACTGGCCGGCCGCCGCTGCCCCCGCGCTGGTCGCTCGGCTACCACCAGTCGCGTTGGGGCTACTGGCCTGACGCGCGGCTGGAGGAGGTCGGCCAGGAGTTCCGCGACCGCGCTATCCCGGCCGACGGCTTGTGGCTGGACATCCAGCACATGGATGGCTTCCGCACCTTCACCTGGGATCCGAACGGCTTTGCCGACCCTATAGGGCTCGCGGCCGCGCTCGAAGCGAACCATTTCAAGCTCACCGTGATCGCCGATCCAGGCATCAAGGTGGACCCCGGTTGGCAGGTGTACGACAGCGGCCTCGACGAGGACGCCTTCTTGCGCTGGCCGAACGGCGATCTGTACGTGGGTAACTCCTGGGCTGGCGAGTGCGCATTCCCTGATTTCACCGAGCCCGTCGCGCGTTCGTGGTGGGGCGATCAGGTGGGCGAGCTGCTCGAGACGGGCGTACGCGGCATCTGGCTAGATCTCAACGAGCCCACCACCATGCCCGAAAGCGGCGAGGCCAACACCATTGACGACGAGGTCCTCGCCCACGGCCACGGCCAAGGCACCACCATGGCCGAGGTGCACAACGTCTATGCCCTCAGCGAGGCACAGGCCACCTACGAGGCCATGCTCGCGAGCGCCCCCGACCGCCGCCCCTTCATCCTGAGCCGCGCGGGCTACGCGGGCATCCAGCGCTACGCGGCCATCTGGACAGGCGATGCCCCGAGCACCTGGCAGAGCCTCGAGCAGGTCTTGCCCATGCTGCTCAATCTCGGCGTCTCGGGCGTGGCCTTCACAGGCAGCGACGTGGGCGGCTACTCGGGCAGCCCCGGAGCCGAGCTATTCGCCCGCTGGCTCGAGCTCGGCGCGGTCTCGCCATTTTTTCGCAACCACGTGACCACGTCCACCCCCGACCAGGAGCCCTGGGCCTTTGGCGGCGAGGTCGAGGACATCAGCCGACACTGGATCGGCCTGCGCTATCGGCTTTTGCCCTACCTCTACAGCCTCTTCGCCGAGACAACCGCCACGGGCGCGCCCGTGCTGCGCCCGCTGGTTTACCACTTCCAAGACGACGCGGCTGTGCGCGAGCTCGCCGACCAGGCCATGGTGGGGCCGTATCTGTTGGTCGCCCCCGTGATCGAGCAGGGCGCTGCCGCCCGGAGCATCTATCTGCCCGCGGGGCGCTGGTACGAGTACCACTCGGGCGCCATCTACGACGGGCCGACCACCATCGAGCGCGAGCTCACCCTGGCCGATCTGCCGCTGTTCGTGCGCGAGGGAGCGATCCTGCCCCACGGCCCGCTCGTGCAATGGACCGACCAAGCGCCGACCGACCCGCTCGTCCTGCACGTCTACCCCGCTTCAGAGGAGTCGACCTTCGTGCTCTACGAAGACGACGGCGACGGCCTGCAGCACCATTCCGAGAGCTGCTTTTCCCGCACGCCCTACGCATTGCAGCAGACCGCAACGGGCACGCGGCTAAGCATCGGCGCGCGCGAGGGCGACTGCCCGCCTCCGGCTCGCACGCTGGAGGTGCGGCTTCGACGCGCCGATCTCGGCGCCAGCGCGGTCAGCCTCTCCGGCTCGCCCTTGACCGAGCAGGATAGCTACGACGCGCTGGTCGCCGCAGGCTCGGGCTGGTGGGCAGACGAGCGGGATCTGGCCATCGTCGTCCGCATCCCCGACCAGGCCGATTGCGAGCTCGACTTCGCCTACGACCCGACCATCAGCGAGCTTCGCCCGGACGTGGAGGTCGCCGTCCGCGTGGACGTCCCCACGGGCACGCCGCTCGAGCCGCCCATCCATATCTCCACCTCGGCCTCCGGCTGGACCCAGCAGCCGCTCACCTGGGACGACCCGCCCGAGAGCGCCTCGGGCCTGGTCAGCGTGCCGCGCGGGGCGTGGTTCTACTACAAGTACACCCGCGGCTCCTGGGGCACGGTGGAGAAGTGGCCCGGCTGCGAGGAAGCCGATAACCGCTACGGATTCGGCGCCGCCCATCCCGAGCGCCACGACGAGGTGTTCACCTGGGCGGATTGGTGCGGGCTCTGACGGGCCTTCGGGGAGGCCTGACCAGCACGCGTCGTGCACCATCGGCCCTGCTGCCATCTCCGTGAGGGCGCCAGCCATGAGTACCAGGCCGCGGTACAAACCCATCCGCCTTGGGCACGACAGAACTCTGGGCTAGAATCGGCTTATGTCGTCCGACGAGCTGGCCTCTCAGCGCCTCGCCATGGCATTCGAGCTGTACCACGTGGGTGAGGCGATCATGCGGCAGAACCTGCGCCGCAAGTTTCCTCGGGCAGACGAAGGCGAGATCGAAAGGCGACTGGTCGAGTGGCTGCTCAGCCGCCCGGGCGCAGTCCACGGCGACACCGTCGGCGTTCCGACCGTCTGGCCTCGGAAGAGCCCGTGACCCGCCTGGAGCGTGTCCTGCAACGAATCGTCGCCGATCTCTGTGAAATCGGCTGCGACTGGGCGCTAGTCGGTGGGCTGGCCGTCTCGACCCAAGCCGAGCCACGGTTGACCCGCGATGTGGACCTGGCCCTGTCGGTGGCCGACGATCAGGCCGCAGAAACCCTGGTCTGGCGCCTGCAACAACGGAAGTACACAGTGCGCTCGACCGTCGAGCACCTTCCTACCAGCCGGCTCGGTACCGCCCGTTTGCTTCCGCCGAGATCGGCAGCCGTGGGGGTGCTGGTCGATCTTCTCTTCGCCTCGTGTGGCATCGAGCCGGAAATCGTTCGCGACGCCCAACGACGCGCCGTGGTCCCAGGCCTCACGCTACCGGTAGCGCGCATCGCCCATCTGCTGGCCATGAAGGTGCTCGCTTTCGACGAGCGCCAGCGTCCCCAGGACTACGACGACATCATGGCCTTGCTCCGGGAGGCCGACGCTGCGGAGCTGTCCTCTGCCGAGCAGAGCTTGGAGCTCATCACCCAGCGCGGGTTTCATCGCGGCAAGGACCTTCCAAAAGAGCTCCGTCGCTTGCGCGATCGACGGCAGCGACCATCTGGAGCCGAGCGATGAGCAACGAGATCACCGCCGCCAAAGTCCCGCCCGCGCGCGCCGAGCGCGGCGTGGCGCAGCGCCTGTCCTTTCTCGACCGCTACCTCACGCTGTGGATCTTCCTCGCCATGGCGGTGGGCGTGGGCAGCGGCTACCGGTTCCCGGGCGTCGTTCCGCTCATCAACCAGCTCAACGTGGGGACGACGAACATCCCCATCGCCATCGGGCTCATCCTCATGATGTACCCGCCGCTGGCCAAGGTCCGCTACGAGGAGATGGGGCCGGTGTTCCGCAACGTGCGGGTCCTTGGGCTGTCCTTGGTCCAGAA
>CAYTYV010000074.1:0-18295 GCA_964441055.1 uncultured Polyangiaceae bacterium | reverse complement strand
TGCGGCGGTGGCGGAGGCGGGGGCTGCTGCGGCTCGGGACCGGCATAAGTGTGGTCGGTGCACCCGCCGAGCAGAAGGGCGACTAGACAGAGGGAAAGGGTAGTCTTTTTCATGGGGCAGCCTTTGGAAGCAAAGGGATCAAACGAGCTTGCTCAGATATTGTCAATCGTCTCGTTTTTTTCGCGAGCCTTGAGCAGCTTTGCGTCGGCTACTTGTGCACGTAGACGATGGTGTTGGGTCCGTCCTCGTCGGCCACGACACCGTGCCAGCCCTCGGGCAGCTGCGGGTCGGCCCAACGCCACAGCCAATGTGCGTCGACCGGCGTCAGGGCGATGTTGTGGTAGCTCTGCGCCTCGCCCACGTCCCTGAGCCAGTAGCTGCCAGTGATGGCAAAGCCCTCGGCGAACACCGCCACCCAGGGTGCCTCCAGGATGCTGTGGGTCTGCCCTACCTCGCGGTCGTCCACGGGCGCCGTGACGTGCTTGCTCAGCACGCGAAATACGCCCTGCGCAGTGGAGGGGCCCTCTGCCGGATCGCCCAGGCGGTTTTGCCCGGATGAGATCAAGGTGGCGTAGATGGGGCTTTTGCCCCGGTAGGCCACCAGGGTCTGGTTCGCCAGCGAGATGTCCAGCCACTTCTGCTCGCCGACGGCAAAGTCGGGGAAGCGGTGGCGGCGGAACGCGTAGATGGTGTCGCGATGCCGAATCCACCTGTTGTCGCGGGTGAAGAAGTACTTGACTCCGTCGACGGTGCGGAAGCGGCCGGTCAGCGCAATGGCTTGATGGGGCTCCAGCTCTTCGTCGACGAGCCGCGTGGCCTTGCCTCGGTCGAGCTGGTAGGGGCACACGCCCGCCCGCACGGTGAAGGCCACGGGCAAGCCGACCTCCCGTACGTCGATGCCGTGCCAAGTGCTGCCCAAGGCGGGGCGCAGCCGGTCGGTGGGGATCAGCCGTCCGTCGGGCATCAAGCCGAAGCGACGCGCTCCCTCGCCCGTATCCCAGATGAACGAGCGGGTGATGGCAACCCCGCTGCGGCGCTTGAGCACCTGCGTAGTCGGCGCCTCGGCGTTCGCCAGCGGGGCACCTAGGCGGATCGGCTCTGGCGGTGCGTCGCCGCTCGGGAAGGTGAAGAAGGTGGCGGTGCTGCGTCGGCCATCGGCGCCCACGCCGTCGCCGTCGGGCCGCACCACGGGCGGGCCCGTGGGCATCCCGTCCTCGCCGAGCAGAAGGTCGTTGGCCCCGGCGCCGAGCGGCACGGGCTCCTGCGGCCTGCGGCGGCCCAGCTTGGGCTCGGCCGCGATCTGCTCTTCGGCCGACGGCGCGGCGCGGTAGATGACGGCCGAGCCGCGGCGTACGCGTCCGTAGCGGTAGGGCAGGGGCCGGTCGAGCTGGGGAGCGGCGGCCTTGAGGGCGCGGGCCACGGGCGAGTCGGCCTCCAGCGTGACGTCCGCGCTCGCGCAAACGAAGCCGCGCGGTCGTATCGGGTACCAACCGGCTTCGCAGTCCTTCTTGGAATAGGGCTCGGCCGCGCGGACGACCTCGGCGCCCGCGCGCAACGAGCCCAGCGGCCGACCCGAGGCCGACGGTCGGTCCCAGACGAGCAGCCCGTGGCGGAGCGCGACGAGCCTGGGGCCATCGGCCGGGGGTGGCTCGAGCTGCGGGATGGCGTCGGTGTCCTCGGGCTCGCTCTCGGGCGCCTCGGTGCTGCTGCAGGCGGCCGCGGTCAAGGCGGCCGCCACCAGCAGGGGCATCAGTTGCCGCGACGTCAACCGAGCTCGACGCGCGCGCCATCGGCAGGGCCAGCAGCGTGCAGTGGGGCGGTACTTCATGAAGTGACGCATGCCGAAACCGCGGCTTGTGGGCCAAGTTCTATGGTAGGGCTCCATGGCCCCAGCGGCCCCGCGGGCCGTGCCCAACCCCGCCAGAGCCGATTCGCCGTGACCGAGATGCCAGAGCGATCAGACGCCCATGGGCTGCAGGCGCTCGTGCCCAACCGAGCGCTGCTCGTGGCCGTGGCGCTGCTCGGGTGCGGCCTTTTGTGGGCCGAGCTGCTGGCCTTCCGGCTGTGTGCGGCCAGCGTGGGCAAGCACTTCGCGGCGCTGCTGGCCCTGCTGGCTCCTGCCGTGGCGGCCGTCGGCGCGACGGTGCTTCGGCCGCGCCGCACGACCGTGGCTCCGGCGGCCTTGGCGCGGCGTGCCAGCCGCTGGACGCTCGGGTCGGCTACCGCCTGGGTAGCGGGTCTGCTGGCGCTCGCCTGGCTCAGCCAGCGGGCGGCCGTGCGACCCTCCGAGGTGCCGGGCTATGCGCGACCGCTGGTGTTGACACTGTGGCTGCTCGCCTTTGGCTTTGGCGGTGCCGCGCTGTCGGTGGCCCTGCGGCGGGGGCTCGCCCGGGTGGGCCGCGTCGCCTTTGCGGGCGCTGTGGGCGGGGCGCTTGGCGGGTTGGTCGCGCCGTGGATCATGGCGGTGGGCGCCCCGCGCGGCGCCTTGGCCGCTGGCCTGGTTCTGGGGCTCGGGTGCGTCGCCTTTGCCTCGGCCGTAGGCCCCGCGGCCGGTCGAGCCGAGCGGCCCCGCTGGGCAGTAGCCGTGGCCTGCCCGCTGGCGGTCATGACGCTGCTCCTTGGGGACATCGGCGCCCCATGGCTCGAGCTGCGAACCGACACGGGGCGACGCAGCGCCGTCGCGGAGCAGCTCTGGACCGCGCAGGGCCTGGTGTCGCTCCGCCGTGTGTCCCGGGGCAGGCGCTACTACACCGTAGACCGGTCCGAGCGGATCGGCGTCGCCAAAAAGCCCCTTCCAGGGCAGAAGCCGCGACCCAAGCGCAGACCGGTCGACCTCGGCTACGCTCTGGCGTCGGCAGGCCGCGGGCCAGTGCTGGTGGTGGCCTCGGGCGGCGGGCGCGAGGTTGCCGTGGCCCGCCTCTACGGCGCGGAGCAGGTCCACGCCCTGGAGCTCAATCCCGCGGTGGTGAGCGAGGTCATGCTCGACCGCTGCGAGCTGGAAACGCGGGGGCTGTTTCGGCCTTCCGCCGAGCTCGGGCTGGAGCTCGACGACGGGCGGGCTGGGCTCGGCGCGCTGTCGTCGGACTACCAGCTGGTCGTGGTGGTGGGCAGTGAACCCTATGTTCAGGCGCTGCCGCGGCTCATCGGTTGGAGCGACCGGCTCTATTCCCAAGAGGCGATTCGAGCCTATCTAGACCGCCTGGCTGCCGACGGCGCGGTGGTGCTGCGAACGAGCGAGCCCGAGCTCGGCGGGCTGATGCGGGCTGCCGAGGCCGCCCTGGGCGGCGAGCCGGCCGAGGCCCGTCAGCACCTGATGGCCTGCTCCGAGCGTCAGAGCGCCGCCTTGTTGGTCAAGGCCGCGCCGCTGTTGCCAGCCGAGCGGGACAGGCTTCGCAAGCACTGCAAACGGCAGCGCTTCAGCGCGCACGAGTCGCCGTCGGCCGCGGAGCCAGGGGCAGCCCCAGACGGGGAGGCTCCCTCCGACGATCGCCCGTTCCTGGAGCGGGCGCCGACAGTGGGCTCGCTACTCGGCCTGGGTTGGTCGGCAGTGACGTCCGAGCTGTGGCGACGCTCGGCCAAGCCCAAGGCGGGCGCGAGCGAACAGCCCGAGGCGGACAAGGCGCTCGACCCCGTCCCCCAGCCCGCTCCGACTGCGGCCTCCGAGCGAGCCGGATTGTTCGGCCTCAGCACCCTAGCGGCCGCGGCCTTGGCCCTGCTGCTGATGGTGATTCCCCCGCCACGCGCGCACCGCGACGCGGCACGGCCCCCTCGTTGCCTCAAGGTCTCGCTGCTGCTAGCCGGGGCCGCGCTGTCGCTCGGGCTGCTGTCGCTCACCGACCATCTGCTGCGCCTGCTGGGGCACGCGGAGTATGCCTGGACCACGCTCATCCCGGCCGCGCTGCTGGCGGTGGGCGCAGGTCGGCTGTGGGTCGACGCGCTGCCATCCGTCCGCCTCGGTCGGGCCGCCGTGGCCGCTGGCCTGCTCGGCAGTGCCGCGCTGGCCTTGCTGATGGTGCTGGCGCCCTCGATCGGCTCGTGGGTGGCTGCGCCCCTTTCCGTGCGCGCGCTCGTCGCGCTCGCCCTGCTGGCGCTGGTGGGCGTGCCCTTGGGCGTGCCGCTGGCGGCCGGCCTTCGGTGGCTTGGCCACCTCAACCCTGCGGCCGCGAGCGGCGGCTGGGCCGCGCACGCAGCGGGTTGGGCTCTGGGTGTGGCCAGCGGTGCGCTGCTGGCGCGCTACCTCGGCGTGAGCAGGCTGTTTCTGGTAGCGGCAGCGCTGTCCGCGGCGGGCGCGCTGTGCGCCTACCTGGCCGGGCGCCTAGCGCCGTCTGAGCAGCGCGCGCAGGTCGAATAGGCCGAGAAGCTGCGTGCCCGCAACAAAGGCGCAGCCCAGCGCGGTCAGAATGACGGCCGAGCCGAGCGGCGTCTGGCCGAAGTCCCCGGGCAGCAGCTCGCGCACGCCGAGCGGCACGGCCACCGTGATGAGCGCCAGCACGAGCACGCGACCGAGGCGCAGCTCCGCCAAACCCAATCCGCCCAGCCGCTTGCGCACCTGCCGCGCCAGCAGCAGCGCCTCCAGCCAACCCGCCACAGCAGCGCCAACCACCACGCCGACCACTCCCAGCCGCCACATGAGGACCAGGGCCACCGCTGTCGAGGCGACCAACCTGCAGATGGCATAGCGAGCGGGGCGCCGGGTGTCGCCCAAGGCAAAGCAGGTGGTGGCGAAGAGCCGGCCCGAGGCGTTGGCCAGTATGGCGAAGCCGTAGATGAACAGCACCTGGGCTACCCGGGCCGTCGACTCCTGGTCGAAGCGTCCCGTCTGCAGCAGCAGGGTGATGAGCTCCCGGCCGAAGACCAGAAAGCAGGCCATGGCACCCGTAGCCAGCACCAGCACCCTGCTGAGCGCCGAGCCGAGGCGGGCGCGCATCCGCGCGTTGCGCAGCTCGCGATCGGTCTCGGCCGTGTCGCGCGACATCTCCGGCAGGGACACGGCGGCCTCGGCGGTGCCGAGCAGGCTCATGGGCAAGAGGTAGAGCATCTGGGCGTAGTGGAAGCTGGCGTAGGCCCCCGTGCCGAGGAAGCTCACCAGCACGGTGTCGATCAAGCCGGAGAACTGGATGACTCCACGGCCCAGCAGCGCCCCGGGAAGGCGCCGCGCTGCCTCGCGCAAGTGTCGGTTGGCCAAATCCCAACGGGGCCGCAGGGTGCCGATCAGCGGCCGGGCGCGGCCGAGCAGGACCGCCAGCTCGATGGCAGCGCCGCCGAACGCCCCCCAGGCCAGCGCGCGCGCCAGCGCTTCGTCGCGCAGCAGCAGCAGGCCGCCCGCGAGCAGCAAGGCCGTGATCTGCGCGGCGTTCCAGATGACCGGCGCCACGTAGGGCAGGAAGAAGCGTCGGTGCGAGTTGAGCACGCCCAGTCCCAGGGCGCACAGAACCAGCAGACCGGTCATGGGAAACAGCAGGCGGACCAGGCTCGCGGTGCGGTCGATCTTGGCGGCGTCGAAGCCGGGCGTGATGGCCCAGGTCAGCCACGGGGCCAGCGCCATGCCCAAGGCGGACAGCACCAGCACCGCCGCGCAGAGCAGCCCTAGCGCGGCCTGTACGAAGCGCCGCGCCTCGTCGTGCTTTCCCTCGGCGCGCAGCTTGACGTAGACGGGGATGAACGAGGCGCTGAGCGTTCCCTCGCCGAGCAGGTTCTGGGTGATGTTGCCGATGCGGAAAGCCGCGCCCACCACGTCGGCGAGAGCCGAGGTGCCGAAGTAGTAGGCGGTCACCCGCTGGCGCAGCAGGCCAGCGAGGCGGGACAGCAGGATGCCCCCGGCCACGACCGCGGCCGAGCGGGTCTCGCGCTGCCGGTCGCGCTGGGACCAGCCCTCGGACGGGTCGTCCGGGGATACCGGCTGGGCTGGGCTGGGCCGGGCCACCTCAGCCCCGCAAGATGCGATCGACCTCCTCGCGGTCCACGTCGGTGACGTAGGGGATGCCGGTCAGCTCGGCAGCTTCGCGGTCGAGCGAGGCGATGTCGTCTCGACCGATATGCCGCATGGAGAACTTACGCGCGCCACACATCAGCTGGCGCAAGCCCTGCGCCAGCCGCTCGTAGTAGGTGTACAGGCCGATGGCCCCGGTCGGCAGCTCCTCGAAGCGATCGCCGAAGTGGTTCCGCAGATCGGCCGCCGTCACGAAGATCTCCTCCTTGCTCTGGCCGAAGCGCTCCACGTAGACGGGCACCTGGCCCGAATCGATGCGCGCGCCAATGGTCTTGCCCACCATGACGGCGGCGATGGGCGAGCGGGCCATGCCGATGAGCTTGACGTAGGGCGCCCCCAGGGACAGCCCCTTGAAGATCTGGTCCTCGAAGGTGAAGCCGCCCGCGAGCGCGATGGCGGGCAGGGTCTCGCCGCGCTGGTCGAGCTTGTGGGCGTACTGGTAGAGCAGCGCGTAGATCTCGATGGGGGGGATGCCCCACTCGTTCATCATCCGCCAGGGGCTCATGCCCGTGCCGCCGCCCGCGGCGTCGACCGTGAGCAGGTCCAGCTTGTACTTCGAGGCGTACCATACCGCCCGGGCCAGATCGGCCGGTCGGTAGGCGCCGGTCTTGAGAAAGACGTACTTGGCTCCAGCGCGACGCAGCTCCTCCACCCGCTTGGCAAAGCCCTCCTCGCTGACCATGCCCAGGCGCGAGTGGCGCTCGAACTCCTTGAAGGCGCCGCGCTGGAAGGCGGCGATGACGTGGGGATCGGTGGGGTTGGGCAGCACGATGTAGCCGCGGTCGTGCAGCAGCTGGGCCTTTTTCAGGTCGGGGATCTTGACCTCGCCGCCGATGTTCTTGGCGCCCTGGCCCCACTTGAGCTCCACGCACTCGACGCCCAGCTTCTCGATGGCGTACTCCTGCGCGCCCAGCCGGGTGTCCTCCACGTTGGCCTGCACCACGATGGCGCCATAACCGTCCTCTTGCCAATCCTGATAGAGCTTGACCCGCCGCTCGAGATCCGGCGCCTTGACCACGCGGCCGCCGCGGATCTCGGACTCGACGTCCATGCCCACCACGTTCTCGCCGATGGTCAGCCCCGTGCCGGATACGGCTGATCCAATGGCAATGCCGTCCCAGTTGTTCTTGGCAACGTTGGTCGAGCCGATGCCCGGAATGATCCACGGTAGGCGAAACTTGAGCCCGCCGTCTTGGCCAAAGCGCACCTCCAGATCGACGTTGGGAAAGGTGGCCCTGTCGCTGTCGGCCTCGATCCCGTGAGCGCCCACGGCGGTGCCCAGGATGGTGAAGTTGGAAAAATCGAGCGGGTACTTCTTCTCGCCAGCAGTGGTGATGACGCCGAAGGGCTGGGGGTAGATCACCTCGTGGCCGCGGTAGGCCGACTTGCCGATCTCGCACATGCCGATGCACCCGTCGACGCAGGTTACGCACATGCCCGAGGTCGGCACGATCGAGTCCTCGGTTCGATTCTTGGTCAGCGTTGCCGCCGAGGCATTGACTTTGGTGAGCGACATAGTCGTTGACTCCTCCTCGTCTCCTCAGTCCTTGTCGATCTCGCACGCCGCGCAGGGGGCCAGGTAGCACATCATGTCGTCGAACTGCTCCTTGTCCACGCACGGCGGGCTCAGATTGGCGCATCCCCCGCAAACGGCATGATCGGGCTCGGTGTAGGTGCAGCGAAGCTCGCAGGCCGGGCAGACGTAGAGGCAGCCGCCGCACAGCCGACATTGCTCGGAGCGCTGGTCGAAGGGCGTGCCGATGCTTCGGTGCAGCCCGCGGCCCCGGAAGCCGATGGCCTTGGCCACCATCTGCTCGGAGCACATGCGCACGCAGCGTCCGCACAGGATGCACTGCTCGTCGCGCTGCCGGAAGCGCTGCTGCCGCACCTCGTGCGCCGAGGCCAGGCACTGGATGGTCTTGGAGCGCGGGCAGGTGGCCAGCAGCAGCTCCAGGATCATCTTGCGGGAGCGGACCACCCGGGCCGAGGCGGTGCGTACCTCCAAGCCCTCTTGCGCGGGGTAGGTGCACGAGGTGACCAGCTTCGCCCCGGGCCCCTGACCGATCTCGACCACGCACAAACGGCACGCCCCGTAGGGGCTCAAGCCCTCCATGTGGCACAGCGTGGGAATGGGAAAGCCGAGGAACTGCGCCGCCTCGAGCAGCGTGGTGCCGCGCTCGACGGCCAGGTCCAATCCGTTGATGCGGAGGTTGATCGTCATGGCTGCTGCGCTTGGGCCCCCATCGGGTGGGCGGGGTCGGACTCGCGCTCCGGCTCGAGCGGCTCGGTGAACTCGAGATCGCAGCGCAGGCAGCGGTGCGCTTCCCGTACCGCCTCGTCCTGGCCGAACGTTCGCTCCACCTCGGCAAAGCCGCCCGTGCGCTCCTCCGCCGTTGCCGTGGGCGGGCGCGCCCGCCCATCGGGCTCGCTGCCTACCGAGGTGGACGAGGCAAGCTCGATGTACAGCCCGGGCAGGCGCGGCTCGGCGGGCGGGTCGAGCTCGACGCCGCGGAGGTAGCGGTCGATCGTACGGGCGGCCCTCTTGCCCGCGGCAATGGCGTCCACCACGGTGTTGGGGCCGGTGACCACGTCGCCCCCAGCGAACACGCCCGGACGAGCCGTCTGGAGGGTGCGCGGGTCGACCGCAAGCCCGCCGCTGCGGGAAAACTCCAGCCCCTCCGAGCCCGTCGCGTCGAAGGCCATGGTCTGCTCGCCGATGGCGACCACCAGCGTGTCCAGCGGCACGACGAAGTCCGAGCCCTCGCGCGGCACGGGGCGCCGCCGACCGCTCGTGTCCACCTCACCCAGGTCGTTGCGCACGAGCCCAAGGCCCGTGATGCGGCCGCCCTCGGTATGAATCCTGCTGGGCGCGACCAGCACCTCGAGCCGGATACCCTCCTCGAGGGCCGCGTCGATCTCGTCGGCAAAGGCGGGCATCTCGCGGCGCGTGCGGCGATAGTAGATGGTCACGTGCTCGACGCCCGGTTGACGGCGCGCCACGCGGGCCGCGTCCACCGCGGAGTTGCCGCCGCCGATGACCCCGACCCGGCCCTTTGCCAGGCTCTCGCGGCGGAGGTTCCAGGCGCGGAGGAAGTGAATCGAGGGATGCACGCCCGCGCTGTGCTCGGCCTCGACGCCCAGCTTGCGGCTGCGGTGGGCGCCCAGGGCGAGGAAGGTCGCCCCGAAGCCCTGCTCGACCAGGCTGTCGAGGCTGAGGTCGCGGCCGAGGGCCTTGCCGCATTCGAGCGTGATGCTCTCGTCGTCGAGCAGGGCGTCGATCTCCCGCTGCAGCACATCCCGCGGCAGCCGGTACTCGGGTACGCCCGTGGCGAGCATGCCGCCGGGGCGGTCCTCGGCCTCGAACACCGTCACCCGGTAGCCCAGCAGCGACAGATCGTGAGCCGCGGCCAAGCCGCCTGGTCCAGCGCCGACCACCGCGACCCGCTCGTCCTTGCGCCAGGCGCGTTCGGGGCGGTAGCGGCGCGGATCGGCCTGATCGGTCACGAAGCGCTTGAGCGCCCGGATGGCCACTGGCTGGTCGTCGCCCTGTCCGCGGCGGCAGCGCCCTTCGCAGGGGTGGCTGCAGACCCGCGCGCAGATCGAGGGGAAGGGGTTGTGCTGACGGATGGCGAGGTAGGCCTGGTCGAACTCACCGTGGGCGATGTGGGCCACGTAGCGCCAGGCCTCGGTGCCGATGGGGCAGGTGGCCTGGCACGGGGCGCCGACCAGCTTCTTGCAGACGTAGGCGTCGCAGCGCTTGTCCACGATATGCCGCTCGTACTCGCTGCGGAAGTAGCGCAAGGTGCTGAGCACAGGGTTGGGGGCGGACTGGCCCAGGCCGCACATGGTGGTGTCCTGCACCACGCGGGCCAGCTCCTCGAGTAGCTCGAGCTGCTCGAGGGTGCCCGCGCCAACGCTGATGTCCTCGAGGATCTCGTACAGGCGCTGGGTCCCGTCGCGGCAGGTCAGGCACTTGCCGCACGACTCGTCGCGCAAGAAGTTCATGAAGTACTTGGCCACGTCGACCATGCAGGTCGACTCGTCCATGACGATCATGCCGCCCGAGCCCATGATCGCGCCCGCGCCCTTCAAGCTGTCGTAGTCGATGGGCAGATCGAAGCGCCGAGCGGGGATGCAGCCGCCCGAAGGGCCGCCGATCTGCACGGCCTTGATCGGGTCGTCGCCCGCGGGACCGCCGCCGATGTCGTGGACGATCTCGCCGATGGTGATGCCCATGGGCACCTCGAACAGCCCCGAGTTGCGCACCTTGCCCACCACCGAGAAGACCTTGGTGCCCGTGCTGCTCGGGGTGCCCACCTCGGCGAAGGCCTCGCCGCCGCCGTTGATGATCTCTGGGATGTTGGTCCAGGTCTCGACGTTGTTGATGCAGGTGGGCCGGCCGAAGATGCCGCGCTCGATGGGGTAGGGAGGCCGTTGGCGCGGCTCTCCCATCATCCCCTCGATCGAGCGGATGAGCGCGGTCTCCTCGCCGCAGACGAAGGCGCCCGCGCCCTTGACGATCTGGATGTCGAAGTCGAAGCCCGTGCCCAGGATGTCCTTGCCGAGCAGGCCGTAGTGGTGCGCGCCTCGCAGCGCGATGATGGTGTTCTTGATGGCCAGCGGGTATTCGTGGCGCACGTAGATGAAGCCCTCGCTGGCCCCCATCGCATAGCCGCCCAGGATCATGCCCTCGATCACGCTGTGCGGGTTTCCCTCGAGCAGACCGCGGTCCATGTAGGCACCCGGGTCGCCCTCGTCGGCGTTGCACACCACGTACTTATCGACTCGGCCGTTGGACGGTCCCTGGGCGCCGGCCAGGGACCACTTCATACCGGTGGGGAAGCCCGCGCCGCCGCGGCCGCGCAGGCCCGAGCGCTTGACCTCGTCAATGACCTCTTCGGGCGTCATCGACGATAGGGCCTTTTGCAGCGCGCCGTAGCCGCCGATGCCGAGGTAGTTGAACAGCCGGATGGGATCGAGCCGCTGGTTCTTGCCGAGCAGGGTGCGCTGCTGCTTGCGCACGAAGGGGATCTCGTTGTGGTTGCGGTAGACCGTGCCGGTCGCCGGGTCGCGGTAGAGCAGCTCGTCGACGGTCTCGCCCGCGAGCACCGCGTCGATGATGCGCGGCACGTCACCGGGGCCGACGTGCACGTACAGCGCGCCCTGCGGCTCGGTCAGCACGTAGGGCGCCATCGCGCAGAAGCCGAGATCGCCCGTGATGCGCAGCGCGATCCGATCGACCAGGTCGCGCTTGAGGATGTGTCGCTTGACCAGGCGCTGGATGCCGTTGGCACCGCTGGCCTGGGAGGCCGTACCCGTGCCGATGATGATGGTAGGGCGACGATCCGCTCGCCGTGAGGCGATCAGCCGGTTTCGCAGGTCCTGTAGTTGGGCGGGCGACGACAGCGAGGGCATCTGGGAGGGTCCGGACAGGCTCGGTGCGGAAGGGGTGGGGCAGAGGCGAAACGGGCCGCTGACCCGGACGATGCGCGGCGCGTCCGGGTCAGTCGCCCAGGTCGAGCATGTGTTCCTTGCAGCCGCGGCGGGAGCAGAGCTGGATGACGCCACCGCCGCGGACGAACAGGGGGATCATCTCGGCGTCGCAGCGCGCGCACAGCTTGGGCGAGCGCAGCTCGGCATGGCACTTGGGGCAGAAGAAATCGACGATGGTCTCGGGCGGGATCTCGTGCTCGGACTGGATGCGATAGTCGCCGTACAGGCTGCTCAGCCGGAGCCAGCCGTGCTTGCGCCCGAAGGAGACGGTGACGTGGACCATGGGCTCGCCGCCCATCATGTGCTCGTTGGTGAGCAGGCTGCGGTTGCAGACGGGGCAGGCCACATCCACGCGGAAGATCCGCTCGTCTTGGTAGACGGCTTGCTCGTCGGCGCTGCGATAGCGCCGCTCAATAATGCCGCGGACCCCCGCCACGGTGACGTTGCGGTGGTACTCGCCGTCGACCACCACGACCGGGCCCAACGCGCAAGCTCCCAGGCAGTTGACCGTCTGCAGCGAGAACATGCGGTCGGGCGTGGTCTGACCCGCGCGGACATCGAGGAGCTTTTCGAACTCATCGAGGATGGTCGGCGCGCCGCGCACGTGGCACGCCGTGCCCACGCATACGGAGACCAGATGCCGCCCGCGCGGCTCCAGGCTGAAGGCCTTGTAGAAGGTGGCGATGCCGTAGATGTCGACCAGCGACTGGCCGGTTTGCTTGGCCACGATCTTCAGCGCATCGCGTGGCAGGTAGTTGTACAGCGCCTGCACGTCTTCGAGCATGGCGATGAGCGAGCCCCGCCGCCCGTCGTGCTTGCGCGTGATGGTGATCACGTCCTCGGGATTGAGCGAGAACAGGCTGGGCGAGCTGCGACGCGACGGCGGCGGCACGCTCGCGCGCGCTGGACGGACGGAGGGCGGGACGGGAGAGCGATCGGGGGAGTCCGTCATGTTGGCGCCGAGCTTTGCTCCGTCGGCTACCGGTCAGGTCGGGCAGCCGGACCAGGTGCTTGTGGGCATACCGCGGTTGCCCCGCGCGAGCAACCGAGCGCACGCGCGGCAATGGCCCTCGGCGGGCGAGCCCTCAGCGCTGCTGGCTGAAGGCCAGCTCCTCCGGGCTGGGCTCGTCGTCGCCCAGAAGATCGAGGCGTCGGTGCAGGACGGCTTGGCGGTAGAAGCAGTACGGGTTGTCGAAGCGATTGGAGGTATGGCTGTAGGCGGTCCAGGCGCAGCCCCCACGGCAGATGTCGCGGAAGCGGCACACGGCGCAGAAGCCGCCCAGACGCTCCTGGCGAAACTCGCGGTTCATGGCGAAAGCGCCCTCGCGCTGCCAGAGCTCGGCGAGCGATTGCTGCCGCAGGTTGCCCTCCACGAAGACGTCCCTTTCCGAGCCGTGGCGGACGGAGGGCAGCGACAGGCAGCCCTTGACGTTGCCGTTGCTTTCGATGCCCACCACCTGGCAGCCGGCCCGACAGCCGATCCAGAAGTTGATGGGCTTGCCGCGGTCTCGCAGGGCCTTCTCGCAGGTGCCGAAGTAGCCGATGTTGTCCGAGGGGCACACGATCGGCTCGCTCGCGCCGTCGCCGCGCAGCTCGGCGATCTGCGGCACCAGCCACAGTAGCTCCTCGGGGGCGATGACCAGCTCCTGCCAGTCGCTCATGTTGCCCGAGGGAACGCCGAGCTGCACCTGCCACGAGGCCACCCCGTGCTCGCCCAGAAAATCGCGAAACTCTGGGAGCTCGTGCATGTTCAGCCGATTGATGTGGGTGACCACCGAGGTGGGCATCTCCTCGGCCACGCACAGCTCGATGCCGCGGACCACCCGCTCGAAGGAGCCCTTGCGCCGCACCTCGTCGTGGGCCTTCTCGAAGCCGTCCAGGCTGAAGGCCACGTTGGTCAGTCCCGCCTGACGCGCCTCGGCCATGCGCGTCGGCGACCAGGACCAGCCGTTGGTGATGATGTTGACGCGCACGTCCTGGTCGGTCAGCCGACGGCCCAGCTCGTGCCAGTGCGGATGCAGCGTGGGCTCGCCGCCCGAGAGCGTGACCTTCTCGCAGCCCATGGCCGCCAGCGCGTCGGCCACGGCCTCGAGCTGCTCGAGGTCGAGCTCGTCGGCGCGGCGCGCGCCCGCGTGGGAGCCGCAGTGTCGGCAGCGCATGTCGCACACCAGCGACAGCTCCCACACGCAGAAGCGCGGATAGAAGCCCAACCGTTGTACTAGCTCAATCATTTTCCGGTC
This sequence comes from uncultured Polyangiaceae bacterium, assembly GCA_964441055.1. Classification (GTDB taxonomy): domain Bacteria; phylum Myxococcota_A; class Polyangia; order Polyangiales; family Polyangiaceae; genus JACQWT01. The sequence goes on along the minus strand of CAYTYV010000074.1, from coordinate 4,573 downwards.
GCGAAGGCTCCTCGGGCAGGGCGCCGTAGCGCCGCGCGATCCACTCGAGCTCGGCGAGCACGGCCTTGACGGACGCCCCCAGCTCGGGGTGTCCAGGCGGCAGCGACAGGCCCATGACCTGCTTTCGCATCTTCTGAGCGAGCTCGGCTGCCTCCTCGGCCGCGGGCGTGTCCTTGCCCACGGGGCTGGCGGCCAGCGCCTCCAGGTTCTCGCACACGCGGTAGATGGTCTCGATGGCCGAGTCGAGCTGGCCGTCCTCCAGCCCGCGCAGGATGCGCTTGCCGATCTCAAGGGCTGCTGGTCCAGCAAAGCCAGCCAGCGCCTCGCGGGCCTGCTCGGGGTCTTGGCCGCGGCGCTCCGCGCGGGGGTCGTCCGGGGCGAGCTCGGTCACGTTGAACAGCCCCACGAACAGCTCCAGCTCGCCGGGCAGGCGGAAGCAACCCTCGGCCTTGATGAGGTAGGCCACGCTGGCGGCCAGGGTCCAAGCCTTGAGCCGATCGGCGGGGATGATCTGCTGCTGGAACTCCGGCACCTCGGGGTGGGTATCGCAGACGCGCTGGGCCACGGTGGCGTGGTTGGCGAGCGGCGGGCCGGTCCAGGCCCAGACCCATTGGCCGTCCTCGGGCGAGAAGGTGCCGATGGCCTGGACGGCGGCCACGGCGCTGTTGCGCTGCTCGTCGCCGAACCAGATGACCTCCTCGTCCAGGTCCAGCTCCCAGCGGGGGCAGCCGCTGCGCAACAGGGTCGAGGTCCGCTGGGTGCGGGTGAGCCACGGCCCGGACTCGGCGTCGATCGCGAGCAGCTGCTCCGAGTACTGCCCCGGAGGTTTTCCTTGCGTCTGTTCGAGGTATGCCACGATGGCATCAGGCTAGCAGGGCGGCTGACGAGACTCCATCTCCGCCATCGGCGATACCCCAGCCCGAGCTCAAGTGCGCTATCATGAGTGCTGCCGAGCCGTCGTAGGCGGCTCCGCAGCACGGAGGGCAGGCGATGGGCAGGCGAAGGACCTTGGGCAGCTTCGGGATGGTGGCGGCGCTCGCGTTGGCGGGCGCGGCGGGTAGCTGCGACTCGGCCGACGAGCAGCTCGCGATGCCGGGAGGCGGCACGGGGGGCAGCGGGGCCACGGGCTCGGGCTCGGGCGCACAGGGCGGTGGCATGGTGCTGAGCTGCGATCCGCCCTGCGATCCTCCCCAGTTCTGCAGCGTCTTGGGGGTGTGCATCGATCCGGGCACCTGCCTCGACGACGGTGACTGCGATCCCGGCCTCGAGTGCGATGAGGGGGTGTGCGTGCCCGGCGGCGGCTGCGGCAGCGAGGAGGTCGCAGTCGATCCGGTGGCGCCCAACCTGCTCATCGTGCTCGATCGCTCCTGCTCGATGAGGACCAAGGTCAACGGCGTGCGGAAATGGACGATGGCCGTGGAGGCGATCGGTGCCATGACCACCGAGTTCGCCGGTCAGATCCGCTTCGGGCTGATCCTGTTTCCGGACAAGGTCCAGCCCAAGTGTCAGCAGGACGAGATCACCATTGCGGTCGCTCCCGACAACGAGGCCGACATCCAGAGCCTGCTCGAGGCCTCGCTGGACCCACAGGACCTGTACTACCCCGACGGCCCGTGCGTGACCAACATCGACACTGCCATGGAGCAGGCCGCCACGCAGGAGCCTGCGCTCGACGACACCGATCGCTCGAGCTACGTGCTGCTCATCACCGACGGCAAGCAGGCCGGCTGCTCGGCAGCGGGCGGCGATTCCGGCACCACCGCCATCATCGAGGAGCTGTGTCAGGACCGCGAGGTCTCCACCTTCGTGCTGGGCTTCGGCGGCGGGGTAGATCCCAACCAGCTCAACATCTTCGCCGAGGCCGGCTGCGTGCCCACGGGCGATCCGGACGAGGCGTACTACCGGGCCGAGGACCAGCCCAGCCTGGAGGCCGCGCTCGAGACCATCGCCAACGCCACCATCGGCTGCGTGCTCCAGCTCGAGGACGAGCCCGAGGACCCCGACGCGATCTACGTGTTCTTCAACGACGAGCCCACGCCCATCCCCCGCGATCCCAACCACGAAAACGGTTGGGACTACGACGAGGACACCAACCAGATCACCTTCTACGGCGCGGCCTGCGAGGCTCTGCAGGACGGTACGGTAACCGACGTCGACGTGATCTTCGGCTGCGCCGAGCCCGTTCCCGACTGAGCGAGCCCCTCGAAGAGGAGCTCGCGGGCAGGTGAGTCAAGTTTGCCCCCCCAAAAAGCCATGCGGGGGTTTGGGGGCAGAGGAGCGCAGCGACGACCGGCGCCCCCATCGTCGAACTACGGCTGCGGTTCGCTCGGCGCGGCGGGCTCGGCGTCGCTCTCGGGGCCGTCGTCCTCGTCGTCGTCGTGGCTGTCGGCCTCGGGGTAGGCCTCGATGGCCACGATACGCTCCCCTTCGGCGACGTGCATCAGCCGCACGCCCTGGGCGGTGCGGCCGGTCTCGCGCACCTCGCGGAGCAAGGTGCGCAGGGTCTGGCCGCGGTCGGTGATGAGCATGAGCTCGTCGCTGGGGGCTACCGTGGCGACCCCCACCACGGGGCCGTTGCGCTCGGAGGTGTCGATGAGGATGACGCCCTTGCCGCCGCGGGTCTGCAGGCGGAAGTCGGATAGCGGGGTCTGCTTGCCGTAGCCGAGCTCGCACACGGTCAGCACCCGGTCACGCTGGGGCTCGTCGGGACGATACACGCCGAGGCCCACCACCTGGTCGCCGTCTCCGAGCTCGATGGCCTTGACGCCCATGGTGGCGCGCCCCATGGGCCGCACCCCAGCCTCGGCAAAGCGGATCGCCATGCCCTGACGCGTGCCGATGAGGCACTCGCAGTCGCCGTCGGTGATGGCGGCGGCCAATAGCTCGTCGCCCTCGTCGATGCGCACGCCGATGATGCCCTTTTCGCGGATCGTGCTGTAGTCGCAGAGCTCGGTCTTCTTGATCTGACCTCGACGGGTCACGGTGACGATGTACTTGCCCTCGGCAAACTCCTCGATCGGCGTGATGGCCGCCACCGTCTCGCCCGGATCCATGCCCACGAAGTTGACGATGGCGCGCCCCTTGGCGTTGGCGGGCGCCTCGGGGACCTCGAAGACCTTCTTGATGTAGACCTTGCCCCGCTCGCTGAAGAACATGACGTACGAGTGGGTGGAGGTGACGAACAGCTGGCTCACCCAGTCCTCCTCGCGCGCCGCCATGCCGCTGCGCCCCTTGCCGCCGCGCCTCTGGGCGCGATAGGTCGACAGCGAGGTGCGCTTGACGTAGCCCGCGTGCGAGACGACCACGGCCACCTGCTCCTCTTGGATCAGGTCCTCGAGCAGGATCTCGGCCTCGGCCTCCACGATCTCGGTGCGGCGGCCGTCGGCGTACTGCGCCTTGACCTCCTCGAGCTCGCCCACGATGACGTCGAGCAGCGCGCCCTCGCGGCTGAGGATGACCGACAGCTCCTCGATCTGCTCGCTGAGCCCCGCGTAGTCGCCCGCCAGCTTCTCGCGCTCCAGCCCAGTCAGCCGCGCGAGCCGCATGTCCAGGATGGCCCGGGCTTGCCGTTCGCTCAGCCGGAACTCGCCCGCCTGCTCGGCCTCGGCCACCTCCTCGTCGGGTCGGCCGGCTCGACGCAAGAACTCGCCCAGGCCTCGGAGCGGCAGCTCCATGAGCCGCTCGCGGGCCTGCTCCGGGGTCCGGGAGCTGCGGATGGTCTCGATGACGCGATCGATGTCGGTGGTGGCCATGCCCAGGCCCAGCACCAGCTCGCGCTGCGCCTCGGCCTTGGCGAGATCGTGGCGGCAGCGGCGACGGACCACCTCGCGGCGATGCGCGACGAACTGCTCCAGGGTCTGCTTCAGCGTCAGCACCCGTGGCTTGCCGTCCACGATCGACAGGTTGTTGACCCCGAAGGAGGCCTGCAGGCCGGTCAGCCGAAAGAGGTGGTTCTCGACGACCTGCGGAAACACGTCCTTCTTGAGCTCGATGACCACTCGGATGCCTTCGCGGCTGCTCTCGTCGCGGATGGCGCTGATGCCCTCGATGCGCTTTTCCTTGACCAGCTCGGCGATGCGCGCCACCAGCCGCGCCTTGTTGCACTGGTAGGGAACCTCGGTGACGATGATCTGCTCCCGGTCGGCGCTGCCCGGCAGCTTCTCCACCTCGGTGCGCGCCCGCATGACGATGCTGCCGCGTCCCGTCTTGTAGGCCTGCACGATGCCCGAGCGGCCGTAGATGATGCCGCCCGTCGGAAAGTCCGGCCCCGGCAGGATGGTCAGTAGCTCGCCCAAGCCGATCTCGGGGTTGCCGATGAGCGCGACGGTGGCGTCGATGATCTCGCCGAGGTTGTGAGGCGGGACGTTGGTCGCCATGCCCACGGCGATGCCGCTGGCGCCGTTGACCAAAAGCTGCGGGAACTTGGCGGGCAGCACCGCGGGCTCTTGCTCGCTCTCGTCGTAGTTGGGAACGAAGTCGACGGTGTCCCGCTCGATGTCGGCCATCATGGCGGCCGCGATCGGCCCGAGCCGCGCCTCGGTGTAGCGCATGGCCGCGGGCGAGTCGCCGTCGA
>CAYTYV010000073.1:0-18300 GCA_964441055.1 uncultured Polyangiaceae bacterium | reverse complement strand
GAGGTTGCCCTGCAGCGCGGCAGCTCGCGCCTGTTGCAGCCGCGTCTGTCCGGTTACGTCAAAGTCCTTGAGGTTCTGCCAGAGGTTCGAGAACTCGGCCGCCACGTTCCAGGTGGTGGCGTCCGGGTCGTAGGTGGCGGGCTCGAAGATGATGAGTGGCGCGTTCGGATCGTTGCGGTAGAGCAGGTAGTCGATGGACTCGGCGAGCGGCATATCCTCGTGGTGCACGGCCAGCCGGCCCGAGACGCCAAAGGTGTAGACCTGCTCGCCCATCACGTCGGGCAGCTCGAACTTGCCCTGCTGGAAATAGCCGCCGCCCACATCGAGCCGCAGCATGTCGAGGATCTGCCAGCCGCCTCCGCCGAGCACGCCGTAGTTGGTCTCGCCCACGCGGATCACCTCCACCTCGGAGGTACCGGGGGTGAGCACCTCTTCAGGCTGCACGATCGAGGCGGTCTTCAGCCCCACGAAGGCGGTGAGGTCCTCCGACTCGAAGGACAGCTTGGCGCCAGGGGCGCTTCCCTGGATGCTCGGGAAGATGGACTGGTTGATGCTCGCGTTGGTGCCGCCCCAGGAGATGTCGTAGAGGTAGCCGAGCCGGAACCGATCGGTATCGAGCGGCCAGAAGGTGAGCCCGATGCCCATCGACTCGTCGTTCGGATCGTCGGCCAACGATACGAACAGCCGCACGAAGGAGCCCGAGTCGTAGAGCGCGCGATCGACATCGTCGGTCTTGTGCGACAGCGCGCCGATGTCGAAGCGCAGCACCAGCGAGGCCTCGGTGTGCACTCGCTCGATGAAGCCTGGCATCTTCTTGTAGAGCACCAGATGGGTGATGTTCTCGCGACCGCCGAAGCGCGAGTTCAGGTTGTCGAAGAACAGCCGGTACTCCTTGCGGTCGCCCACCGCCAGGTTCGGGCTCAGCGGCACCGTCTCGCCCGTCTGGTGAAGCAGGTCGTCGTCGCCCAAGGTCCAGGTCAAGCGCGTGTCCATGAAGTCGCTGAAGGCGCTGGACTCCTCCTCGTCCGCCTCCTCGGGCGGTGGTTCGGCGGCGGGCTGGGACTGGGCCCAGGCGGCGCCCTCCCCCCCCGTCAGGGACAGCGCGGCCAGGGCGAGCGATAGGGCGAGCGATGAAGCGGCGTGAGTAGTTCGCATGGTGGAGAAAAACGGGTCGGGAAGGGAAAAGGCCGTGGGGCAAATGCGCGCTTGCGCGTTAGGTCAGTAGGTCCCCTGATCGTCGTCGAACTCGGTTCGCAGCGTCACGCAAGCGACGTTGGATCGCGCAGCGGCGGGCGTAGGGCAGTGCCACGTACAGGGGCTCTGCGCGCAGTCCTCCACGCAATCCGAGGGGCAGTGGCTGTAGTCGGTGCAGCGCTCTAGCGACTCGTAGTAGCGCACGGGGCATCCCTCGCCGTCGCATACCAGGTCGTCGGCGCAGCGGGTTTCGATGGTCCAGTTCAGGTCGCCACCGGAAAAATGCCGCACCGTGCCGCTGACCACCGCCAGGACGGCGCCCTTGTGCTTGAGCGGATCGAAGCCGAGGGCCGTTCCCGTGTTGATCAGGATCTGGGTGCCGCCGTCGTGCACCTTGTAGTTGCCGCGGGCGGCATAGGCCGTCCACTCGCTGCACTCGGCGTCGTCGGAGCACGCGTTGGAGCAGCTGCCCTCGAGCTCGTCGTAGTAGTCGACCTGGCCGTCGCCGTTCAGATCGCAGTTGGACTGGTTCTCTTTGAAGGCGTTCATGACGGCCGGGTCGGGGCCGAACTTGGAGGCGATGCGGAAGCCCTCGATGCGCACCAGACCGCTTTCCAGCTTCTCCATCTCGGTCGGCTGCGCGATGAGGTTTTCCTCCTCCGTCTTGAGGAGCACGGGCTCGGGCACGCGGCAATCGGCCGGACCGAACAGCTGCCCGTCGGCGTGCGCGTAGTGCAGCCCGTAGGAGGGGAAGGAGATCTCGGTCAAGCCGAAGAACTCCGAGGCGGTGCCCGTCAGGTAGGTCACGTGGTCGCACACGCGCATGCCCTCGGGGGTGTTGTAGTTGTAGGCGTACAGGTGGCCGTAGCCGCCCGGCTCGTCGACGTCGGTCACGAAAAAGCCGCTGGAGGCCACCCGGGTGACCACCACGTAGCGGCTGGCGGTATCGAGCTCGACCGCCACCGAGGGGTATGGCGTCTGCGAGGAGCGGCCCTGCACATCCGCCACCTTGGGAAGGGCGTAGTGCACTGGCTGCGAGACGCCTGTCATCAGGCTCCCGCCCTCCTCGCTCATGTCGTCGGCGTAGGCGCAGCCCGGGTCGGAGGGATGGTCGAGCAGCACGTCGCCGTCGTCGTCCTCGCCGTTGGCGCAGGTGGGCGTCACCCCTGGTGGAGCCGGCTGGTAGCCCAGGTCCTCCACCCACAGTCGGGCCGAGCCGAACATGGCGGTCACCACGGCAACGCCCTCGCCGCGACCGGCCTCGAGCAACACGTTGCGGCCCGAGGCGGTCGCCCCGGTCACGTCCATCACCGCGCCCGGCTCGAGGTCCACCCGCACGGCCCCGTCAAAGCCGGTATCCGGCTGGCCGTCGACACCGATGGCCTCGACGGTAAAGGCCCACAGCTCGTTGCTATCGCCCGCGTTGGCGGGAAGCGGCGCCTCGACTGGCGGTGGCGCATCGCCATTGACGGTGGTCACCACCACCCGGAAGTGCCCCACCGCGGGCGGATCGCCCGACTCAGTACAGCCGCCGAGCAAGGCGGCGCAGGGGGCCAGCCAAGCCAAGCCGATCCAGCGCGTGCTGCTCATTTGCCCACCATCATGGCACGACCGTCCGAGTAGTTGCCCATGTCTCGGTCGATGCACGTGAGGAACTTGCACATCTCGCCAGCCGTCGCGCAGGGAGTGCGCGCCGCCAGGCACTCGAGGCGGATCTCCTCGGTGGGCGCCCGCTCGCACATCTCGAGCTCGAAGGCAGCGACGTCGTCGCGGCAGCGCGCCAGCACGCAGGCCCCGTCCTCGGGCCCGGGCTCGTCCTGCCAGGCGCAGCGCTTGTCCGGGTGCGTCTCGCACACGGGGCCCTCGATGGTGGCATCGGGACAGGCGCAGACGTACTCGTCGCCCAGGGCGGCGTGGCAATCTCCGTCCTGGCGACAGGGGACCAGCGAGCCGTCGCTCTGGGCCCCGCAGGGCTTGCCCCCGCGGATGAAGTCGATGAGCGCGTCGCGCTGCTGAATGCCAGTGTCCTTCTGGGTGGTGTTGCGCTGCAGCATGCGGTAGCCGCTGCCGCCGCCCGCGAGGTAGTTCGAGGTGGCCATCTCGTAGCTGGCCAGGTCGTCGATGAGCAGCCAGCACACGCCCTTGGTGGCGCCAGGCGGAACGTCGCAGCTATTGGGCACGGCGCCCGGGCAATCGCTGTCGCTCAGGCAGGTCTTGTCGGGGTAGGTGCCGATGTAGATGTGGGTGGCGACCCCGGGCGGCAGGTTCGGGTCATCGCTCTGGGCCACGCAGTCGAAGACGATGCGCGCCCCGGCGATCTGCACCTGCGACTTGCAGCCGCGCCCGGCCGAGCGACGGGCCACGTAGTCGAACAGCTCCCGCACCTCCAGGCCCGAGAGCTGCATCTTCGTGATGGAGTTGTCGAAGGGGAAGATGTTGAACATCTGCTCGACGCTGACCGGACCCGGGACGACGTCGGCGCGGATCCCGGTGGTGTTGGTCAGCGAAAAATCGGTCTGGATGCCCAGCCGCAACCACATGGCCGTGGCGATCAAGTTGCCGAGCGGTGAGTCGCCGCCGTTGGCAGCGAAACGCCGCGAGCCCTCGGGGCAGTAGCCGACGAGCAGGTCCAGATCGGTCAGCCGCTCCAGGCCGCGGCCGTAGCGCTCGAGCACCATCGAGACCACGGGATCGTCAGGCACCTGCTCGTTGACCGGGAACAGGTGGTAGTCGTAGGACAGCACCTCGAAGCGGTCGATCGGGTCGAGGCGATAGCCGGCCTCGAAATCGGCTAGCTCGTTGGACACCACCAGGTCGAGCCGGCCGACGTACTTGGCAAAGGCCCCGGAGTGCGACAGCACGACGTCGCGGGGCTGGCAGTAGCGGCGACGCTTGACCGAGGGCTCGTCGGGGTCCTGCGGGTCCGGCGAGTTGATCTCGATGTAGTGGCGCCCCTGGGCGTCCACCCGGGCGCAGTCGCGCACGCGCTTGGGCGGCTGCAGCACGATGTGGTTGTGCCCCCCGACCACCACGTCGATGCCGCTGGTGGCCTCGATGAACTCCTGGTCGCTGTGGAAGCCCATGTGCGAGGCGACCACCACCAGGTCGACGATGGGACGGAGCAGGTCCACGTAGGACTGCAGCGTCTCGATGGTGGCCAGCGGTATGATGCCCAGGCTGTTGGGCAGGTCGTAGATGCTGGTGATGCTCCTGAGCGTGCCCATGCCGATGACCGCCACCTTGAGCCCCTCGAGGTCGTAGACCTGGAAGGGCTGGGTGACCGCACCCAGCGGAGAGGCGCCCGGCTGGGCGGGATCCTCGAACATGTAGTTGGCCACCAGCGCGGGAAACTCGGCGAACTTCTGGGTCTGCTTGGCGAGGTTGACCGGTCCCTTGTCGAACTCGTGGTTGCCCACGGTCATGGCGTCCAGCCCCATGGCCGACATCACCCTGAACTCGGCCTCGCCGCCAAAGTAGTTGAACACGGGCGCGCCCTGGAACGGGTCGCCCGTGTCGAGAAAGAGCGAGCGGCCCGCCCGGGCCCGCTCCCGGCCGACGATGTGCGAGATGCGTGCCGCCCCGCCCACGTTGGCGATGGTGTCCACCTCGCCCAGGCCGAGCTGCGAGTCGATGTGTCCGATCTGCAGGCTGTAGGGGAAGAGCCGCGAGTGCAGATCGGGCATGTGCAGCAGGGTCAGCCGCACCTGGCCGTGAAGCTCGGTAGGCTCCGAGGGGCCTGCGCAGCCTCCCAGCCCTAGGGCGGCGAGCGCCGCCCACACCACGATTGCCAGCCTGCGAATGGCGTGCTGCGTATCCACGCCTTCGAAGCTACGGAGCCTGCCCGTCCGGCTCAAGTGAAATCGAGGTAACCTTGCCGTTGTAGGGCTTATCCGTCCGCGTCCCCGTCCGGCTGGCCGGTCAGCAGATCCCGCAGCCGGGGGGCGAGTCGCTCGGCCACGCATCGCTCGACCTCGGCGGCCGTGGGCCGATCGAGCACCTCGGCCGCCACCTGCTCCAGCTCCTCGAGGCTCGAGCGGCGGATGGCCTCGCGGACGGTCGGGATGGCCACCGACTCCATGGATAGCGCGCGCAGCCCCAAGCCGATGAGCAGCAGCGCCCCCAGCGGCTCGCTGGCCATCTCCCCGCACACCGAGACCGCGCAGTCGGCCGCCCGGGCGGCGCGCATCACCCCGACGATGAGCCGCAGCACCGAGGGATGGAAGGGCGAGGCCAGGTGGGCCAGCGCTCGGTTGGACCGGTCTACGGCCAGCGCGTACTGAACCAGGTCGTTGGTGCCCAGGCTCAGGAAATCCGCCTCCGCGGCCAGGGCGTCGGCCATGATCGCCGCCGCGGGAACCTCGATCATGGCTCCCAGCGGGATGTGGTCCGCGCAGGGCTCGCCCGCGGCTCGCACCTGGGCATGCGCCTGGGCGAGCAGACCGCGTACCTGGCGCAGCTCCTCGATGCCGCAGACCATCGGCACCATGATGCGGAGCTCGCCATGGGCGCTGGCGCGGACCATGGCGCGAAGCTGCTCGAGCAGCAGATCGGGCTGGGCCAGCGCCAGCCGCACGGCCCGCAAGCCCAAAAGGGGGTTGAGCTCGTCGGGAAGCTCGATGCTGGAGGCGAACTTGTCGCCCCCGAGGTCGAAGGTCCGCAGGGTGACCGGCTTCCCTCCGATGGCTTGCATCGCGGTCCGCAGCACCGCGAGCTGCTCCTGCTCGTCGGGCGGCTCGGTGCGGCCGATGTACATGAACTCGGTGCGGTACAGACCGATGCCCTCGGCCCCGTGCTCGCGAGCCAAGCCCACCTCCTGGGGCAGCTCGACGTTGGCCAGAAGCTGGATGCGGGCGCCGTCGCGCGTCGAGGCCGGCTCCGACGGGGCGCGCTCGAGCTGCTCGACCAAGCTGGCGTAGCGACTAGCCCGAAGCCGAGCCTGCTCCACCTCGGCGGCCGTGGGATGCACGACGACCTGGCCGCGTAACCCGTCGACGATGAGCCGATCGGCCGTGTCGATGCGCTCGAGCGCGTCCGTCACGCCGAGCACCGCGGGGATCTCGAGCGCCCGCGCCATGATGGCGGTGTGGCTGGTGCGGGTGCCGACCTCGGTCACGAAGCCCACGACCGGCTCGTGGATCATGGCGGCCGCCTCGGCTGGCGAAAGCTCGTGGGCCACCACGATCGACGCCTCCTCGAAGCAGCGCTCGAGCCTGGCGCCCTGCCCTCCCCTAAGCGCGCGCACCACCTGCTCGCCCAGCTGCTCGATGTCCCGGCTGCGCTCGCGCAGATAGCGGTCGTCCACCGCGCGCAGCTGCCGAGCCAGTCGGGCGCTTGCCGCGGTCACCGCCCACTCGGCCGAGCGCCCGCGCTCCTCGACCTCGGCGCGCACCGCCATGGCCAGGGTCGGGTCGCCGACCATCAGCACATAGGCATCCAGGATGGCGGCGTCGCCGCCTGCCTCCCTGAGCCGCTGGCCAGCGGTCTTGAGCTCCCCTTGCACCCCGGCGACCGCCCGCTCGAAGCGCTCGATCTCGGCCGCCATCGCCTCGGCGGGCACGCGCCTTCGAGGGGCGCGCAACGGCCCGCCGTCCACCACCACGGCCGGGGCGATCACCACGCCCGCCGATCCAGCGATGCCCTCGAGCACGGTGGCTCGCTCCGTCGGGCTCATGGGCGCTCTCCAAAGCCGCCTCGCAAAAGCTCGCCGATCGCGCGGACCGCCGCGGCAGCCTCGGGCCCGCGGGCCTCGACCTCGATGGCCGTGCCCTGCGAGCCGCAGAGCAGCAGCACGCCCATCACGCTCTTGCCGTTGACGGCCTCCTCGCCCGGCCGACAGAGCCAGATCTCGCAGGGAAAGCCCGAGGCAAGCTCGGCGAGCTTGGCCGCCGCCCGAGCGTGCATCCCGCGCGCGTTGACGATCTCGAAGCAGCCGCGGGCGCGGTCGCGGTGCGCGCGACCCGCTTCGAGATCGGGATCGGTGCGGGGGGCCTGCATCCTTGTCGCGCCTACCCTCCGCGCAGCGCTCCCGAGCTGGGCGGCTCCGTCATCATGCCGCCGCGGTCGAGGTCGCGGTGCACGATGCCGATCCGGTGATCGGTGTTGCCGCGCAGCAGCTCGGCGAGCCGAACCGTCAGGGCCACCGAGCGATGGCGACCGCCCGTGCAGCCGATGCCCACGGTGAGGTAGCTCTTGCCTTCCTTTTCGTAGCGGGGCAGCGCAAAGCGGAGCAGGCCCTCGAGGTGGCCGACGAGCTCGGCGCATCCCGGAGAGGCCAGCACAAAGTCGCGCACGGCTTCGTCCGTTCCGCGCTGGTCCCGCAGCTCCTGCACGAAAAAGGGGTTGTCGAGGAACCGCACGTCGAACACCAGATCGGCGTCCAGCGGCGCGCCGTACTTAAAGCCGAAGGAAAGCAGCCGGGTCACCATCCGCGGCGCGCGCGGCCCCTCGGGTCCGTGCGCAGCCATCACCTGCCGACGAAGCTCGTGGACCGACATGTGGGTGGTATCGAGCGTCAGCGTCGCGCGCAGGCGAATCGCCGCCAGCCGCTCGCGCTCGAGCCGTACCGCGTCGAGCACGGCCAGCTGCGCGTCGCCCAGCCTCCCGTCGGCCGGGTCGCGAATCACGCCGCTCGAGAGCATGGGGTGAGGCCGCCGCGTCTCGCTGTAGCGACGCACCAGCACCTCGTCGGCGGCATCCAGAAATAGCACGGCGAGCTCGTCGACCTCGCCGTCCAGGGCCTCGATGGCCCGCAGGGCCGTGTCCAGAAAGGCGCCCACCCGGACGTCCAGCCCGAGCGCCACGGGCAGCACGCCCGCCGTCGAGCACACCCGCACGGTCTCGCCGACCAGCGGCGGAGGCAGGTTGTCGACGCAGTAGTAGCCGAGGTCGGCCAGCGTGCCGAGGGCGGTCGATTTGCCCGCGCCCGACAGGCCGGTAACCACCACCACCTGTGCCGTGAACTGCTTCATTCCTTCTTCGAAAAGGGCAGGTCTGCCAGCGACTCTGGCGACGGAGTCCGCGGAGCGGCACCAGAGCGATCGGCGTCCTCGGCCTGCGACTCGCCGCGCTCGGCCCTGGCGTCGGCCCTGGCAACGGTCGGCAAGGAGGGCTCCTCGAAGGAGTCCGCCTCGAGATCCCCAATGTCCAAGGAGCCGAGAACGTCCAGCCCCGGATGACGCCCCGCGCGTCGCAGAAGCTCGTTGCGCGCGGCGATCTCCATGATGGACGCCATGTCCCGCCCCGGGCGCACGATGATGAGCACCTCGGGAATGGAGACGCCCAGCACTTCGTAGTGGCGCCGATCCAGGCCGAGCCGGTCGGGCTCGGGCGCCGAGCGCGCAGCCACCAAGCGCACGACCACGTCCACGCGCTTGCGCTCCCGAATGGCCGTCACGCCGAACAGATCCTTGATGTTCAGGATGCCCAGACCCCGCACCTCCAGATGGTGGCGCAGCAGATCGGCGGGCGCGCCGAAGACCATGCCAGGGGGACGGTAATGGCACTCGACCACGTCGTCGGCCACCAGCCGATGCCCGCGCATGACCAGCTCGAGGGCCACCTCGCTCTTGCCCACGCCGCTCGGGCCGAGCAGCAGCAGGCCCACTTGAAAGACGTCGACCAGCACGCCGTGCATGCGCACGCGCGGCGCCAGGCGGTCGTCGAGCAGGTCGTGTAGCGCCATGATGGTTCGGCTGGACCGCTCGGGCGAGAGCAGCAGCGGCGTATCGGAGCGCTGAGCGTGGGCGACGAGGTCGTCGAGGGCCGCGCGACCGCAGCGCGGGGCGCCCTGGCACTCGGTCACCACCACGCAGCAGGGGCCCAGCTCGAAGAAGCTACTCAGGGCGGGGCCCCGCTTGGCGCGCGAGAGCTTGCGCAGGAACAGCTGCTCGGTCACCCCCAGGATTTGGATGCGCGAGGGCTCGATCCCGTGAAAATGCCCGACCAGGGCCAGGCCCGACTTCTGGATCCGGCTGCCGCGGATCACCCGTTCGAGCCCGCCAGCGCCCGCGGTCACCTCGAGCATGCCGCCCAGGCTTCGGTCCCCGACCAGCTCGCGTACGGTGATGCCTCGGCTCGCTGGCCCCTCGGCACCTCCGCCCTTGCGGCCCGCGCGGGCGGCGTCAGCCAAGGCTCGCCCCCTGGTCTTGCTCGATCAGGTGGTAGACCTCCGCACCGCAGCTCGCTCCCAGCGAACGGCGCCTGAAGGCCGCCCGACGCAGCACCCTCGCCACCTTCGCCAGGACCTTGAGGTGCTCGGCAGGAGCCCCCTTGGGACCCACCAGGCCGAAGACGATGGCGACGGGCTGACCGTCGAGGGCGGCGAAGTCGATGGGCTGGGGACAGACCAGCAGGGCACCTCGCTGCCGATCGAGCTGCTCCACCGTGCCGTGGGGAAGCGCGATCCCCTCGCCCACGCCTATCGACTGCAGCTGCTCTCGCTCGTCCAGCACCCGGTAGACCGCGTCGACCGACAGCTGGGTGTGCCCCGCGGCCAGCAGCTCGGCCATGCGCCGCAAGGCGGCGGGCTTGTCGCGCACCAAGCCCTCCCCCGGACAAGAGACCGTCACCCTCTCCGGGGCCAGCACATCGGTGACGCGCACGGGTCTCTCCCCTTGCTACTGCAGCGCGAGCCGCGGCTAGCCCGAGCTGTTGCCGTCCGAGCGCGCCGCCGCCTTCTTGGCCGCGACCTCGGCGAACTCCCCGGCCTTCATGCCTCCGCGCTTGCGGGCCACGGTGGCCCCCTTGTGGCTGCTGATCTGCCTCTCGAGCTTGTCCATCACCAAGTCGATCGACGCGTGCATGTCCTCGGCGCGCTCTTTGCCGCGAATGCGCGTGGAGCCCGCGGAAAGCTGCACGTCGGCGACGTACTCTTTACCTTCCTGGTACAGCGTGACGTGAGCCGTCATCGCTTGCCGTAGAAACTTCTGCAACTTCGCGATCTTCTCCCGGGCGTGCCTCCTCACGACCTCGGATCCGTCCATCTGTCGGAAGCTGATGGTGATGTTCATCGGCACCAAACTTTCTCGTCGCCTCGCATGCGCGAGCCGACGCTGCGGGTTGTCGATGGTGGACCGGGGCCCAGCGGCACGGATTGGCAAGACAAGCGCGGGTGACCAACAAGCCACTGCCGCTGGGTCGCTGCCCGATGTCTCCCATCTACGAGTATCGTAACACCACTTTGGCGGTTGCACGACCAAAGGGCTCAAACGGCGAGTTTTTGAGCGGGCCTAGCCCCGAGCCAGCCTCCCTCACGCGACCGGCCCGGGCCCGCCCCGCGCAGCCGCGGTGGTCTTGAGCTGGGCGAAGATCTCGGCGGCGCGCTTGGCCATGGTCTCGGCGTCGGCCTGGACCGCGTCGTCGTCGGCGTACTCGGGCTCGGACCGCAGAAAGTGCGCGTAGGCCTCCAAGGTGCGCGCCAGCTCCACCTCGTTGCCAGTCTGCTCGAAGATGGCCACCGCGCGAGCGTAGTACTCGCGAGCGCTCTTGGTGTGGGCCGGGCCCCAGCCGCCCGCGGCGGTGATCTCGCCCAGGGTGCGCAGGGCGCTGCCCAGGTGGACCTTGCTGCGCACGGCGGCGAATAGATCCACTGCGCGGCCGATGCAGTCCCGCGCCCGCACGAGATCGCCGTGCAGCAGGTAGGCCTTGCCGAGCGCTCGCAGGGCGTCGGCCAGGCCCAGGGTATCGCCCAGCTCGTCACACAGCTCCTCGGCCTGGCGCAGCACCTCGATGGCCTTGTCCGGCTGGCCGCAGCTGTAGTGCGTCTCGCCGATGTTGGTCAGCACCAGGGCCAGCTTGTTGCGGTCGCCGATCTCCTCGGCCACCACCCGCGCCTCCTCGAATAGTGGCAGCGCCCGGTCGTGCTCCTGCTGGTCTTGGGCCACCGTGCCCAGGTTGTTGAGCGAGACCAGCATGCCCACCAGGTCGCCGATCTCGCGTCGGATCGCCAGCGACTGCTCGAAGGCGCTCAGGGCCTCCTGGAAGTTGCCCGAGTCCTGCAGCACCAACCCCAGGTTGTTCAGCGAAAGCGCGATGGATCGGCGGTCGCCGAGCGCGTGGCGCCGCCCTAGACCGTCGCGCAGCTCGGTCAGGGCGAGGTCGTACTCGCCCTTCATCCAGTGAAGCTTGCCGATGTCGTCGATGGTCGAGGCCACCCCGCGCTTGTCGCCCGCCGACTCGAACAGCGCCAGCGCGGTCTGCAGGTGCTGCTCGGCCGTATCCAGCGAGCCGATCTCCCGATAGAGCCGGCCGATGCGATTGTGCGCCGCCCCACCCTTGCCCCGTAGATCGAGCCGGTAGGCCAGGGTGCGCATCTCGCCAAAGGCGGCCAGGGCATCGTCCACCCGGCCGGTGAGCTGCAGCACGTCGCCGTAATCGTGCAAGGCGTCGATGCGCTGCTCCACCGCCCGCGAGCCGAGCAGCTCCAGCCCGCGCTGGTAGTACTCCGAGGCCTTGGTGCTGGCATAGCGGGCGCGGGCCTGCTGCCCCGCCCTGAGGTAGAGCAGCCCGGCGCGGTAGTCATCGCCTGCCTCCTCGTGGTGATGCGCCAGCATGGAGGTGTACTCCTCGTGCGAGTCGATGCCCTGCTGGTGCTCCATCCAGTCGGCGATGACCGCGTGGATGCGGCGACGGGTGGCCGAGCTCAGGCGCTGCTCGATGGCGAGCCGCTCCTTGTTGTGCTTGAAGATGTACTCCTCGGTGCCCGGAAAGGTGCTGTCGGGCAGCTTGAGGATGTAGTCCCGCTCGACCACATCGCCGAGCAGCTCGTCGATGCGCTCGGCGTCCTCGCATTCGTCCACGCGCCAGAACTCGGGCGCTTCTTCGCCTCCGCGCAGGGCGGCCAAGAAGCCGCCGCGCCAGAACACGCTGCCCATAACCGAGGCGGCCTCGAGCAGCTGCTTTTCCTCGGGGTCGAGCGCGGCGATGCGCGCGCTGACGGCGTCCTCGATGGTCATGGGCAGCTTGGCGCTGGACAGCTTGTCGAGATCCACCGCCCAGGCCGGCTCGGCCGCGTCCGGGCTCTGCTCGCGCAGCACGCCCACGTCGTGGAAGATGCGGACCATCTGCTCGAGCATCATGGCGTTGCCCGCGGCATAGGCGCAGGCCGCCTCGACCAGCGGCTGAACCGACGCCGTACAGGGCTTGAGCAGGGCGGTCATCATGGCCGCGGCATCGGCGTCGTCCAGAGCCTCCAGCTCGAGGACCCGATGCCGATCCTCGGCGACGCGGTCCCAGTCCTCGTGGCGCAGGACCAGCTCGGTGCGCCCCGCGCAGAGCACCAGCAGGCGCCCCTGGAGGTACTCGAGCAGGTAGCGCAAAAGGGCCAACGAGTCGTCGTGGGCCCGATGCAGGTCGTCCAGCACCAGGACGACCGGCTGGCCCGCGGCGTCGGCTTCCAGGAAGGCCTTGAGCACCGCGCGCCGCAGCAGCTCGGCCTGCTGGGGGTCGTCCTTGACCGCGCGGGTGAGCGGGCTCTCGTCAAAGGGCAGCTGGACGAACTGGCCGAGGAAGTGCAGGACGTCGCCGACCTTGCGATCCTCGAGCACCTTGGCGACCTCGGCGCGCACTTGGGCCTTGGCCGCCTCCTCGGCCATGCCCTCGACCAATCCCAAGCGTGCCCGCAGCAGCCTAGAGAACAAGCCGTAGGAGGTGCCGATGTCGCCAGCGCTTCCTCGATACACGCGCACCGAAGCCGCACCGACCTTCTGCCGCTGCTGCAGCACGAAGTCTTGGATGAGCCGCGTCTTGCCGATTCCGGCGGGCCCCAAGACCGTCACGACGCGGGGCTCGTCCTCGGAGCACACCTGTTCGAGCACCTCCCCGAGGATGGCCAGCTCCTCGTCGCGTCCGACCAGCGGAGCCCAAACCTGGCGAGATGATTTCCACGCTGTGTTCTGGGTGGACATACGGTCAGCTACCCCCGCGGTTGGTGCGCACCTGGCGCGCGCGCGGATAGTAGCCCTGAGGCGCGGAGTTTCCAACGGGCAAACTCAGTGGCAAGGTAGAAGCGTGACATCTGACGGCGACCCCTCGGAGCGCGCGCAAGCGGCCCAACGCGCACAAGACGCGGCGTCTGGCTCGGATCCGGCCCTGGCGCGGCCGCCACGGGGATCCGCGGTTTCCGGCAGCGGGCTCGGCGAGCTGCAGCACTGCATCGCCGCCTGCTTCAGCCTGGCCGAGCTCGATTCCCTGGCCGACAGGCTCGGGCTGGCGGATCCAGGGCGGGCGAGACCGACTGGGCGCGGACGGGTGGACGAGGCGGTCCGCCGCATGGTCCGCGCGGCCGCGGGGCAAGGCCGCCTGACCGAGCTGGTGGCCGAGCTGCGGGCGAGCCGTCCGCTGCTCGAGTGGCCCGAACCGACGACGAGCGCATGCGAGCGCGCCCCGGCTCCGTCGCCCGAGCCACCGAGCCAGCCTTCCGAGCCAGCCGCGGACGGCGCGGAGCTGGACGGCGACAGCGCGCCTGCCGCCGCGTCAGCCAGCGCGGAGCCGCCTGAAACGGAGCCGCCTGAAACGGAGCCACCTGTAGCGGAGTCGCCCGCCGAGGACCCACCTGCGGCCGAGCCGCCCTTCGATCCGGGCGAGCCCTTGATCGATCCGTTCTTCCGCCCCGAGGACCCCGAGCCCGAGGCCGAGGAGGCTTCGCGCGCGGCCTGGTGGCGACAGCGGCGCTGGTGGCTCGGCCTGGCCGTGGCCACCGCCGTCGTCGCCACCGTGGGCTTGGGTGGCTTCCTGGCTGGCCGCTCGGGCTCGAGGCCCGCCCCAACGGGCGAGGCCGAGCCAGCCGAGGCGCCCGAGGGCGCAGGCGACGCCCCTGCAGAGCTCGCGCCCCTGGCGGCCGCCGAGCTCGCCCGCGCCACCAGCGGGGTCCTCGAGATCTGCGGCTCGGCTCCAGGGCAAGGCTCACCCCGCGAGGAGCTCGCGCACGCCTTTCGCCTCTGCCGAGCGCATGCGGCACTGCCCTGGTCGGCGCGCCGCACCCTGCCCCCCGCGGCCCTTGGCCCGTCGCAAACCGCCGCGGCCGAGCCGCCTCCGGCCCGGCCCGAGCGGCAGCGCACCGCAGCCCCTTCGGCCATGCACCGCTGCCTCGAGCGATGCGACCGTGCGCAGAAGCGATGCCACGCCGAGCAGTGCGGCCCCGAGCCCACTCGCGGCAGCGACTATCCCCGCTACCAGCGATGCCTGAGCGAGTGCTTGCGCCAGGCCTCAGCCTGCCGCCTACGCTGTCCGTAAAGGACGCTAACTTCGCTCGCGTACGATTTCGCGCAGGCGGCCGAGAATGAGCTCGAGCGCCACCCGGTTCTGTCCGCCCTCAGGAACGATCACGTCGGCGTGGATCTTGGACGGCTCGACGAAGGCGATGTGCATCGGGCGCACGGTCTCGTAGTACTGGCGGCGGATCTGGTCGAAGCTGCGGCCGCGGGACTCCAGATCCCGTCGGACGCGCCGCATCAGTCGGATGTCCGCTGCCGTGTCAACGAAGATCTTGAGATCCATGCGCTCGCGCAGCGGCTCGAGCGCGAGCACCAGGATCCCCTCGAGCAGAATGACGGGTCTAGCCTCGATCCGCTGCGTAGCGCGACGCCGCAAATGCGTCTCGAAGTCGTACTGCGGCTTGTCGATGGGCTGGCGGACGCAAAGCCGATCGATGTGCTCGACCATGAGATCGATCTCGATGGCGTCGGGATGGTCGAAGTTGACCCGAGCGCGCTCCTCGAAGGGCAGCGAGGAAAGGTCGCGGTAGTAGCTGTCCTGCTCGATGACCGCCACGAAGGGCTCTCCCAGCGCGGTGGACAGCGCGTCGGCGATGGTGGTCTTGCCCGAGCCGCTGCCACCAGCAATGCCGATGACGAACGGGCTTGTCGTGCTCGGCGAGATGGGCACGCGCTCCTCACTGCCTTGGGTGCGCTGGCTGGTCACGGGGTTGTCTCCGGCTGGCTGCTCCCCCTCGCTTGCCCCAACCGACGGCTGGCGACCACCGGAATCCGCGTCCGCGTGCCACTGCCCGCGCTGCCTGGCCGACGCGGCCCGGGGCGAGCCGCTGTCGGAAGCGTGCCGATGGGCCCGGGGAAGTTGACCGGTTTGGGGATTCGTGCCACAGCCGAAGAACCGCATGGGGCTGCGTCGCACCTTTGAGTTCGCCCTGTTAGGGGCTTTTGTGCTGGCGTGCGCCTGGCCAGGGCGCGCCGAGGCAGCGGAGCGATCCGCCCAGAAAAGCCAGGCCGACGAGCGGGCCAAGCCCGCGAAAAAAGAGCAGGCCGACCGAGCCGCGGCAGGCGGGGCAGCCACCAAGAAGCCCTCCAAGAGCGCCAAGCGCAGCACCAAGCCCGCGGCCCGACCGACCAAGCCGACCAAGTCTCGGCGCAAGACCAGCCGCCGTTCGACGCGACGGACGCGGCCCAAGCCCCGGCCTCGTCGCCCGGGCAGCAAGCCCGGACAGCCCGACGAGGCCGCGCGTCAGGCTCTTCGCAGGGACCCACCTGGCCCCGCGCCCCACGAGTCCGCAGAGCTCAAGGCGATGCGGGAGCTCGACCACCTGCTCTTTCCCCCGAGCTCGCAACCGACATCGCCTTCGTGGGCCCGAGACACCATCGACCTCGACCGCGACCGGCCGCGCATCGACCCTTCGGGGCTCCCCCAACGAAGGCCGCTGCCCGAGCCCTCGGCCCAGCCCGAGCCGACGCGGGACCTCGGCTGGCTGGCCACCTTGCGCAAGCCGGACATCCCCGTGCGCTGGGAGCCTCCCGTGGTCCGCTACCTCGAGTACTACAAGACTAACCCCCGCGGCCGGAAGCTGCTGCGGCGTTGGATACAGCGAAGCGGGCGGTACCGCGACCACATCCTCGGCGTCCTGCGCCAGCAAGGCCTGCCCGAGGACCTGCTTTGGGTGGCGCTGGTCGAGAGCGCCTTCTCGGCCACGGCCTACTCGCGTGCAGGCGCGGCGGGCCTGTGGCAGTTCATGCCCACCACCGGTCGGATCTACGGCCTGACCGTGGATCGGCGCTACGACGAGCGGCTCGACCCGGCGCGCTCCACCCTGGCCGCGGCTCGGCACCTGGGCGATCTGCACGCCCGCTTCCGCTCCTGGGAGCTCGCCTTTGCCGCCTACAACATGGGCTATGGCGGGCTGCTGGCCAGCATCCGCAAGTACAACACCAACGACTTCTGGGAGCTGAGCCGGCTGGAGGCGGCCCTGCCCTACGAAACTGCGCTGTACGTGCCCAAGATCATGGCTGTGGCCGTGGCCGCGCGCAATTGCGATGTCTTTGGCTGCCAGGGCGTGGAGCTCGATCCGGCCGAGCCGATCGAGGAGCTCGCCGTGGGACCGGGCGTGCGGCTTCAGACCATCGCAAAGGCGACGCGCGTGGACGAGGAGCGACTGCGCGCCCTCAACCCGCAGCTGCTCGGCTCGCGAACCCCACCGCTCGAGATCGCCCCTTCGTCCCGCAAGTCGTGGTCCATCTACCTACCCAAAGGAAAGCGGGCCGAGGCGACCGACAAGCTCAAGGCCGCGGGCTCGCGTCAGGCGCGCTGGGCCACAACCCGCGTGCGCTGGGGAGAGAGCCTCGAGCACATCGCCGCCGAGCACGGTACCAGCGCCGCCTTGCTGCAGCGGCTGAACGACCTAGGCCCGGGTGAGAACCCTCGCCCTCACACCGCGCTGTTCGTGCCGCGCCAAGGCGAAGGCCGAGCCAGCTCGCCCGACGAGGCCGAGCAGCAAGCCCCCAAGCCGGTCGTGGTGGTGCCCGACCAGGAGTTCGGCTTCACCGACCGACGGCGGGTGTTCTACCGAGTCATCAACGGCGACAGGCTGACGGACGTGGCGCGGGTCTGCGGTGTCTCGGCCGAGGCGCTGCGACGCTGGAACCACCTCGATCCCCATGCCGCGCTGCAAGGCGGCATGGTCCTGCAGCTGTTCGTAGCGCGCCGAGCCCAGCTGCCCGAGGTGCTGCTCCGCGAAGAGGAAAGCTTCCGCGTGCTGGTCGCAGGCTCGGATGCCTTCATCAAGCACTTCGAGCGCAAGAAGGGCCGTCGCCGCATCGAGGTGACGGTGGCCGAGGGCGACACGTGGAAGAAGCTCAGCAAGCGCTATGGCCTTTCGCTGGGGATGCTCGAGCGCATCAACCACCGCAGCCGACGCAGCACCTTGACCCCTGGCGAGACCGTGGTGATCTACACCCGCCGTCCCCCCCGCGAGCCCGCCAGCGCGTCGAGCGGTGCCCAGCCGACATCGTGACGCGACCCGGGCAGTTGCTCGCGCGGCGAGCGGCGCCAGCCTAGGCGGACTTGGCCACGGGCGGCTCCGCGACGGCGGCGGGCGCAGCGGCGCGTGCGACGACCAGCCTCGAGCGGCGGACGATCCCCTCGCGCTCGGCTCGCGCTTGGACAGGCGAGTGCAGCCGGGCACCGTGCAGGATGCGCTCGCACAGCGTGGCGAAGTCGTAGCCAGCGGCCGCGGCGATCTTGGGCAGCAGGCTGGTCTCGGTCATGCCTGGCAGGGTGTTGACCTCCAGCACGTACTCGTTCTCGTCCTCGGTCACCAACAGGTCGACCCGCACCGCGCCCGTGCAGCCGAGCGCTTCGGCAGCGCGCGCCGCCAGGTTGAGCACGCCCTGGTAGCGCGCCCGAGGCAAGCGCGCGGGCATGAAGTAGTCCGACGCGCCCGCGCTGTACTTGGCGTGGTAGTCGTAGAGCCCGCTCTTGGGCTGGATCTCGATGGCTCCCAGCAGCTCGCCGTCGACGATGCCGACGGCGACCTCGACCGCCTCGACGTAGCGCTCGACCAGCGCCCAGTCATCGAGCCCGAAGGCGCGCTCTAGCCCCTCGGCGAGCTCGCGATCGTTGCGAGCCTTGGTGATGGCCAAGCTCGATCCCTCCCCGCGCGGCTTGACGATCACGGGGAAGCCGAAGTGCTGATGGATGGCCTCGATATCTGCCAGATCCTGGTCGGAACGAACCGCGTAGTAGGGCGGCGTGGGCAGGTTGTGCAGCAGGAACAGCTCCTTGGCCTTGAGCTTGTCCATGCCGAGCGCGCTCGCCAATACGCCCGAGCCCGTGTACGGAATGCCCGCGAGCTCAAGTAGCCCCTGGACGCAGCCGTCCTCACCC
>CAYTYV010000072.1:0-18407 GCA_964441055.1 uncultured Polyangiaceae bacterium | reverse complement strand
GGTCGCCGCCAGGATGAACTCGTTATAGGCGCTCATGAAGGCGAACAGACCCGTGACCGCGATGGCGGGCCGCGCCGCGGGCAGCACCACGCGCACGAAGGCCTGAAAGCGCGTGGCGCCGTCGACCATGGCGGCCTCCT
This sequence comes from uncultured Polyangiaceae bacterium, assembly GCA_964441055.1. Lineage (GTDB taxonomy): Bacteria > Myxococcota_A > Polyangia > Polyangiales > Polyangiaceae > JACQWT01. Next base: position 18,267 of record CAYTYV010000072.1, on the reverse strand, counting down.
CGAGATCGATGGGGATGGACTCGAAGGCTGCCCGCAGCTGGAAGATGGCAAAGGGGACCGCGGTGGAGGCGTAGCAGAGCACCAGTCCGCTGCGCGAGTTGAGCAGCCCCAGAAAGTCGAGCAAAATGTAGAGCGGAACGGCGCTCGCCACCGCGGGGAACATCTGCGTGGCCAGTAGCGCGCGCAGCCCGCCTTGCTTGCCCACGAACTCGAAGCGCGCCAGCGCGTAGGCGGCCGGGATGGCGATGGCGATGGCCGTCAAGGCGGTGCCGCTGGCCACCACCAAGCTGTTGAGCATCTGGCGACCGAACAGCCACACGGTGCCGTCCGGGCCCTGGCGACGGTGCATCACCACCTCGCGCAAGTGCTCGAAGGTGGGCTCCTCGGGAAGGGGCAGCACGCGTGGCTCCGGGGTCTGCTGGCCCGAGAAGGCCAGGGCGATCACCCACAACACGGGGTAGAGCGCAAAGCACACGGCCACGACGGCGAGCAGGTGCGCAGCCGCCGACTCGAGCCAGCCGAAGCGGCTATTCACGACCCACCTCTCGTCGCAACGGGCTCGGCCTGCTCCGCGCGGGCGGCCCTGCGTCGTTGACGCAACCCGCGGATGAGTGCTGGCAGACGGGTCGAGCTGAACAGCAAGAGGAAGATCAAGACGGCGTAGGCCGCCGCGTAGCCGTAGCGCGCCTCGCGGGTGAATGCCCAGCGGTAGGCCTCCGAGACCAGGATGTCGGTGGTGCCGTCGGGCTCGCCGCCCGAGACCAGGAACACCACGTTGAACATGTTGAAGGTCCAGATGGCGCCGAGCACGGCGGCGGGTAAAAGCGAAGGCGCAATGATCGGCAGGGTCACGCGGAAGAAGCGCTGCAGCCGGCTGGCACCGTCCACCTGGGCCGCCTCCAGCACCTCGCGGTCCACCGCGGTCAGGGCAGCCATGGTCACCACCATCATGAAGGGGAAGCCCAGCCAGACGTTGGTCGCCACGTTGGCAGAAAAGGCGGTGGTAAAGCGCGAGAACCAGTCCACGGGCTCCACCTCGGTGCCCAGGACTTGGTTGGCGAGATCGATGAGGCCCGTGACCGCGCCGAACTGGCGGTGGAACAGGCCCTTCCACGCCAGGGCCGTGACGTAGTTGGGCACGGCCCAGGGGATGATCAAGAGCACGCGGTAGACCGGCCTGAGCCGCATGGCGGGCCGCGACAGCACGACTCCCAGCACGAGGCCGATGCCGAGGTGCAGGGTGACGTTGAGCACCGTCCACAGCACGGTGACGGCCAAGACCAGGTAGAACGAGCCGCGGGAAAGCAGCGGGGCGCCGCGCGCCGTCAGGATCTCGACGAAGTTGGCCAGCCCGACGTAGTGCTGGTCGCCCGGCTGACCGGCGAACAGCGAGATGGTCGCGCCCGCCAGAAGCGGCACGAACACCAGCACGCCGACCGCGATGACGGCGTGGGCCACGTAGCGGTAGGCGGGCAGCGAGGCCCGCAGCCTGCCGCGGAAGGCGCGCGTGCGGGCCTTTTGCACCAGCAGCACCGCCCCGAGCAGCGCGAGCAGCCCTACAAAAATCATCAGCGGCGTGGTGGAGGCGGGCGGCGGTGGTGCGCGGTAGACGTCGTCGAAGCGCCGCTCGGCCTCCTCGAGCGCCTCGCGGGCCGTGGCCTGGCCGCGCACGATCTTGCGAATGGCGCGTCGGGCTGGCTCCCAGGTCGCGCGCATGGCCACCGAGGTGGGGGTGGGCACGGCGGCCTCGGCCTGCTCGCCAAAGACCTGCAAGAGCTCGTCGCCCGGGGGCGCCTGCACGTCGCGGCGGGCCGATACCGTGCGGGCGAGCTCTTGGCGCACGCGGGCCGCACGAGCGCTCGCCAAAAAGCGCGCCAGCTCTCGCGCCTCGGCTCGCTTCGCGCCGTCGGGCGAGAGCATCACCGCCTCGACGGTGAGCAGCGGGCGCATGGGCTTTCCGGTAGCGCGCACCCGAGGCAGCGGCGCGAGGCGGTAGTCGAGCTCGGCGCCCGCCAGATCGGTGGCCAGCCAGGGCCCGCTGATGGCGTAGGCGGCTCTGCCCGAGCGGAACAGCTGCGTCACCAGCGCGCCGTCGGCGCTCTCGGGCACTACCCCCGCGCGGATGAGCTCGTGCACCAGCTCGAGCGATCGCTCGGCGGCCGAGCCCACCATGCCGAAGCGATCGTCCTCAGTCAGAAGCTCGCCGCCGAAGGCGCCCAAAATGGCGGCGTGGAAAAAGGGGCTCTCGGCCTCGTAGGCCAGCGCAAAGGTGCCTGCGGGCAGCGAGCTGCGGAGGGCGGCAATGGTCTCCAGATCGGCGGGTCGCGGCTCGGCGAGCTTGGGGTTGACGTACAGCGCCAGGCATTTGAGCGACAGCGGCACGCCGTAGACCTGCCCGTCGAGCTCGACCGCCCGAAGGACGTGCGGAGCGTAGCTCGCCCGGTCGTCCAGCGCATCGCCCACGGGCGCGACCACGCCGCGGCGGCGGAAATCAGCCACCCGCTCGTGGGCGTCGATGAAGACCTCGGGGCCCTCGCCCAGGGGCACGGCCGCCTGCAGCTTGGCCGCGTAGGCATCGTGGGGCACGGCCAGCGCATCCACGGGTGGCCCCTTCCACTCGGCCAGCACCTTCTCCAGCGCGGCGCGCTCCTGGCCGCGGTAGGCGTGCCACAGCCGGATGGGACGGGGACCGGGCTCGGCGCCATCGCAGCCGCTAAGCCCCAGCGGCACCAGCAGGGCGAGCAGCCACAGCCCGAGCAAGGACCGCAAGCGCGGCCAGCTCAGCATCGCAGCGAGGCCCCCGTTTCCGGGTCGAACAGGTGCAGCTCGCTCGGCGCCACGGGCAAGCGCTCGCCGACGCGCACGGCCTGGCTCGGATCGAGCCGCACGATCACGCTCTCGCCCACGAGCTCGCCGTGGGCATAGGTCTCGCCGCCAAGGGCCTCGGTCAGGGTGACCTTGATCCCGAGCGCGCTGGGCGCAGCCGGGTCGCACGGCTCTAGGTCGTGGGGGCGCAGCCCGACCGTCACCGCCTGGCCGCTGGCGAGCTTGCGCCACGAGCCTGCCTCCCCGATGGGCAGGCGCTGCCGATCGCCGTCCGAGCCCAGCTCCGCGACGAGCCCGTCGCCGTCGGCATCGGTCACCAGTCGGGCATCGATGAAGTTCATCGACGGGCTGCCCAGAAAGCCGCCCACGAAGCGCGTGGCCGGCCGCTGGTAGATGTCGATGGGCTTGCCCGACTGCACGACATGACCGCCGTGCAGGATGAACATGACGTCGGCCAGGGTCATGGCCTCGACCTGGTCGTGGGTCACGTAGATGCTGGTGGTGGCCAGCCGCTCGTGCAGCCGACGGATGTCGACGCGCACCTGGGCGCGCAGCGCGGCATCGAGGTTGCTGAGCGGCTCGTCGAACAGAAAGAGCGCGGGCCTGCGCGCGATGGCCCGACCCATGGCCACGCGCTGGCGCTGCCCGCCAGAGAGCTCGCGGGGCATGCGGTCGAGCAGCGGCTCAAGGCCCAGCATCTCGCTCACCTGCTGGACGCGGCGCTGGATCTCGGCGGGCTTGGCCTTGCGCAGCTTCAGCCCGAAGGCCAGGTTGTCGCGCACTCGCAGGTGCGGGTACAGCGCGTAGGACTGGAACACCATGGCCACGTCGCGCTCACGCGGCTCGAGCCGGCTGACCTCGCGGGAGCCGAAGTGGATGCTGCCGCTGTCGGGCTGCTCGAGGCCCGCGATGAGCCGCAGCAGGGTGGATTTGCCGCAGCCGCTCGGCCCTACCAGCACCGCGAAGGCGCCGTCGGGCACCTCCACGTCGACCCCGTCGAGCACCACGGTCTGGCCGAAGCGCTTGTCGAGCTGCCGGACCGCGACCGCGACCATGACGTCCGTCTACTGCCCCGCCACCTGGTCGGCTGGCACCAGCACCATGCCCGAGAGCGGCAGCACGCTGAGCTCCAGGCTGCCGTCGGCCGCCACCGTGTAGCTCGGCTGCGCGCTGTCGAGCACATCGACCAGCGCGGTGCCGCCCGAAAGCGAGGTCTGCATGACCCCGCCGTCGAACGAGGTCGAGCTCGGCTGCGCGGCGTGCGCGTTGAGCACGACCAGGGCATAGCTGCCCTCGGCACCACCACCGCTGCGCTCGAAGGCGAAGATGCCCGCGTCGCTCTCGCCCTCGGCATGGTCGCTCGACCAGCGCGGCTCGGCATCGCCGCGGCGCAGCGCCGCGTAGCGCTTGCGCAGGGCCGACAGGCGTTGGATCCAGCGATAGGTGGGGCCGCTCTCGTCGTAGCCGCTCTTCCACAGGTCCTCGCGGTTGGCCGGGTCGTTGCCGCCCGCGAGCTGCTGCTCGGTGCCGTAGTAGATGCAGGGAATGCCGCTGCGGGTGAACAGGTAGAGCAGTGCCAAGTGCAGGCGCTCGACCGTGGCTTGGCCGTTGAACAGGAAGCGCTCCACGTCGTGGTTGTCCAGGAAGTTCACCAGCGCTTGGTCCGGGGCGATGCCGATGCCGTGCTGGTTGGGCTCTGAGCCGATGTACTCGGCTTCCTGGGCCCAGAGATCGGCGATGCCGCTGGTGGCCCCGCCGTCCTGGAAGACGCCGCGAATGGCTCGGTAGTACTGCGGGAAGTGGAAGACGCCGTCGAGCTGGTCGCCCGTCAGGCCGCGCCCGTCGGTCACGCACTGCTGCTCGCGCTCGCCCTCGGGCCCGCTCGGGAGCTCGTGCGTGGTGTACGAGCCCACCAGATCGATGTGGCCGTCAAAGGCCTCGCCGAACATGAAGAAGCGCTCTTTGCCCTTCGCCACCAGCCGCTGGCGGATCTTCTGACAGAAGTAGCGCCAGAACTCGTTCTCCACGTGCTTGAGAGTGTCGATGCGGAAGCCGTCGACATCGGTCAGCTCGACCCAGCGGGCGAAGACGTCGACCAGCGCCTGCTTGACGTCGCAGCGGGTGGTGTCCAGATCCTTGAGCCCGCCCGGGAAGTCGCCCTTGGTCTCTTGCTCGCGCATGTAGGCGCGGCACTCGGGTACTTCCCACCAGTAACCCGGATCGTCCAGGCCGGTGAGGAACTGGCAGGCCTCCTGCTCGTGGCGCCAGACCGTGACCCTGCCGCGGCGGTTGTACCAGGCCGGGTTGGCGAACTCGGCCGGCTCGGGCGGCAGGCGGTTGATGGCCGGCTCGTGCACCCACTCGATGGGCGCCGGGCCCGACTCGCCCAGCGAGCTGAAGGCCTGGATCCCGCGCGAGTCGTAGTCGGGGTCCCACTCCGAGGTGCGCGTGGTGCTCGACGGGAAGTCGTTGTTGTTCGAGCCGTAGGCCTGGCCGCCGCCGCCGATGAAGTACTCGTCGGGCTGTCCGTTGCGGTTGATGTCGTAGTAGAACAGCTGGCCGATGTGGTTGGTGACGATGTCCACGATAACCAGCATCCCGCGGTCGTGGGCGGCGCGCACCAGGCTACGCAGCGCCCGCAGATCGCCGAAGTGCGGGTTGGGCGCGGCAAAGTCCTGCGTCCAGTAGCCGTGGTAGGCGTCGAAGCCCGCGTCCGTCTCCAGGTTCTTGACGACCGGCGAGATCCACAGCGCTGTCACGCCCAGGTTCTCGAGGTAGCCGAGTTGCCCCTCCAGGCCCGCCCAGTCACCGCCATGCCAGCGGGCCATATCCCACAGGACCACGTTGTGGTTGTTGGCGCGATCGCCGTCGGCGAAGCGATCGACGAGCACCTGGTAGATGACCTGGTCGCGCCAATCGGCAACGTGCGTGCCGAGCGGGATCGGTCCTTCGAGCTGTTCGAAGTCCATGCAGCCCGACGCGGCCAAGCCGAGCGCCAGACCTGCCCATGCGCGGATCGCTCCTTGCACGCTCATCTCATAGCTCCCCGTAGCTGGTCGAGCCGAACCACCACTCGGCGCCTAGCCCGATGAAGTGATCGATCTCGCGCAGTCGGAATGCGTCGTCGACGGGGTAGAGCAGGCGGGCTCCCTCGTCGCGAAAGCTGGCCATGTACGCCAGGTACAGCCACGGTCGGCTGTAGGCGCCAGGGCCAGCCGGGGCCAAGAAGGGCATCACCCCGAGCCGCGAAAGATGCGCCGTCAGCGGTCGGGGATCGGCGCTGCGGGCCGGCTCGGTCGGGTCGGTCTCGTCGGTCATCACGCCGCGGTGCTGCGCCTGATAGGAAAACTCCACTGCCACGCCCGCCCAATCGGCGAAGAACAGGTGGGGGCGAAGGATGGCGATGCCCTCGTCGACGTCGCCGAAGTCCAGGGTGTCGTTGGCATTGCGGAACGACCGGAAGTAACCGCCCGCCGTGATGGCGAAGGGGCCGATCTCGCCGTTGCCGCCAGCGGCCACCACGAGCTCGTGGGCACCGTCGGTCGTGCGATCGAGCGACAGCCCCGTTGGCATGGCGAACTCGCCGTAGGCGGCGAGCCCGCCCGCGTAGCGCACGAACAGATTGACGTGGGTGTCGCGCTTGCCGGAAAAGGCGCCCACCTGACCGCCGACAACGAAGCCCCCATCGGCAGGCAGCGACTCGTAGGTCTGGGCCTTGTCCGCCTCGCGCTCGGCCGAGGGGACCTGGTGCACCTCGCCGTAGGCGACGAACTTGAGCCCGGCTGGGCCGCCGAAGCGAACGAGCTGCTCGGCCTTGAGGCTGCCGACCCACCGCTGCCGATCGAGCAGGGCCACGGTGGCCGCGCCGAACTGGTTGAGCGGTGCGGGGCGGCTCACCTCCTGCTGGTAGAAGGGGTTGTTCGGCTGGCCCAGGCCCACGTGAAGCGAGACGTTGGTGCACCACGGCGGGTGGGCCTCGGCGCTCGACGCGGGCTGCGGCGGGTCGGTCGCGCCCTCCGCAGCGGGCGCCTCGGCGGTGCCGCAAATGCCGTACCGCGCCCCGCCGCCCACGGTGTTCAGGTTGTCGAGCGGCCACCAGTCGAGCAGGTAGATGTCGTCGCCACGCAGCATGCGCGAGCCTGCCCACACGCTCAGTCCCTCCAGCCCGAGGTCGCGCTCCTCCAGGTAGAGGTTGCGCACGGCCAGCGCCGCGTCGAACTCACCGTCGTAGTGGAAGACGGGGTGGCCGATGGCCAGGGTGGAGACGAAGCGGGTGTGGGCCTCGGCAAAGTGCCAGTAGTCGTCGCGGCGGAGCTCGAGCTCGACGTAGTTGGGTAGATCCAGCCGCGAGCCGCGCGCGACGATGTCGGCTTCGCGCGCTGGTCGGCCGTCGGCGTCGCTGGCGGCGGTGATGCGCCCGTACGAGCCAAAGGCGAAGTGCCCGGTCGAGGTGCGGCCGAAGGCGAGCTCGTCGTCGTTTTTGTCGGCGTCGGCCTGCGCGTCGTCGGGCTCGCCCGCGGCTGTGCCTGGCGCGCTTTCCCGCTCGCCCGCGGCTCCGATCGTCGCGCTGCCAGCCGCGCCCGCGGCTCCGACCGTCGCGCTTTCGGGCTCGCCCTCACCCCCGCCTGGGGCGCTGTCGCGCTCGCCGTCGGCCTCGACCGTCGCGCTCTCGGGCTCCTCGGCAGGCGGCGCGGCAGGCTGGGCAGCGGCGGGCACGGCCACGCACCAGCCGAGCGCCACGCCTGCCCCCAAGCTCCACCGCGCTCCAACCACTGCCATCCGTTGACCTCGCTTCGGCCGCCAACATACACCAACTGAGCCCGACGGGAAGGGATTGACGGATGCGCCCATTGCTGCTCCGTTACGGCCCGCTCACCATGACCACACCGCGCAAGCTCGAGGGGACCGACGAGGCGACCGCAACGCGCCTGGTCTTCGTCCTTCACTTCCACCAGCCCTACGGAAACCTGGACCGCGTCTTCGACGACGCCATGGACCGTTGCTACTTGCGCACCCTCGATCTGCTGCTCGCCCATCCGCAGGTCCGCACGGGGATCCACGTCTCGGGCCCGCTGCTCGAGTGGGCCGAGCGCCACCGCCACGAGCTGCTCGACAAGCTCGGTCGGCTGGTGGCCCTGGGGCAGGCGGAGATCTTGGGCGGTGGCCTGCAGGAGCCGATGCTGGCCATCTTGCCGGATCGCGACGCCATCGGGCAGCTCCGCGCCATGGCCGACTATTGCCAGCAGCTGTTCGGCGCCAGGCCGCAGGGCATGTGGCTGACCGAGCGGGTGTGGGAGCCCGATCTGCCGCGCGTGATCACCCAGGGCGGCTATGGCTACACGCTGGTGGACGACAGCCACCTGCACGCCGCAGGCGCCGAGGGCGAGCTGAGCGGCTACTACGTCACGGACAAGGCGGGCGCGCCGCTGGCGGTGTTTCCCATCGACCGCGGCCTGCGCACGCGCATCCCCTTCGCGGACATCGAGCCGCTCGTCGAGTACCTGATCGAGCGGCGCGGGCGAACCCTCACCTACGGCGACGACGCCGAGAAGTTCGGCATCTGGCCCACCACCGAAAAGCGCACCTGGGAGGAGGGCTGGCTCGAGCAGCTGTTCGAAGCGCTCGGCAAGCGCGCCGACGAGATCCAGACGGTGACGCCCTCGGCCGCGCTCAGGCGGGAGCCTGCCCAAGCGCGGGTGTATATCCCCACTATCTCTTATGCCGAGATGGGCGAGTGGACGCTGCCAGCAGCCGCGGGCGTGCAGTACCAGGACCTGGGCCGACGACTGCGGCTGAGCCGGCTCGGGCCCGCGGCCCAGCCCTTTATGCGCGGCGGGATCTGGCAGGGCTTTCTGGCCAAATACCCCGAGAGCCAGCTCATCTACCGCAAGATGCTGCGGGTATCGGCCGCCGTGGAGCGCGCCCGCAAACGCGGCGATGAGGAATACCCGGCCGCGCGCGACGCGCTGTACTGCGGCCAGTGCAACTGCGGTTACTGGCACGGGCTGTTCGGCGGGCTGTACCTGCAGCACCTGCGCTCGACGCTGATGAGCGCGTTGCTCGAGGCCGAGAGCCTGGCCGAGCCGCGCCCGCACGTGGCCGTGGAGGTGACCGACTACGACGGCGACCTACAGGACGAGGTGCTGATCGAGGCCCCCGAGCTCAACGTGTACGTGGCGCCTGCCTCGGGCGGTCGCGCCTTCGAGATCGATCTGCGCAAGCCTCGCTTCCACCTGACGGGCGTGCTGGGACGACGGCCCGAGAGCTACCACGAGGACGTACCGCGGGCGCGCGTGATCTCCGACGACGAGCTGGAGAACATCTCCGCGCACGATCTGGTGCGCGCCACCGAAGAGGGCCTGGCCGAGCGGCTGCGCTACGACGCCTACCCGCGCGGCGCCTTTGTCGATCACCTGTTGCCCGCGGATGCCGACGCCGAACGCTTCGACCGCGACTACGCCCCCTTGGTCGCGCTACCGACCGCAGCGTACGCCATCGCCAGCCTGGAGAGCAGCGCGGCGTCAGCCTCGCTCGAGCTACGGTGGGAGGCTGAGGGGTTCCACCTGGAAAAGCGGCTCGGCGTAGGACAGAAGCTCGGCGTCGCGGCCGAGTATCGGCTGGGCTACGAGGGCGAGCGCCGCCAGCTGTGCTTTGCCAGCGAGATCGATTTTTCGCTGCTGACGCCGCGCGCCGAGGCTGGCCGGTCGCTGGTAGTGCTGAGCCCTGACGGCGCGCCCTTGAATCGCCCGGCCGAGGCCGCACCAGGCGCGCAAGCCGTGCACCCGCAGGTGGGCGGCGTTCGCCTGCTCGTCGAGCCGCTGGGGATCGATCTGGCCATTCGCTGCAGGCCCGCGGCCGAGCTGTGGCGCATCCCCATCGAGACGGTCTCGCAGAGTGAGCGTGGCTTCGAGCCCTCGTATCAGGGCACCGCGCTGGTGTTCGTCTGGCGCGCCGAGGTGGGCGCTGGCAAGCGCCTGGAGGCCGCGCTAGAGCTCAGCCAGAGCGGTCCTCATTGAACAGCGCGGCACGTTCAGCAACGAACAGGACAAGATGAACAACAGACCGTTCGTTTCCAGAGCCAAGCGCCCCGTACCACGCATCGCCCGACTGGCCGCAGCATCGGTTGCGGCTGCCCTGGCCATCGGGCTGAGCTCGGGCTGCGCCGACGACGAGGACACCGAGCCGACGGGAGCTGGCGGCGAGGGCGGCGGCGGGGGCGGCAGCGGGGGCGGCAGCGGAGGCGCTTGCCCGGGCGATCCCTGCAAACTCACCTTGCCCCAGTGCGGCTGTCCCTCCGACCAGCAGTGCACCGTCGAGGTGTGGACCGGCGTGGTGGGCTGCTTCGACGACCCTGACGATCCGGCCCAGGTGGGCGAGCCGTGCGACGGCTCGTCGATCAGCTGCGCGGCCGGATCGCTCTGCTTGGATCACCATCCCAACGGTCCGGGGAGCTGTCATGCCTTCTGTGACGGCCAGTCCGATTGTGCCTTGCCGGGCTCGCGCTGCCTGGCGGTGGTCGACGAGTGGGGCGAGCCCATCGGCGAGGCCCGGGTCTGCTCGCCCAGCTGCAGCCTGCTCGACGGCAGCGGGTGCGTGCCCGGGGCGCGCTGTGCGGCGGCCCAGGAGCCGAGCGCCCCGGATGTCTGGTTCACGGCCTGCGTCGGAGAGGGCGACCATGCCCACGGGGACAGCTGCGGCGAGCTCACCGACTGCGCTCGCGGCATGTGCGTGGATCTGGGGGCGAGCGGTCAGCTCTGCCTCGATCTGTGCGACCTGGATGCGCCATCCTGTCCGAGTAGCAGCTCGTGTACGCCCTTCGTCGATCCGCTGCAGATCGACGAGACCAGCTACGGGATCTGCTTGCCGTCGTGAGCCGCCACGAGCGACGGCTCAGCGCAACGACGAGCCAGCCGGCTTGGCCCCCATCTCCTGCAGCAGATGGGGAGCGGGCTCGACCTGGTCCATGATCCACAAGACGTAGCGCAGATCCACCGAGATGCAGCGGGTGATGGCGGGCATGAACAGCCAGTCCGAGGCCATCGCTTCGTAGTTGCCGTCAAAGGCCAAGCCCGCAAGCTCGCCGCGGGCATCGAGCACGGGCGAGCCCGAGTTGCCACCCGTGATGTCCAGGTCCGAGAGGAAGTTCACCGGGATCTCGCCCAGCGGCGGGTGCATGTAGGCCGCCGCGGGATGGCGGGCGGCATCGAGCAGGGCGGCGGGGGCGTCGAAGGGCCGCTTGCCCGTGTGCTTGCCGACCACGTCTGGTAGGCGCGTGAACGGGGCGTAGGGGGGCTCGGTCGGAGACGGCGGGTAGCCGCGCACCGTGCCGAAGCTGATGCGCAGGCTGCTGTTGGCATCTGGCGCCAGGATCCCACCAGCCCTTTGGCGCAAGGCCGCCACGTAGGCGGGCCGATCGAGCGCTGTCGAGCCCGCGTAGGTTTCGTCGCGATCCTCGATCGCTTGCAGCACGGGTCGAAGCTTCAACGCCAACGCGATGAAGGGGTCGGCGCTGGCGCGCAGCTCCGCAGTGCTCGCCCCCTCGAGCAGCGCGATCCGCTGCTCGGCGCTCTCGAGCGAGGTGCGCGCGTACATGCGGCGCACCGCCTGGCGGATACGCTCCCCGGTCGGCTCGCCCGGGCCGACGATCCACTCGAGCAGGGCGGGACGGCGATCGGGGTCGAGCCGCGCAGCGCGCACCAGGGCGAGCTCGAGCTTGGCGCGGTCCAGGCGGCGGTCGTAGGTGCGTTGTCGCGCCTTTTGAGCTTGGGCGAGCCGCTTCCAGTTGCGCTCCTGGTAGTCTGGATCGCGCTGGGCGTCGGGCTTGGGCCGCTCCTCGGCCATGCGCACGATGGTGTTGGCCGCGCCGAGCAAGGTGCTCATCCACGATGCCTCGCCGATGGCGGCATCGTGCTCCCGCTTTGCTCGCAGCGCCGCGTGAGCCTCGGTCATGCGGGCGATGACCCCGCCAAAGCTCGCCGTGCGCTCGGCCGACTCGGCCATCCAGCGCTCCAGTGCCGCCTCCTCGGCGAGCTTGCGGTCCTTCAGCCCTCCTTGGACCAAGCCGTCGAGCATGCCCTGGGTGTTGGTGCGCCAGTTGCTCAGGCCGCGCAGCAGCGACCGCGCCTTGATGGCGAGATCGGCGTCGGAGGCGGACAGCTCTTCGAGCAGGGCGATGTACTGGTCGCACATCTCGAGCCGACGCGGGTAGGTCCAATCCACCGCTTCCCGAACCTCGCGGGCGGTGTGAAGCCGGGAGGTGCGACCGGGGTAGCCGACGACGAACACGAGATCGCGCTCGCCGAGCGGCTGCCGAGCGGGGCGCAGGTAGTGGGGCGAGCGATAGGGAACGTTGTCGGCGGCGTGGTCGGCGGGCATGCCATCGGGGCCCAGGTAGGCCCGGAACAGGGCGAAGTCGCCCGAGTGGCGCGGCCAGCGCCAGTTGTCGATCTCGCCGCCGTAGTTGCCGATGCCCTCGCTGGGAGCGTAGACCAGGCGGATGTCGCGCAGCTCGAGCTGCTCGATCAGTCGGTACTGTCCGCCGCCGAAGTAGCTCGCCACCCGGCAGCGGATCGCGGGGCGGTCCTTCTCGCAGCGGGCTACGAGCTGCTTCGTGCGCTGCTCGATGGCGTCGTGACGCTGCTGTGCGTCCGCCATAGCCTCCAGACCAGCGCGCACCTCGGCGGTCACGTCGCGCATGGCCTGGGTGACGTACACCCGACCGGTCGGGCCGATCGACCTCTCCTGGACGCGCTCGGCGGCGTTGAAGCCCTTTTCGAGCAGGTTGTCCTCGGGCGTGGAGTTGTACTGCAGCGCGCGCGTGGCGCAGTGGTGGTTGGTGATGACCAGCCCTTGGGACGAGACGAAAGAGCCCGTGCAACCACCGAGCCACACCACGGCGGCGAGCGGCGGCGCCATGGGATCGCCCAGCGCAATGGGGTCCAGCTCCAGGCCGAGGGCCCGAAGCTCATCGGCGTGCGCCAGCATCTGCTCGGGCATCCACATCCCGCCCGGGTTCTCGAAGGCCTGGCGCCGCTCGGCCGCTGATGAGGCCGAGCCCACGACTGGCGACGCCGCGCCCTGCTCCGCGGCCGTCGCCCGCGGCACCGAGGAAGGGCTGCATGCCGCGCTCGCTCCCCAGAATCCCACCACCAGCGCCGCCCGCGCCACCACCGTTGCAAAATGCCCTCTCATGGCCACGGGCCTACCATCGGCCCTGGGCCCGGGCAAGGCGACCCCGGGGCCGAAGGCTGATCGGAATTCGGCCCGTGGCAGCGCGTCGAGCTACACTGCTCCGCACCACGGCCACCCCTCGGCCGACGCCACGCTTTACCCCCGAAGGGCCGCTACGCATGAACCGATCCACCTTCGCCATGGCCTGGCTACTCGCGCTCGCAGGCTGCAAAGCCGCCGCTGGGGAGCCATGCGACAGGGCGGCCGATTGCCAACCAGGGCTGACCTGCCTTCACGCGGTATGCGTCACGCCCGCTGACGGCGATGCGCGCTGCCAAAAAGCGTCGCAGTGCAAGGAGTTCGGCTGGTGCAGCGCGGGCGACGGCAAGTGCATTGCCGGAAAGAACGAGGACTGCCAGCGCACCGACGGCTGCCAGAAGTACGCCGCGTGCACCGCCAAGGACGGTCGCTGCGTGGCCACCGATCAGGATTGCCTGCAGTGGAAGGGCTGCTCGCAGTTCGGTCAATGCACCGCCAAGGACGGACGCTGCGTCGCCGCCAAGGACCACGACTGCGCTGGGTCCGAGCGGTGCAAGACGCTCCATTGGTGCACGGCCAAGGACGGCAAATGCGTGGCCAGCGACGCCGATTGCCAGCGCTCGCCCCAATGCCTGGCCGAAGGGCGGTGCTCGGCCAAGGACGGAAAATGCGTTGCCCTCAAGGACGCCGACTGCATCGGCGCGCCCGTGTGCATGCGCGAGGGACGCTGCACCGCGCGCAACGGTCAGTGCGTCAAGGTAGGCTCCTGCCGCAAGACCGAGGCCTGCGCCACCTATGGCCGCTGCACCTCCGGCCAGGGGGACACCTGCGTGGCCACCAGCGACGCCTACTGTCGGCGATCGACGGTGTGCCGCAAGCAGAAGCAGTGTCGCGCCATCGCGGGAGACTGCGTCAAGGACTGCCGCCAGTCGTCACTGTGCCAGAAGTACGGTCGCTGCACCGACCGGGGTCGGTCCTGCGTGGCCGGATCGGTCGAGGATTGCCGCAACTCCAAGGCTTGCACCGAGCGCGGCAACTGTGGCGTGTGGGGAGGCAAATGCGTGGCGGTCGCCGACGAGCACTGCCGCAAGTCGGCCCGCTGCCAGACCGAGGGAGCCTGCCACAACGACAAGGGCCGCTGCGCCGCGGTCACGCAAAAGGACTGCCAGCAGAGCGAGGCCTGCAAAAAGCACAGCCGATGCAAGCTGAAGCTGGGCCGCTGCGTGCGGTGAGCACGGCGGTGAGCGGCGGTCCCCCGCCGGGTTGAGCGGGGAGCAGCTCGCGCTGCGCGAGGCTTGTGCAAGCCCTTGCACAGTGCGCAGCAAATTGCGTGGGCTCTGGCGCGATATCGCGGGCTTATCCCTTTCCCGCTGCCGGCACGGCCGTTGCTTACCATCGGTGGCATGGCCTGCCAGGCGCTGCGGCTGTGCGTCGCGTCGCCAGGCCTCGGCACTTTGCAGTGCCAAGGAGAAACCATGCGAAAGCCCCTTGCTCTCATCCTCTTGTGCTCGTTGCCCGCGGCCTGCGCCAACGCCTCGAACGCGGACGGCACCACGAGCTCGGCTGGCGGAGCGGCCGGCCAAGGCGCATCAGCCCAGGGCGGCGCGGGCGGTGCGGGCAGCGGCGGCTCCGCTGCGACGGCATCCGCGCCCCTCGTCGATACCGGCCAGAGCTCCTGCTACGGCAGCTCTGGGCAGGCCATCACCTGCCCCGCAACCAGCGGGCCCACCTACGGACAGGACGCCCAGTACGACGGCCTCCAGCCCGGCTACCAGGACAACGGCGATGGCACCGTCACCGATCTGCGCACGAGCCTGATGTGGCAGAAGGACCCGGGGGCCAAGATGTCCTTTGCGGAGGCCACGGCTGGCGCCGCCTCGTTCGACCTCGCGGGCTACGACGACTGGCGCCTGCCCACCATCAAGGAGCTGTACTCGCTCATCCTTTTCAGCGGCCTCGATCCGAGCGGCTGCCCCAGCGAGGACCAGTGCAACCTCGTGCCCTTCATCGACGCCGAGCACTTCGACTTCGAGTACGGCGACACAGGCCAGGGAGAGCGCCTTATCGACTCTCAGTTTGCCTCCAGCACCCAGTACGTCAGCACGACCATGCAGGGTGACCAGACCGACTTCGGCGTCAATTTCGCCGACGGACGCATCAAGGGCTACGGCGTGACGGTTCACGGCGCCGACAAGCTGTTCTTCGTATTGTACGTGCGCGGCCACAACGACTACGGCGTCAACGACCTCGTAAACAACGACAACGGCGTGATTACCGACCGAGCCACGGGGCTCATGTGGCTGCAGGACGACAGCGGCCATTTCGAGGTCGGCGATGAGGCCGACGGCGCCCTGGACTGGCCGCAAGCCCTCGGCTGGTGCGAGGGCCTGAGCTTTGCCGGCTACGACGACTGGCGGCTTCCCAATGCCAAGGAGCTGCAGAGCATCGTCGACTACACTCGCTCGCCAGCTACCAGCGACTCGGCCGCCCTCGATCCGGTATTTCATGCGACGCCGATCGTCGACGAAGGCGGCAACACCAACTACGCCTCCTACTGGACCAGCACCACCCATGCGACCGAAAACGGCATGGGCGCCGCGGCGGCGTACATCGCCTTTGGCGAGGCCCTCGGCTGGATGCAAGCGCTGGGCAGCGGCTACGAGCTGCTCGACGTGCACGGTGCCGGGGCGCAGCGAAGCGATCCCAAGACCGGCGATCCAGCCGACTACCCCTACGGCCACGGCCCGCAAGGCGACGTGGTCCGCATCTACAATCACGCCCGCTGCGTGCGAGGCGCGGGCGAGCTCGGCAACCCGGGCTCGCCAGGCTCGGGCGGTAGCGGCAGCGGCGGCGGCGCGGGCGCGGGCGGCATCGGCGGAGCTGGCGGCGCGCCACCCGACGGACCTACCCCGTGCACCGAGCAGGCCGATTGCGAGCTCCCCGGGGCCTGCCCGCCCGACGCCGCCCTGGGCTGTAGCTGCGATCCCGTCCCCCCGAGCGGCAGCGCCTGCATTCCCATCTGCGAGACCGAGGCCGACTGCCCCGAGCCTCCCCCCGGGTTGACCTTTGCGTGCAGCCAGCAGGGACGCTGCGTTCCGGAATAGGCATTCCGCAGCAAGAACGACCTCCGGCCCCGCGAGCTCTCTCGCCTCGGCACGCGCCGCTGCTCGGGTTCGCGGGGCCGGGTTGTGCCAAGCAGGCGCGCACGCCGCTCGGCGGGCTTAGTAATAGCAATCGTAATCGTCGCTCAGATCGGGAAGCGCCAGCGATCCCACCTGCCCGAGCTCGCTATCGAGATCGCTGACCACCACACCGCCCGTGGAGATCGAGTAGATGTACTGCTCGATGAACACGCCGCGTCGTACGCCCACGTTGTAGTAGCCGCAGTAGCCGATCTCGTCGAGCCCGTCGAAGAAGGACGAATGGTCGACCTCGCCGAGCGGCGCGATGCCCGCTGAGACGTCGATGTCGAACAGCGCCAAGGTGGCCACCCAGGAGCCGCCAGCATAGCTCGACAGCGGAATGGCCAGCCGACCCTGGTAGAAGGTGAAGGCCTTGTGGTTGTGCTCGGCCTCGGAGTAGGCCTCGGCCAGCACCCGCTTGTGCACCAGCGCGGGGGCAGCCGGATTGGTCACGTCGAAGATCTGCAGGGCGAGATCGCCCGAGAGCCCGCCCTCGGTGCCGTCTTGCCCGATGGTGAGCAGGTGACGGCCCTCGTCGATGGGATGCATGTACTCGCTGAAGCCGGGGATCTTGAGCTCGGCCACCACCTGCGGGCTCGTCGGCGTGGACAGATCCACCACGAACAGCGGATCCACCTGGCGGAAGGTCACCACGTAGCCGCGCTCGCCCACGAAGCGCACGGCATAGATGCGCTCCCCGGGGGCCATGCCGGTCACGGCGCCCGCGATCTGGAGCGCGCTGCCGCTCGTCTCGAGCACGAACAGGTTGTTCTGCGACTCCTCGCCCCAGCCAGCGCCCCACAGCCAATCGGTGGTGGCCACCCGCAAGAGCCCATCCCGCTCGTCCAGCGAGAACTGGTTGTGCACCTCGCCCGCGATGGTTCCGGAGGCGGCGTACCGCGGCCGGGCCGGGTCGCTAGCCAGGTCGAACTTGTGTAGATGGGTAGCGGTGGTGCTCTGCATTGGCTCGCGCTCGACGGTGGCCCACATGGGGTTGGACCAGAGCTGGCCAGCCAGGACCATCGTCTCGGCGTTGGAGTAGACCGTGTGCACGCCGCCCACGACGAAGGTCTGGGCCAGGCCGTCCTGCAGCGCGTCCAGATCGAAGGACTGCACCTGGGTCATGCCACCGTCGGTCGTACCCGGCGTGGGCACGTAGTAGCTCGAGCATTGCGGCTCGAGCAGCTCGACGGCGCCACCGTCAGCGCGGAACTGGCGGGGAAGGAAATCAGACAGGGATGCCGCGATGATGCGCACGGTGTTGAGCGTGCGCAGCCTCTCGTAGTTGGCGATGATCGTCTCTACATCGTCGGTGTAGTAGGGATAGCCATAGTAATCGTCCAGCCAGGTCTGCACGAAGGGCGAATGGTGACCGCCATTCAATACCGTGCGCACGTAGCCGTCGACCCGCCGCGAGGATTGGTAGTTGCCCTCAAAGTAGTATTCGGCCTCTAGCGAGGTCTCGGTGCCTGCCAGGTCGAAGACCGTGACCTTGGTCAGCGGGTAGTAGACGTAGTCGCCGTAGCCCTCGTCGGGCTCTGGAGCTGGCCCGGGCTCATAAGGACCGTAGCCGCCATAGGGATCAGGCGGCTCCACGCCCGCTGCCTCGTAGATCGCAGTGCCGTCGACCTGCGAGTAGACCACCACGTGCTCGTCGGTGACGTACATCTCGATGGGCCGCCCCTCGATCGGCGTCGACCCAGCGAGCCCCAGCGACGAGACCGGCCAGGAGCTGACGATGGCCAGGCTCTGGCCGTGCAGGATGTAGAGGTAGTTGCCGTCGGTCTTGACGATGTCGGCCTCGTCCACGCCCTTGACTTGGGTGTTGGTCTCGGAGTGCTCGGGGCCGCTATCGCCCTCCTCGCCAAAGCCGCCCGCCGAGCCGCCGCCCGCGCCTTGAGGAGGCTCAGCGGGCCCGCCGGTCTCGGTGCCGTGGCCGTCGTACTCGTCGTCCCAGTGGCGCAGCCACCAGATCTGGGCATCGATCTCGGCGTTCATCTTGGCCAGCGCATCGTCCTTGAGCCGCCGCTCCAGGTCGGGGCAACTGGTT
>CAYTYV010000071.1:0-18457 GCA_964441055.1 uncultured Polyangiaceae bacterium | reverse complement strand
CGTGACCAGCAGCGTATCGATGTGGCCGTCGTGGTCGTCGTAGCGCTCGTGCGCCTCGCGGGCGCGGCCGAGGTAGGCCAGGCCGTGCTCGACCTGCCCCAACCGGGCGTAGGACATGCCGATGTTGGACAGGGTCTTGGCCACCTGGTAGCGCCCGCCGATCACCACGTCGATGGCGATGGACGAAAGGCACATCGCCACCGCGTCCTCGTAGCGGCCCAGCACGAACAGCGCGAAGCCCAGGGCATTGCGCGCGCGCGCCTCGTCGCGGCGGGCGCCCACGGCCTTGAACACGGCGATGGCCTCGGCGTGGGCCTCTGCCGCCGCGCTCAACCGTCCAGCGCGACGCAGCAGCACGCCCTTGGAGCGCAGCACCTGAGCGCGCGCACGGGCCGAGACCTGGCCCGAGCCCGCCACCTCGAGGGCGCGCTCGCAGGCCTGGAGAGCGCCGTCGACGTCGCCGAGATCGCGCTGCAGGTCGCACAGCACGGTGAGCGCCTGGACCTCGGCCTCGGCCGAGTCGGCCAGCCGAGCCATGTCGGCAGCCCGCTCCGCCATGGTCGAGGCCTTGGGGTCGGCGCCCTTGTCGAGGTAGAGCCGCGCGGTGCGGGCCAGCGCCACGGCGGCCCAGCGCGCCTGTCGGCTCGCGCGGGCGAGCCTGCGCAGCGCGGCCAGGTGCTCCCGTCGCTTCGCGCCTTGTCCCAGATGACGGTAGTAGCCCTCCAGCGCCTCGTGAGCGACCATGCGGCGGCTGTCGCCCAGCGGCAGCAGCTGCAAGGTGCGCTCCCAATAGCGCAGGCCGAGCTGCGTCTGGTAGACCTGGCGCGCGGCCTGGGCCGCCTCCAAGTAGTGCTCGGCGGCCTGGGCAGGCGCCTGACCGAGCTCGAGGTGGTGGGCCACGATGGCCGCGCTCAGCCCCCGAGCGAGCGGGGTGTTGGCCAGGTGCTCGCCCAGCCGTCGGTGCATGCGCGCCCGCGCGCCCGCCTCCAGCGCGCCGTAGGCCACCTCTCGCGCCAGCGGATGGCGGAAGTCGAGCAGCCGTCCCTTGCGGTCGCACAGGCCGCGCGCGCACAGCCGCGCCATGGCCTCGTCGTCCGCCAGCCGCGTCAGCGCCAACAGATCGTCGCCCGACAGCGGCCCGCCCGCCACCGCCAGCCAGTCCACCACGTCGCGCTCGGTCGGCGGCAGCTCGCCGAGTCGGTCCGCTACGAGCTGCTCGATGGTCAGGGGAAGGTCCTCGGCGCCCTCGCCCCAACGCTCGTCGTGACGCACCAGCGCCGCATCGTCCCGTAGGCCAGCCGCCGTGACCGCGGCTGCCTCGTCCGCGTCTCGCTCGACGATCTCCAGGGCGCCGCGCTCGAGCAGGCCATCGACCATCTCGAGCATGAAGTGGGGGTTGCCTCCGACGCGCGGCACGAGCTCGTGGCACACCTCGGCCACCCCGTCGCGCACGCCCAGGCGAGCCTGCACCAGGCGGACCTGATCCTCAGACGAAAGCCCGCTGAGCTCGATGCGCATCATCGTTGCGATGAACGGGTCCACGCGGTCGCTCGGCCGCGTGACCAACAGGGTGAGCAGCGGCAGCGGCTCGCGCTGCGAGAGCAGCTCCCGGAGCAGCCGCAAGCTCGCCTGGTCGGCCCACTGCAAGCTGTCGATGACGACCACCGTGGGCTGGTTGCTGGCCACCGCGCCAAAGAGCACGCGCATGGCCCGCACCACGAGCCGGTGGTGCTCGGTCGCGGCGGCCGCATCCAGCAGGTGCCGCTGTTGTCCCGTGGCCAGCTCGGCCAGCACCTCGACGAGGTCCCCCGCGCGCGGGTGATGAGCCGCTGGCCCCAGCAGCCTGTCAATGGCGCCCGCAGCCTCGTCCAAGGGCTCGTCGCCGCCCGTCCCGCTCATGTCGCGCAACAGATGGCTGGCCGCGATGTAGGGCAGGTCGATGTTCACGGGCGAGCACTCGATGCGAAACACCGCCGCCTCTTCGGGAAGCTCGCTCAAGAAGGCGTCGACCAAGGCGGTCTTGCCGATGCCCACCTCGCCCACGATGACGCGCGCCAAAAGCTCGCCCGCCCACCGTCGCGCTGGGGCTTGCTCGCCGGAAGCCGCTCCCGCAGCGCCGCCGCTCGCCCCTCCTGGCCGATCGCGGTCGGATGCGCCCGCGGGCTCGGCAATCGATCGCGGCGGCACGCTGCGCTCGGGATGACGGACCGCCTGTTGATAGGCGGCGTCGAGATCGGCCTTCTCGGCGTCGCGGCCCACCAGATCGCTGGGCGCCAGGGCCATCTCGGCCATGCGCTCATCGGGCGTTACGGGACGGAGCAGCACGTGCATCCGCATCGTGGCAGGGACGTCGTGCCGCCCGGCCTCGGCGAGATCGATCGTCACGGCATCTCGCCAGCGAAAATCGCCCCGCACGAGGCGGTGCAACCCGCCCGTCAACCAGCTTTGTCCCAAGGGGGCCTGCCGACCGATCTGCTCGGCTAGGTAGCCGGCCGGCTCGAACAGCTCGTGGCCGACGAGGTGGCCGTGCTCGTCGCGCTCGCCCGCCGCGATCCCGCGCACGATGCCGATGGCAGCGCGCAGCCGCGCGGGCAGGTCCTCCGAGTGGCTGGCCAGAAACTCGTGGATGTCGATGGCCATGCGCGCCACGTCGGCAGGGGCTCGGGTCGGCTTGTCCATCAAGCCCACCACGGCGTTGGCGCGGCTGGGCGAGGACCACGACCAGACCGCGTTGCGCTTGTAGGCGATGTCCTCCAGCGTGGCGCGGGTCGACTCCATCACCCGCGTGGCCGCCGCCTTGCCCTGCGCTTGCTCGAGGGCCTCGAGGCCCTCGAGGCGCATCGTGAGCAGCGCCACGTGGCGGACCTCCCGCACGATCGGTCGAGACGTCGCCTGCGCGTGGGTGCTCGACGATGCCTCTGGCCGATTGGTGGTGTGCGGAAGGCGGACGGCGGCCTGCGTTTGCGCCTCTACCGCAGGCTCGACAGGGCCCGCGGCGCTGTCGGCTGCTTCGCGGCCCAGCAGCTCGGCCACGACCTCCTCGACCGAGCTCGAGTCCACGAGCTTCTGGTGCTCCAGCAGACAGCGCGCGATGTGGGTCGCCATCTCGCGGGCGGTCGGGTAGCGGTCGTCGACCGCGCGCGCCAAGGCCTTGCTGATGATCGCCAAAAGCTCCGTAGGGATCTCCGGGAGCGCCGTGGCGAAGTCGGGCATGCTGCCGCGGGCCACGGCTTGGCGCAGCGCGTCGTCCTCGAGCTCGCCGTAGGGCGAGCGCAAGGCCAACATCTCGTACAGGACCAGCCCGAGGGTGAAGACGTCGCTGCGCCGGTCGACCCCCTCGCCGCGCGCCTGCTCGGGCGACATGTAGCGGCGCTTGCCCTTGAGCACGCCCGGCTCCTGGCGGAACATGCTGGCGCTGGCGATGCCGAAGTCGGCCACCTTCACCACGCCGCCAAGGGAGATCAGAATGTTCTGCGGCGAGACGTCACGGTGCACGATGTCGAGCGGCATGCCCGCCTCGTCCTTGCGCTCGTGGGCGTAGTGCAGCCCCTTGGCCACCTCGGCCGCGATGAACGCCGCCACCCAGGGCGAGATGGCCCGGTGCTGCGTTTTCGCGGCGCGGATCAGCCGACTCAGATCGACGCCTTCGACGTACTCCATCGACAGCATCAGGCCGTGGTCGGCGTGGTGAGCGAACTCGTAGACCTGGACGATGTTCGGGTGGTTCAGGCGCGTGGCCAGGTGCGCCTCCTCGACGAACATGTTGCGGAACCAGCGCGAAGCGCTGTGCTTGGGCAGGATGCGCTTGACGACGAGCTGCTTGTAGGTCCCCTCAGCTCCCCGCTTCTTGGCCAGATACACCTCGGCCATGCCGCCAGAGCCGAGTCGGCGTTGGAGCTCGAAGCCGGACAGCTCCACGAGATCAGGGGCGGAGGGATCGGACATCGTAGGGAAGTGGGACGCTGCCGTTGCGGCGGCTTGCCCCATTGTCACATCAAAAGCGTAACCTGGCGATTGTCCTTTGGAAACTGCCCTGGCCGGAGGCGGTGGTGTCGGGCTGGCCACCGCGGGGGCGCCGAGCGGGTCGGGCCGATCAGGGATTGTGATTTTCGGGGTGGACCACTAGCGTCGAAATGCACTGATCTGCACACAGGAGCGGACTATGAGCGTTTCCCATCGCACCATGCTGGCATCGGCCGCGGCCATCGGGCTGCTGGCCCTCTCCCCGAGCGCCCTCGCTCAAGAGGACGGGGCCGAGCCGGAGGCGGGCGACGAGGCGATCGAGGACGTCGCGATCGATGACGTCGAGGACGCGGACGAGGGCGACGAGGCCGACGCGCCGTCGGAGCCCAGCCCGCCGCCCGACCCGCCGCCATCGACGGGCGGCTGGGGCGTGGGGGGCGAGGAGGAGGAGGGCCGCTTCGCGCCTTCCGGCAAGACCGGCAAGCTCAAAGAGCTGGAGGAGGAAGAGGCGCGCAGGGACGCACCGATGGGACCCGCCGAGCTCGGGCCGCCTGGCTGGGCCTACCTCGACACGGCCATCGGCTTCGGCGACGCACGCGTGGTGGTGGGCAAGAGCGGCACCACCGACGTCACGCCCACCGCCTCCTTTCTCATCGCGGGCGGCTATCGCTTCGGCGACACCTGGCACGTGGGAGCGCGCTTCCCGGTCTCCACGGGCTACTCCAACGGCCCGTCCGATCCCTATGGGTTCGGCCGCGACCCGGACGAGTTCCGACAGATCGCCGTGGGCAACGTGGAGCTGGGCGTCAAGCCCGCCTTCGTCGTGACGCGCCACTTGCGCCTGCCCTTTGGCGTGGCCTTGACCATTCCGAGCGCCATGGGCGATCTGCACGCCGACGCCAACAACCGAGCCGACCTGGGCAAGGCCATCGTCAACCAGGCCGCTGCGTCGAGCCGCGGGTTCGAGGACCGCGCGCTGTTCGAGCACGACCGCTTCGGCATCACGCCCAGCGCAGGCGTGTGGTTCAGGGATGGCGCCATCGAGGCCAGCGCCGAGACCAAGGTCGAGATCATGATCCGGACGGGCGGCAATGATGCTCAACCAGTGGCCGCGACCGAGTCGGCGCGCGAGAGCCGCGACGCGAGCTACAACTGGGTCACCGCGCTGGGCTTCTTCTACGGCTTCTTCGACGGCTACCTGGCCCCTGGCACGCGGCTGTGGCTGGCGGTGGGCGGCATGTCTCACGCGAGCAACGCCGAGGACTACAGCGGCGCCCAGTTCGTCTTCGAGCCGAACGTCAAGACCACCGTTCCCTTCACCGATGACAAGAGCATCGGCATGAACGCCCGCGTGGGCTACATGGTGCCGATGGGCGGGCACCTGGGCGGTGAGAACGACGCATCCATGGGCGGACTGCGGGTGACGACCGGGCTGTTTTTCTGACAGTAGGGCGGGGGCTTGTTCCCCGCCGCTCAGCGGCTCGGCCGCCTGCTGAGGCGTCGCTCGCACCTGCGCTGCGCAGCGGCGTCGGGCACGGGCGGGAGCACCACCTCGGCGGGCGCGCGCTTACCCTCGCGCTTGCGGGCCACCTCGAGCGCGCGAAACAGGCCCACCAGGGCATGCTGGTTGTTGTCGATGCGACAGTGGTTGTCCACCAGCCCCATGCGAATGGCGCCCAGGGCCTTTTGCGGTCTGGGCAAGTAGTAGCTGTTGTCGGGTCCGTACTGGTTCTCGAGCAGATGGCGAGCCGCCTGGAGCAGGGCGTCCTCGTAGGCGGTGGCATCGGCCTTGCTGCGCCAGGCGACGTGTAGCGCGCCGCCCAGGGCCTCGGAGCGCGAGCAGGCCCGCGTGGTTCGCGGCAGGTCGTCGATGCGGCGATAGGCGCCCTGGTAGTCGGCAAAGGGCGCCCACAGCGGCGGGTACTGCTCGGCCACGTAGCGGTCGGCCATCTCCAGGCAGCAGTCGGCGTAGTCGGTCTCGCCCGTGACGTCGTACAGCTCCCACAGCGCCTGCATCACCCAGTGATCCGGCGTGCGCTTCGAGCTCCGAAAGCGCGTCATGCGGTGCTGGGCGATGCGCTTGGCGCCCTCCAGCCACTGCGCCCCGCCCGTGGCCCGATGGAGCCGCACCAGCACCAGCATGACCTCGCCCGGGAAGTAGAGCGGCTCCTTGCGCACCTCGGGATGCTCCTGCCGCTCTCGGTAGTTGCCGTAGACCTTGCCGTGGCGGTCGATCATGTCGAGCAGGAAGCGGCCCAGGCCCTCGATCTGGCGGGGATCGGCCTGCTGGCGAAGGTGCTCGCGCAGCACGGGATGGCTCACCTGCTCGGCTGGCGGCCGCTCGAGCAGCGCCATCAGGGCCAGGGCAGCCGCTCCGCTAGTGGCGTGGCCGGGCGGATCGACCAGCGCCAAGAGCTCGTCGCCAGCCGCGCCAGGCGGCGGCTTGAGCCGGTCGTAGAGCCAGCTCGCGCTCTGAATCGCGGCCTCGAGGTAGTGGTTGGCCTCGGCGAAAAGCGCGGGCTCGACCAGCGCCTTTTGGTACATGAAGAACAGGGCGTAGACGCAGGCGACGTGCCGAACCGCGTTGTAGCCGCGGCTTTGCTGGTTGCGGGTGGGGTAGTACTCGTAGTCGAAGCGGCCGTCCCTGCGCACGGTACGCCGAAGCCAGCGGCCCGCGTCGCGAATGCCAGCCATGATGGCCTCGCTATTGGCGCGATCGACCTGCACGTTGCCGCGGTAGAGGCGAACGGCACGACCGCGTCCCGAGGCTGCGGTACGAGCAAAGCTAAGCGATCGGAACTTGTAGAGCTCGGCCTGCTCCCACAGCTCTGCCGGGCCGCCCGCTCGCTCGCTGAGCCGCGCCAGCATGGTCTGGAGCTTGGGGATCCGCCCGCGGACGCGCGGGGTGAGCCAGCCGCCCGTGATCGGATCGCTCGGCAAAAAGAGGGCCTTGCGATCGCCGCGGCGAAGCACCAGGCCGTCCAGCCCAGGCTCCACCTCGTAGGCGAGCTGGGCGAGCCGCCCGGGGCCGAGAAGCTGCTCAGAGCTCACGGGCGTGAAGGGACCGACCAGCGCTACCAGCAGCCGATGAAGCGGCCGGCTGTGGATCCGTCTGGCCCGTTCAGCGATGTCGATCTGGATGCGGACGCGGCTTATGTGGCGTGCCCACGCTTCGGGGCGGTCCGCGGACGAAATCGCCCGAGAGGTGGCGCGGCCGAGCGCCTGGTAGAGCGGCCCGCCAGCGGCGTCACCGCGGACGGGCCCCCGCCGACCCAGCCACAGCCCCACGTGCACCGATCGCCCGACGTCCTGCCGAAGCGCTGCGGGAAGCTCGGCCTCCTGCTCGCGTAGACGAGCGGATACGCCCTTGGGCTCGCCGGGCTGGTAGTCTTCGATGGCGGTTTCGACCACCCCGATGGCGGCGTCCATCTCGGCCTGCGTCAGGGCAAAGCTCTGGGGCGCGGCGTACAGCCCCATGACCACGTCGTCGGTCGGCCGCGGCAACAGCCGCCCCGCGCTCACCCACAGCCCGAGGGCCACCAGCCCGATGTAGATCATGGTGCCCTCGATGGGCCGCTCCGACCACCAGGGCCCGAGCCGACGGCCGCTAAGCCGATGGGCGAGCAACAAGAGCGGCGCAGGGGCGAGCACCGCTACCGCGGGCCAAGGGCTTTTAAGCCCCCACATGAGCGCATGGGGCAGCAGCAGCAAGAGCGACAGCGCCCAGCCGCTCGGATAGCGCCAGCGGGTCTGCGGGTGCAGCCGCTCGTAGGCGATGGCGATCGCGGCAGACGAGACCAGGCACGCCGCGCCCAGCACGGGCTCGGTCGCCGCGGAAAGTAGCGCGATGACGAAGTAGGGCAGCAGCCAGAGCTGGGCCATCCAGCGCTTGCGCCGCGTGGGGCCTGCTCGGGGGACTCGGTCGGTCGGGGTCGATGTCATGGGGTATGGCCGTGCGGACTGTGCCTGGGAGTAGACTCGCCGTTTCGACGGGCCCGAGCATAGAGACGGCGCCTCGAGCTGTCACCGTTGCTCTGCGCTGAAGGGTGGTGGGGGGCACAGGCGAGGGGCTTCGTCTGCTTCTATGGTGTGCGCGCGCCACATACTGAGTTCCGCCCGGACGCGATTCCATTCGGACCGCGTCGCCGATCGTGCTTGGCGCAACCCCGGGCCTGCCGAAATTTCTGCGCGAACAACCTGGCCCAGGGGGCGCCGAGCTCCATCGGGCGGGCCTTCAAGACCGTGTCCTCACCAGGTAGCTCGAGCGATTGCGGCAGGTCCAGCCGCCTGGTGCCTTATGGGCCCGGTTCCGAGGGTTGGGCTTGCTGCGGTAGAAGGTCTTCCCGCACACGCTGCACTTGTAGACGTAGACGGGGCCGGTGCGATGGCGGCGCCTCGTGCCCGTAGAGACCGCTACGCGGCGGGCGGCGGGCTGTACCGGGATTTCACTGGTGGGCGTGAACTCGACGGCGTAGCGCGGGACAAAGACCTGCTTGGTGATTCGGACTCCCACTATCCGATCGACCCGGTAGCTGCGATGCTGGCCGGCCTCGGCACGCAGCGCGTGGAGGAGGAGGGCTCCGCCAGCGGTCCGTCGTAGCGAGTACGGCTCGATCCGCCTAGTGCTCCCCGCGTAGTCGAGGTCGACGCAGAGCCGGTTCGACGCTGCGAAACGGATGGACTCGAGCGTGGCGGTGGCTGAAGGAGCCAGCCCGAGAGCGCGCAGACCCCCGCGCCCGACGAGCTCGCCAGTGGCCTTGGGAACCGCGGTTGGCGTCGGAGCTTCCTCCTCGCCTTCGACCCAGCGGAGGAACGGAGGCAGTTCCGCCCAGAACGCGTCGGCCGGGGGAAGCTCTGGAAGCTGGTGCGCCAGCATTGCTTCCCAGTCGCTGACGAGCTCCTCGCGGTGGGGTTCAAGGTCGGCCAGCGTCGGCGTGGAGATGCCCTTGAACCGGCACTTCTCTCGCAGCACGTCTCGGACAGCGGTCGCTGCTGTCGACCACTCATCGTGGCGCGACAGGTTGATCACGTCGTAGAGGTCCCGGGGGCGGGCCCGCTCGGCGAGCGCTCGGATCTTCTCCGCGAACAACTCGTCGAAGGCGTAACAGAGAGCATGGATGCCGTCGCTGGGCTCGTCCGAGTAGGAGTGCGTGACGCGACGACGCTGGGGTTCGAGCACTAGGAGCTCATCGGCGGTGAGGTCCAGCTTCACGCGCGGAGGGTCGCCCCGCGGCGCGATGGGGCCGCGGTAGTAGACGCGTCCCTGGCAGAAGAGCTTGCCGCGAGTGTTGGCGTACACGGCGAAGCGCAGGCGCTCGGCCGGGATCTCGATGCCGGACTGGGCGTACACCCACTCGACGATGTCCGAGAACGCGGCGCGAAGGAGGTCTTCGTTGAGGTGGCCGCCATCCGTCAGCGTGAAGTCCAGGTCCTCGCTGAAGCGATACGTTTCGAAGTAGCACTTCTTGAGGCAGGTCCCCCCCTTGAAGACCCAGGTGTCGCTGAGGATGGGGTTGTGCGCAATGCCGGCTAGCAGCCACCCGAGCACGTAGTCCTTTTCGACGACGGCGGGGCGCAGACCAAGTTGGCTCGCCACCTCGAGGATCTCGGCCGGGTCAATCATCGCGTTGCCGTTCCCAGCCTTCCGGAACCCAGACCCGCCACCGCGTGACCAGCCGTGGGCACGGCCGGTGCGGATCGAGCTTCGCGTATCCTCGGGTCAAGCCGGCCTCACACCGGTGGAGGACCTCTGGATCGTTGAACCCGAGGCGGGACAGCAGGAAGCCGAGGCGCTTGAACACCGCGCCGGTCCCCAGGCGTTCGGCATAGGCCAAGACGGTGCCGACGTCGGCCGCCGCCGACCCGATGTAGGCCTCCAGGCAAGCCGTCACGTGCTGGATCCCGCCGCCGAGCGCGGGGTCAGTCAGCATGTCGACGATCGTGCGGTGCACGTCCGAGACAGGGATCTTGATGCGCCCCTCCCACACGGGCCGCGTACCGAAGATCGCGTCTTCGGAAATCCGCTTGATGCGGAACACGACGCCCTGGAGCTCGACTTCCTTATGGCGGACGGAGCTGGCCGAGATCACGCACACCTTTCGGAAGAGCTGCTCCGTCAGGTCCCAGTGCTCTGCCGCCGACCAGCCGCCCACGTAGCCAGGTGAGAACACAGTGGGCACGAGCGTCCACGGGTTGGGCAGCACCTGCCCGGCGCCCACGGCCTCGAGAGGAACGACGGCGTACAGGCCCCTCCGGATGCGGGTGATCCATCCCTGGCGAGCCCAGCGGCTGAGGATCTTAGATGCCTCCGGTCGCCCAACGTCGAGCCGCGTCGACACCTCCGCTGGCGTCAGTAGGGGCCCCAACCCTCGAATTGCCCGGGCGAGGCGGTCGCGGAGTTGGCTCCGCTCTGGGGCGCCGTTCGTCATGATATCACTATAATACGTGTGCAGAAATTGCCAAGATCTGGTGATTTAGGCATGGAGGATATAGCGAAGCGAGGCGCTGAAGATCATGCCGACGCCCGTTTTGGACGGCCGGACGCGCGAGTTGCTCGGCCACGAGGGCGGCGCGCTCGCCAGCGCCGTCAAGTGCCGCTACGACACCTCCTGCCCGCCCTCGGCAAGCGGCGCTTCGCTGCCCTATACTGCGTGGCCCAAGGGCACCCGTGACCGCCAGCGCAATCGTCGTCTTCGCCATCTTGGCTGTCACCATCGGCCTGTTCGTGGCCGACCGGCTGCGCCTCGATCTCGTGGCGCTGCTCGCCCTGCTGGCGTTGCTCATTCACGGAGCGCTGCTGCCCGAGCAGGGGCTGAGCCTGGCGCAGGGCCTGGCCGGCTTTTCCAACCCCGTGGTGCTGATGATCGCTGGGCTGTTCGTGGTCGGCGGCGGCCTGTTCCAGACGGGCGTGGCCGATCGGCTCGGGCGGTGGCTGGGCAAGGCCGCGGGCCGCGGCGAGCTGCGGCTCATCGCGGTGATCATGCTGGTCGCGGCCGTGCTGTCGGCCTTCATGAGCTCGACCGGGACGGTGGCGGTCATGCTGCCCGTGGTGGTGACCCTGGCCCGCGGCGCCGAGCTCAGCCCGTCCAAGCTGCTGCTGCCGCTTTCCTTTGGCGCGCTGCTCGGCGGCATGCTGACCCTCATCGGCACGCCGCCCAACATCGTGGTGAGCAACCAGCTTCGAGCCGAGGGGCTAGAGCCTTTTGGCTTCTTCTCGTTTTCGGTGCCCGGACTCGTGATGCTGGCGGTGGGCGTCGGCTTCATGCTGTTGGTGGGCCGTCATCTTCTGCCGGAAGGGCGCGCCGATGGCGAGGGTGCCGCGGCTGGGCCCGATCAGATGTCGGGCGCCCAGCTGGTCGACGACTACGAGCTCGACGACAACATCCTGCGCTTCCGCGTGCTCGCTGGCTCCGAGCTGGCTGGCCAGTCCCTGGCCGAGGCCGGCCTGCGCTCGCGCTATCAGGGAACCGTCCTCGACATCCAGCGCCCCACCGACGACGGGCCCGCGCCGCTTGCCGTCGCGGCCGACACGGTGCTCGCCGAGGGCGACGTCTTGTGCGTGCAGGTGAGCGAGGAGGCGCTCGACGAGGTCAAGGCGCGCGAGCAGCGGTCGCTCGTCATCGAGACCGCGGCGGGCGCGACGCTTCCCCGCGAGACCATGCTGGTCGAGGTGCTGCTCACCCCGCGCTCGCGGCTCAGCGGCCGCACGCTCAAGCAGACGCGCTTTCGCGACCGCTACCACGCCAACGTGCTGTCCATCAAACGCCTCGGCGAGCCGATCGAGGACAACGCCGCCGACGTGGTGCTGCGCTTTGGCGACACGCTGCTGGTCGAGGGAAGGCGCCGCGACTTGAGCGCGCTGCGCGACGAGCATCGCAACTTCGTGGTCGTGGCCGAGCCGCGCGAGCTTCGCGAGCCATTGCGCAACACCCGCATGGCGCCCGTGGCCGTCGTCATCGTGGTGGCCATGCTCCTGCTCATGACCTTCGGCATCGTGCCCCACGTCACGGCGGTGCTGCTGGCGGCCGTGGCCATGGTGCTGACGCGCTGCCTGACCATGGTGCAGGCCTATCGCACCATGAACTGGGAGAGCGTGGTGCTGATCGCCGCCATCCTGCCCATGTCGACGGCCCTGGACCGCTCGGGCGGCTTGACGCTCATCGTGGACGGCCTGGTTGGGCTGGTCGGCGGCGCTGGGCCGATCGTGGTCATGGCCAGCCTGTTCGTGCTGACCTCGCTTTTCAGCCAGGTCATCTCCAACACCGCCACCACCGTGCTGGTGGCGCCCATCGCCTTCGAGGTGGCCAAAGTGCTGCAGAGCCAGGGCACCGACGCCTCGCCGCGGGCCTTCATGATGACCGTGGCCATCGCCGCCTCGACGGCCTTTGCCACGCCCATCGCCTCGCCGGTCAACACCCTGGTGATGGGCCCCGGGGGCTACCGCTTCGGCGACTTTCTCAAGATCGGCGTCCTGCTCCAGATGCTGATCCTGGTAGCGACCCTGCTGGTGGTGCCGATGCTGTACTGAGGTGAGCGGCAACGGGCGGCAACGGCCCCTCAAACATCCTTCGCAGGCAGCGTCCCCGTGAAGGCGAGCCCGCGATCGATCCAGCTTTTGAGCTGGGCCCGCGTGCGCAGACCAGCGAGCGAGACGTAGACGAAACCGCGCATCGGCTTGCCAGTGAAGTCCATCGGCGCCGCGTGTGCGCGCTGGATCGCCCTCTCGTACTCGTCGGGGCCGACCCGCACCATCAGCTTTTCGCCGATGACGCCGCAGCACATGTGCCCGCGGACCATGAAGGCGATGCCGCCGAACATCTTCTTCTCGACCAGGCGGCGGCTTTGGAGAAGACCGCGTACCCGTTCCGCCAATCGCTCGTCGTAGGCCATGTTCCTCTTCTCCCCGCTTTTCTTCGCGCCCGTGGTGCAGCCCGCCTACTGATTCGCCCCGGTCCCCCGCAGCGCGCCCACCCGCTCCTTGTAGGCGTCGAGCTCGCTGGCCAGCCAGCGGATCTTGTCGCCGATCTCGTCCACATCGAGCGTGGTCAGCCGATAGTCGTCCTTGACGACCTTGCCGCCCGCCACCACGTAGCGCACCTCGGAGCCGTCGCTCGCCCAGATGAGATTTTCCACTACGTTGGTCTTGCGCGTGGGGACGAGGTTGGGCCGTCGCAGATCGATGAGCACCAGATCGGCCGCGCGTCCCGGCTCGAGCGCGCCCGCGTCGATCCCCAGCATGCGGGCCGGCTCCACCGTGACCAGCTCCAGCGCCTGCTGCGCGGGCAGGCACTCGGCGCGCTTGTGCAGGGCCTTTTGGTACTGCGAGGCAAGGCGCGCCGCGGCCAGGATGTTCTGGCTATCGGCGCTGCCCGAGCCGTCGGTGGAGATGGCTAGCGGGATCCCCGCCTCCAGCATCTCCATCACGGGCGGCATGCCCGATCCCAAGATGGTATTGGCGAGCGGGTTGTGCACGATCGCCGTGCCGCTGTCGCGCAGGATGGCCAGGTCCTCGTCGGTGGTCTGTACCTGGTGGGCGAGGACGGTGCGCTCGTCCAGAATGCCGAGCTCGTGGGCGTACTCGACGGGGCTCTTGCCGTACTCGCGCTTGAACCACTCGGTGGTGTTGTGCTCCTCCGACGAGTGGCAATGAAGCAGCGTGTCGTGCTCGCGCGCCCAGGCCTTGAGCGCCCGCAGCATCTCAGGGCCGTTGGAGAAGAGCTGGTCGGGGCCGGGCACGATGCCTACGCGCGCGTGGTCACGGTACTTTTCAAAGGCGCGGTCGACCCGCTCTACGGCCACCGTGTGCGGGATGTCCAACAGCTTGTCGTAGTAGTTCCGATCCTGGCCGCCCACCGCCACGATGATGCGCGTGCCCGCGGCCTCGCTGGCGCGCACCAGCTCGTCCACGCGGTATTTGCTGAAGTTGCAGTGGTGGGTCATGGCCGAGGTGATGCCGTAGTACAGATCGTCGGCCTTGGCCTTGAGGTAGGTGAGGTAATGTGGCGAGTCGCCCAGGTGGGCGGCCAGCCGGTCGTGCTCCTCCTCGAGAAAGCGGGTGAACACGTTGACCGCGCCGTCCAGCCAGGCCGTCAGCGGCACGTCCTTGACCATGCCGATGATGGGCGACTCGTGGTCGTGGCCATGGGCCTTGACGAAGCCGGGCAAGAGCACGCCGTCGTGGCAGACGAGCTCGTCGGGTCGGCTCGCCAAGCCGCCCCCCAGCACCTCGAGCGAGCCATGCTGAGCGAGCAGGCGCTGACCCACCTCGTCCGTGTAGGCGCCCACCTCTAGGATCTCGTCGGGCTGGTACAGGACGTAGCCGTCCTCGATGCGCTCGTCCCGTCCGCGATCGTCGGACAGCGACAGCAGCAGGCGCGCGCGCGCGAATCCAATCACATCCGGCCTCCTTGCTTGGGGTCGCCACCTCGGAAAAACCCGTGCCTCTCCCCTAGGCACATTGCCCGGGCGGAGCAAGAACGGCAACGGCGGGGCGAGGCTTCTCGTTGCCGCGGCCTGGGTAGTGGACTATGTTCGAGATCATGAAGATGACCATGATCAACATCAACGAGGCCAAGGCGCACCTGTCCGAGTACGCCCGCAAAATCAAGAAGGGTCATCGGTACATCCTCTGTGACCGGAACAAGCCCTTCGCCGAGATCCGTCCCTTGCGCTTGACCGAGCAGGGGCGGCGCCCCTTTGGCTTGGGCGCCGGGCTGATCGAGCTGCCCGACGGCTTCAACGACCCCGATCCACTGCTCGAGGCACTGTTCTCGGAGGAGCGCGACTAGTGCGGCTGCTGCTTGACACCTGCGCGGCCATCTGGTTTTTCGCGGGGGATGACCGGCTGCGACCGGCGCTCGTGGAGGTGCTGACCGATCCAGTCCACGAGCTCTTTCTCAGCGATGTCAGCGTGCTCGAAGTGGTCATCAAGCACCAGCTCGGCAAGTTCCCCCTGCGGCACGCGCCCTCGCGGTTGCTGCCCATGCTCATGGTCAAGCACGGCGTCGATCCGCTGCCGCTGACGACCAAGGCCATTTTCGGCCTCGAGGCCTTGCCGCTTCACCACCGGGATCCTTTCGACCGGTTGCTGGTCGCCCAGGCTCGAGCCGAACGGCTGACCTTGGTGACCCCGGACCCGAAGATCCGCTGCTACGACGTGCCCGTGCACTGGGATGCGGCATAGCCCACCTGGGCGCCTACGAGTGCCAGCCGCGCTCGTAGCGGGCGGCGCCGCGAGGCGCGGGCGGGGCGACCTGCCAGTTCCCCGAACGGACGGTGGCGTGCGGCACCTGCCAGCAGTGTGACGGCGAGGGCGGGGCGAGTCCTCGACTGCGTTGCGCCCTTCGCGCTGGGCGCGGCTCTTTGCACCAAGCGCGCGTCCGATTCCTGCTTTGCGGCCAGGCTCTCACGAGCTTTCCATAGCCTACGTCGGCGATCGCCCTGCTTCGCCGTTGGCACGCACATTGCCGCTTCCAGCCGTAGCGTGAGCCTCGGCCTGCTCGCGCCGATGCGAGCGCCGACCTCCAGTCTCGGCGGATGGGCGGCTTCGCCCTGACCGCCAGGCCCAAGGGGCGACGGGTCCCGTGCGGCTTGGCCCCACCAAGGAGACGACCATGCAGCGACAAGCCTTTGCCGTGGGCGCTATGGCCGCCTGGGCAGCCCTGGGCCTGGTGGCCAGGTCCGCGCACGGCCAGCACGAGCCCCCGGCCACCGAACCCGATCGGCCTCAGCTTCGCTGGGACGAGCCGATCCAGTGCCTCACGAACAGGTCAGGGCAGACCATCCACGCCCAATGCGATGACGATAGAAAGGTGTGCCTCTTCCACGACGGCTGCTTTCCCGGCACCTCGGCTGCCCGTTGCCGCAAGCTCCGCAAGCTCAAGCCGTGCACTAGCGCCGACCAGAGCTACGACCAGCTCGTCGCCAAGGGAATGCGCTTTGTCAGGGCGAGCGCCGAAGCTCCGCCAGGCTGGGAGCGGGACGAGCGCGGTCGTGTCTTTCAGACCCACTTCGACATGAATCGGCGGATCTGGTTGGGCGCGCGCTGGCTCCCCACGGTCGGTCCTTCTGACGAGCGGCGCGAGATCGGGCGGGTGGGCTTCGAGACCGGCCTTCGGGCGGAGCTCTTGAGCGAAGACACGCGCACGCGCCATCGCTTTCGCGCTTTGGAAGGCGAGGTCACCCTGAACCCGCTCACCGTAGACGCGACCCTGTTTCGCTACGACTCGAGCCGACAGCTTGAGCACCCCCTCGTTCGCCTCACCACCTTCTGGCCGCCCGAGCGACACGACCTGTACCTGAACGTGGGCTGGTGGAACGAGGTCATGAGCGTTCGCTTTCGGCCGCGCGCCAGCCAGGACGAAACGCACCTTCGTTTTGCCGCGGCGGGCTTGACCACCGATCTGTGGCACAGCGCCGATCTTGCCGACTACCTGCGCTTGCGCGCGGGAATGGCCTTTGAGGACCTGTACCTGGGCCGGGACGACATCGACCACCGCTTGGCGATGACCCCGCTCGCCCACCTCGAGAGCGACGTGATCTTCGACCCGCAGGGCATGCATCGGCTCACCGTGGCGACCGGCTACGAGGCCCCGCTGGTCTGGCACGACGACGGCCGGTCCTTGCCCGCCTTTCGTCACCGTTTCCTTAATGCGTTGGCCTATGAGCTCATGGTCCTCGCCGTCAACGACCAGCCGCTCACGGTGCGGGCATCCGCCCAGGGCGGCTATCGCACCGACCTGGTGGAGGAGGCCAATGGCTGGGAGATCGCCTCGGGCCTGGGCCTGCGCATGAACCTCTGGGCGCCCGCGCCCGACCCCGAGGACCAGGCGCGCATCCGGAGGCTCCGCGGGCCGTGAAGTGTGGGCTGGCGGCCTGGGCGCTAGCGCTAGTGGGGCTCGGAGCCTTCCTCGGCCTCGACGGCGGCAGCGCTGCAGCACAGACGCCGAAGCCAACGGCGCCTCCCGATGCCGCGAGCACCGATGGTGCGGACGATGGTGAGGACCGCGACGAGGCGCCACCTGCCTGGCACGTCGATCCCCAGGGTCGCACCTTCCGCGTGGGATTCGATCCGGGCAGCCGCTGGCTGCTGGGCGGCGGCCTCGCCGCAAGCTGGTCGGGCGAAACCGGCGGCCCCGTCGGCGGCCAGCTCGAAACGGGCGTCCTCTACCGCCACATCGCAGCCATCCCAGCCGAAGGGGCTGCTTACAAGCTCTACCACGAAGCGCTGCTCAGCCGGCTGTGGCTGGACGAGCAGGGCGCCTCGCGGCTGTCCACCACCCTCTATACCGGCCGCTTCATGCGCTGGAGCCGCGATGGGCGGATCGTGCTGCCGACGAGTCCCCCGAAGCGCGTCCCCTTTCCCATGAACATCGGGCTCGAGGCTGCCATAGGAGACATCGACTTCGCCGAGCTCGGCTCGGGCTACGGGCTGGACATCGGCGTCCTGCGCGCCGAGCTGCTGCTCGACGTCTGGCGCAGGCGGCGGCTCGGCTCCTACGCCCAATTCGGCCTTGGGCCCAGTTACCAGCTCCGGCTGTGGGGCAGGGACGAGGAGCTCGGCGTCGACCACGTGGTCGCGCCCTTCACGCAGGGCTCCTTCGCCCTGCGCCACGAGTCCGCCGATGGCCGTCACAGCGTGGGGGCCCGATTGTACGGTGGCTACGCGCTGTCGAGCGAGCACGGCTCGGGCGGTCGCGCGGGCGCTGCCGCCGACTACGAGGCCATCGTCATCGCGGTCAACGATCTCCCGATCTCGGGCTTTGTCGCGCTCGGCTACGGCTACGAGTCGATCCCGCGGCCCACCCGCTCCGAGCATGCCCTGAGCGCGCTAGCTGGCCTGCGTCTGAGTGTGCCCCTGCATTGGTGAGCGCTCGCGCATCCTCCGCCCGCAGCGGTCGACGCCGCGCGCCCTTTGAGGCACACTTCTGCCTCCACTCAACCTGCCTGGCCCATGAGCGACGCGAACTGCGGTCCGTCCACCGCGCTGGTGCTGGCTGGCGGCGGTGCCTTTGGCGCCTACGAGGCCGGCGTTCTGCGCTACGTGCTCGACGCGCTGCCTCAGGAGCGCGCGGACCTTCCCGCGCCGCGCTTCGACCTATTCGCGGGCACCAGCGTGGGCGCGCTCAACGCTTGCTTTATGGCCGCGCTGGCCGATCGCCCGGTCGAGGCAGCCCGCGAGCTCGGCGAGTTCTGGCGGTCGCTGCGCTTCGATGATGTGCTGCGCTTCGGTCCGCGCGAGCTCGCCGCAGCCTCGCAGCTCGTGCTGGGGCGCCGAGCCAGGGCGGGCTGGTTTTCCAAGCCTGCGCCGCTTGCCCGCGGCGCGGCGCACGCGCCCGTGGCTGGCCTGTTCGATACGGGCCCTATCCGCGCCCAGCTCGAAAAGCGGATCCCCTTTGCCAGGCTGAGCCAGCTTCTGGCCGAGGAGCAGGTCCACGGCGTGGCCTTGTGCGCCACCGAGATCTGCACGGCAACCACCGACATCATCTACGACACC
>CAYTYV010000070.1:0-18856 GCA_964441055.1 uncultured Polyangiaceae bacterium | reverse complement strand
GGATCCTCAGCCATGGCGCGCGCACCCTACCCCGCCAACCTGCGGAAGTCGACGCAGCCCGCCGCGAGCCCAGCAAGATAGCCGACGCGCTGCGCTGCCAGCCGCGCCAGACCGTGACGCATCCGGTCGCTTCCCCCGCGTGGCCGTTGTACGAATAGAGGATGGCTCCCTGGCTGCGCATCGCGCTGGTCGGCTGCCTGCTCGCCGCGGCAGCCTGCTCCGACTCGAACGACGAGGACCAAGATGGCCTTCCCGCTGGGGGTGCGGGCGGCTCGGGCGGCGGAGCGGACGGTCTTCTCGTCGAGACGGAAAGCGGTCCGGTCCTCGGCGCGGTCGAGGGACAGACGCGCGCCTTTTTGGGCATCCCCTATGCCGCGCCGCCCGTGGGCGAGCTTCGCTTCAAGCCACCCGAGCCGGTCGCCGCCTGGACCGAGGCGCGGGATGCCACCAGCCCAGGCCCCGACTGCGCGCAGCTCGGCTTCTTCTCTGGTGAGCCCGCATCCGACTCCTCCGAGGACTGCCTCACCCTCAACGTGTGGACCCCCGAGCCCGCGCCGACCGAGCCCCTGCCCGTGATGGTGTGGCTGCACGGCGGCGGCTTCGAGACGGGCAGCGGGCACCAGAGCGGCGCCTTTGCAGGGGAGCACCTGGTGCCAGCCGGAGACGTGGTGCTGGTCACGGTCAACTACCGGCTGGCCGCCTTTGGCTTTCTGGCCCATGCCGCCCTGGCCGCCGAGGACCCGGGCTACCCGACCTCGGGCAACTACGGCATCGAGGACCAGCGCTTCGCCCTCGAGTGGGTGCAGGACAACATCGCGGCCTTTGGCGGCGATCCGGACGCCGTCACGCTGTTCGGCGAGTCGGCCGGAGGGCTCAGCATCTGCGCGCATCTAACCTCGCCCGGCTCGAGCGGCCTGTTTCACCGCGCGCTCATGCAGAGCGGACCCTGCTCCGTCCAGCCGAGCGTGTACGCCGAGGCGCTGGGCACCGATTTCGCCGCCGCCGCGGGCTGCGACGAGCCCGAGACCGTACCCGCGTGCCTGCGCGCCAAGACCGCGGAGGAGCTGCTCTTGGCCGTTCCGCCCAGGAGCGGCCTGTTCTTCGGCCAAGGCATGAGCTGGGGCCCCAACGTCGACGGCGTGGTCCTGCCCGACTTTCCTGCGGTCGCGCTCGGCTCTGGCGACTTCGACCCGGTCCCGCTGCTGCTCGGCTCCAACCGGGACGAGGGCACGCTGTTCATCGCCCTGGCGGAGCTCGGGGACATCGACGAGGCGCAGTACGCGGAGATCATCGCCGAGATCGCCATCATGTTCTTCAAGCAGGCCGACGACATCCTCGCGGCCTACCCGGCCAGCGACTACGACAGCCCGGCCGCCGCGCTCGCCGCGGTGCTCGGCGAGGCCATGTTCAACTGCCCAGCGCGCGCGGTGGCCCGCGCCGTCTCGGTGCAGGGACCGAGCGCCTACCTCTATCACTTCGTCCGCGAGGGCGACTTCCCGCTGTACGCCGACCTCGGCGCCTTCCACTCGGCCGAGCTTCCCTTTGTGTTCGGCACCCCCGTGTTCGGCGTGGAGCTCGCGGCCGAGGACGAGCCGCTCTCGGAAGCCATCATGGGCTATTGGACGCGCTTTGCCGCCTCGGGCGACCCGAACGGCGACGGGGAAGTGGACTGGCCCGGCTACCAGCAAGCCTCCGACCAGCACCTCGAGCTCGGTCTGTCCATCTCCAGCGGCTCAGGGCTGCGCGCGGACGCGTGCGACTTCTGGGCGGCGCCGTAGGCCTTCGGCCGCAGCTCGCTCTGGTGCCAGGACCAGTTGCCGCGCGACGCAGCAGGCTGTGAAACACCCCCTCAGCGCGCCACCGCGTCGGCCGCGTAGCGCAACCCGGGCGGCAGGCTGGCCGTGGCAGAGACGGCCAGCCGCAGGCGCAGGCCGATCTCCACGTCGATCGTCTCCTCGGGCGAGTTCAAAAGCTCACCGTCCACCGTGTACAGCGGCTCGGAGGTGACGATCTGCAGCTTCGAAGCCGTGCGGTTTACGTAGCGCGGGTCGGTAGGCAGACCCTTGCGCTGCTCGGCGCGCTTCCACGGGGCGAGCCGCCTCAGCAGCGAGCCCGTGTCGATGGGCAGGATCCCCTTGGTCAGCAGCGGCGCAGCCAAAGCCACCTCCCGCGAGTCGACGGCATAGGCGGCGCAGAAGAAGCTGTCGCGACCTCGCTCGCCCACGAAGGGCGTGATGCCGGGGTTGATCTGACCGGTCACGTTGGCGAACAGCACGGAGTAGCGGTCGAAGGCCAGCTTTTCGCCGTCGATCCTGACCTCAGCGTCCATCGGCTCGAGCATCGCGCGGGCCTTGGCCGGGCGACGGACCACCGCGGCCGCCGCCGACTTGAGGCCCAGCATCACGGCTCGGCGTTTGCTCTTGGGGCCGCGCTCGAAGGCGTCGAGCACCCGGATGACCGGTCCCATGCCAAAGGTGAAGCAGCGCACCGTGCTCTGCCCGCGGCGAACCTCGAGCAGCGGCACCTCGCGCAGCAGCAAGTTGCCGTTGCGGTAGGCCCGCACCACCGCGCGGAAGTTGTCCGCTGGCGGCCGGTTGAAGCCGCACCAGCGCGCCGTGACGTTCATGGTTCCGCCGCCGATGAGCGCCACCAGCACCTCGTCCTGTCGGCGCGGCGAGAGCTGGTCGAGCACGCGCTGGATGGTCCCGTCGCCGCCGTAGATGCAGATCAGCTTGGCGTGGCGGCCCAGGGCAGCGAGCGCGGGCGCGATGTCGTCCACCGAGTCGGTGACGATGCGCCGCGCGAAGCGGGCCTCCTCGGAGTCGAGAATGGCGGCGAGCTCCTTCCAGCGGCCGCCAGCTCGCGGGTTGCAGACAAGAATGATCTCGGCACCGGGCTTGGTGTTGCGCCCTGACGCTGCCGTTTGAGCTCGGGGTTCGGTCATCGCCACTCACGATAGAGCTGCAGCGTGGGCGTGCAAAGTCGAATCCCATCGCGGCGACGGCCAGCGGGGCTCGGCCAGCAAGCGCGTTGACAACGGCGCGACCGACAACCACCATGCGCCGAACCTTGGACGGGAGCATGGCGACATGAAGCGATTTGTTGCACTGGCGGCCCTGGGCTGCGCCGCAGGCGCCCTTTCGGCCTGTAGCTCGGACGACACGGCCAGAGGGACGGACAACCAAGACCCCACCATCGACGAGCTAAGCGCCAACCGCAGCGCGGTGGTCACCTTGGCCACGGTGGTGCTGGAGATCTTGGCCAGCGATCCCGACGGCGACGAGCTCGAGTACACCTGGTCGGCCGACGCGGGCTCGCTCAGCGCCACAAGCGGCCCAGGCCCCATCACCTGGACCGCACCTGCCGATCGCGGCACGGCCACCATCTCCGTTTCCGTTGACGACGGCGAGGGCGGCGCGGCCGACGCATCGGTCGAGATCGCCGTCAAGGGCTGGATGGCGAGCGCCGCTGCCAGCGCCGTGCCCAACACCGTTCCCTTGAGCGGCGTCGACTTCGTCTCGGCCGAGGAGGGCTGGGCCACCGGAGGCAACGAGGACGACAACGTGCCCTACTTCTTCCACTTCACGAGCGGGAGCTGGGTCGACGAGACGGAAGGCTCT
This sequence comes from uncultured Polyangiaceae bacterium, assembly GCA_964441055.1. Lineage (GTDB taxonomy): Bacteria > Myxococcota_A > Polyangia > Polyangiales > Polyangiaceae > JACQWT01. Next base: position 15,236 of record CAYTYV010000070.1, on the reverse strand, counting down.
GTCGGGCACATGCACGGCGTGGCCGCTTTGGCTGCCGATAACGTGTGGACGCTGGGCGGCGCAGGTCTGGGCTACCACTACGATGGCTCGAGCTGGACCGAGCTGCTCGTGCCTGGCGGCTGCATCCACGGCATGACCTTCTTCGATGCCAACAACGGGTGGGCCACGCCCGCGTACGGGCAGGTCGGCATGCGCCACTACTCTGGTGGGGATATCGACGACTGGACCGCGGTGGACACCGACGACAACGGCGGCATCGACGCGGTCGGCATGGCGAGCGCCTCGGACGGCTGGGCGGTCGGGCCCGATGGAACCATGCTCCACTACGATGGCACCCAGTGGACCGCCCATGACGGTCCGACGGAGGAGGATCTGCACTCGGTGCTGATGTTGGCCCCGGACGACGGTTGGACGGTCGGCTCGGACGGCAGCGCCTACCGCTACGACGGCGCGGCCTGGACCCTGGTCGACACGCCCGTCGAGGCCGATCTCCTCGGGCTGGGCGCGGCCGATGCCCAGAGCGTCTGGGCCGTGGGCGAGGACGGCACCATCCTGTTCTTCGACGGAAGCACCTGGCTCGGCGTGCCGAGCCCCACCGCGGCCGACCTTCACGCCGTCGCCGTGATCGACCAGGGCGAGGCGTGGATCGTGGGCTACGAGGGCACCATCCTGCACCTCGAGTAGGCGGCCGATCCCTCGACAATCTGCGACTTCGGCGGTTTGCGCAGGATCCTCAGAGAGCGCTACCATGATGGTGGAGTAGGTTGCGCATGGCTGCTGACGACGCGCGCGATTCGACACCGAACAGGGCTTGGACGGTGCTCTGGGCGCTGTTGGCCACGCCGCGACAAGGGCTCGAGCGCTTTCGCAAGCAGTTCGGTGCAAGCAGCGTCTTGAGCGTCGAGCGGCTCCTCCGGGCGCGCGACCTTCTCATGGCTCTTGGCCGCATGATGCACCACGGCAACGAGGAGCACGGCCGATGGCTGGATCAGGCCTGGGCTGCGCTGCAACGGATCGAGGCAGCACCTGAGCCGCCTGCCGAGCGCCCGCCCGCGGAAGGCGTGGACCCGTGGGGCGATACGGTCACCAAAGCGCACGATAGGGCCGCGCTGGCACGTCCCGACGGCGCCCTACCCTTCCGATCGCCGCCCGCCAGCGACGCCGATGACGAGGCGGAAACGACCGTGATGCCCACGCGGCGCAGCAGCGATCTGCGCGAGCAGCTTCGCAGCGAGCAAGGCGAGCCGACGGCCCCGCAGCCGACGCCCACGGCCGCGGCCGACGATCCCGACATACCGCAGCCCACAACCGTGCTGCCCGACATCGACTACGCCGCGCTGCGGCAGCAGATCGCCAACTCGGCCAAGCGATCGGACCGCGATCGCTAGGGATCGGCCGCCGTACGACCGCTCACAGCTCCTCGCCAGGGTCCATGGTGAAGCTGAAGGCCAGCCAGAAGGCCTCGTCGATGTGGCTCTGCCCGGGCGTCAGACCGAGGTCGGCCGCCAGGGGATGGCTGTCGAAATCGGCCAGATCGAGCGTGAAGTCTCCCATCAAGGGCCCGCCGCCCTCGAAGCTGCCCGCGTGCACGTCAGCCTCAGCGCGAATCACCCGCTGGTAGCAGGCCTTGCGGGGATTTTTGGCGTCGCGGAACTGCTTGAGAAAGACCATGGGCACCCGGGTGTTCCTGACGTAGTCCCACAGGTTGTCGGTCAGTCGGGCCACGTCCACGCCGACGTCGAGCGCCAGCCGGATGGCGTCGCCCGCGCCGAACAGCAGCTTGAACACCTCGCCAAAGGCATCGACCGCATCTCGGTAGGTCCTGCCGAGGTCGGGCTGGTCGGGGAAGCCATCCTCCCGCCGGATCTCCAGCACCTGGCGAAACTGGGCGCGGGTGGCTGGCCGATGCTTGTCGAGCACTAGCGTGGACACGCTGTAGGCGCCCTGCCCACCGCGGCTGACCGGGATGGAGAACTCGCCGATCTCCTTCGGGAAGCCATAGATCTCCCTTCCGGTGGCCATGGCCCAGGCGTTGTCGACCCACAAATACGGCAGAAACCAGGCCACGTCGGCAATGTCCCAGTCGCCGTCGTCCTGGCGCAACACGGCCACGGGCACCCAGAAGGCCACGTCGATCTCGGGCAGCCAGCCGCGCTCGCGGTCGCGCGGGTCGAGCGAGGTGGCGCGATCGATCTCGGCAAAGGCGATCATGATCCGCGGCGCCAGCACCTCGTAGCGCCGCACACCTTGTGCGGGCGCGTTGAGCTGACGGTCGCAGAGCCGCTGCAAAGCCGCGCGATCGGCCTCGAGCACGAAGGCGCGGATGTGCAGGCCATAGAGCACCAACGGCTGGCGAAAGACCTGCGCGCCGCCGCGTTCGACGTACGGTGGATAGTTGGACATCGCGTCTCCGAGGTGGCTGATTCGGTGCGCCGCTCGGCTACTCCTGGCCTCGTCGCGAACGCGGAGCGCCGCTCAGCGGCGACGACGACAGGACCGACCGGTGAGCCAGAGCTGGGGAAGGCGCCTGTCGACGTGCCGCAGCGCGGCCTGCACCAGGCGCATGTGAGGCGGCGGCCGCCGAGGCGTCCGCATGGGCCATGGGGGACGACCGCGGCGGGCGAGCAACAGGTTGGCGGCCTTGAGCGCAGTCTGACATGCCCGTTCCATGTACAAGACCGGCACGCTGCCATCAATCCAGTCGCCGCACAGCACCAGGTCGTCGAACGGGGTGGCCACCTGCGGAAAGGCGCGGGCACAGCCGACCGGGAAGTTGATGTGGGTGGCGCGGTTGCGCACGATGGCGCGATGGATGCGGCAGCCGGCTACCTCGGGGAAGGCCCGCGCCATGTCGCGCTCCACGCGGCTGAAAAGCTCCTCGTCGGAAAGCGCGTGCAGCGATTGGGGCGCGTAGATGTGGCACTCGGAGACGGCGCCGCCCGTTTCGGCGTGCCAGGCGGCGAACTCGTCGACGAAGCGGTGCAGCCAGAAGTAGTTGTCCGCCGTGGCCTTGCCGCCGAACACGCCGCTCTCGCCCCAGCGCGAGCTGGGAGAGCGGCTCCACCAAAGGCGAATGGCCGTGGCCGCCTGTCCGACGAACACGTCGGCATCGCCCAGCGCATCGGCTAGCGCCGGGCAGCTGCGGCCGAGCTCCTTGGCGCCCTCGACGTCCACGGCCAGCACCAGGGCCTTGGCCGCGAGCGATCCTGCGGGCGCTTGCAGCTCGGCAGGCGCATCCGGCTCGGCGGCCCCTGTGCGACGGAACTCGAGACGCCAGCCCCCTTCGGGTCGTCGCACGAGGCGCTCGACCCGGATCCCCTTGACCACGGCGCCGCCCTTCTGCCGGATCCGCTCGGCCAGCGGCTCGAGCACGGTGGGCGCGACCGCGCCGCGGGCAAAGGAGAAGCACTGGTCCTCCTTGCGCAGGAACACGTAGAGCTGCAGCGCCAAGAGGAAGGCCCATAGCGAGACCTCGGGCGGATCGGAGAAGAAGCCGCTGCGGGTCAGGCTCTTGAGAAAGGACTGGAAGAAGAAGGGTAGATCGCGAGTGAAGGCGCTGACGGGCAAGCGATCGTAGCGCTCGCGGTGAGCCTCGAGGTAGGGGTCGAAGAACAGGCTCTCCATGACCTTGCCCGCCATGGTGGCGATGCGGGGAAGATCGCGGACGCTCATCAGCCGTCGGATGTTCCGCTTCCACAGAAGTGGGGTGTGATGCACGGGCTCGGGCCAGGGCGTCACCTGAGTCTGGCGCCCGACGTTGGTGCGATGCATCTGCTGGCCGTCGTCGAACAGGATGGCCTGGTCGTAGGCATCGACGAGCCGGTCCCGAAGCCCCGCGTGCTCGAGCAGCGCGAGGAAGTTCCGATATTGCCGCCACCAGCCGTGCACCCCGTGCTCCAGCGACGCGACGTACTCTCGGCCCTGGTGCTCGAAGCTCGTCGACGGGTAGGCGGCCACGCGGCCACCGATCGAGCACTCGTTGCGCTCGAGCACCAGCGCGGGAAGGCCCCGGTCGGCCAGCGCATAGCCCGCACAAATTCCGGCGATGCCTGCACCGACGATGACGGTATCGTGCTCGCTCATGATGGGCGCGCGCAGCGCAGACGGCGCGCGCAAAAGGCGCCGCCCAACCGGCTGCTCGGCGATCGCTACCACGGCGAGCCCGCCGCGGGCAAGCAAGCCAGCTCGCTACACAACCACTCGCATTCATTGACATTTGTTGGCCACACGCCACCGTGCTCCGCTCGCAGCTCAACTGCATCCCCGCTGCGAGCGCGGCCGAGCGCGCACTATGACTTGCCTCCACCAGCCCGACCGGCTGACAATGGAGCTCTGTGGGGACCGAGGCAGGGTTCGACTGCGACAGCTATCGGCACAGCTTGCTGCAGCAATGGACGCAGCGCGCCGTGGATGAGACGCAGCTCGTCTGCAATCCGAGCGGCACCGTGCTGCCGTCCTCCGATGCCGCCAGCGAGCCGCCCTCGCGGCTGGAGCAGCTGCCGCGGCTGGTAGGCAAGGCCAGCGACCACCCCGCCCAGATCCGCATGGCCGACCGGATCATCGGCCGCGGCAACATGGGCATCGTGCGGGCAGCCCGACAGCTTCACCTGCGCCGCGAGGTGGCCGTCAAGGGCCTGCGCGAGCAGATCGAGAGCGACGAAGCCTACCTGCAGCTGCTGCGCGAAGCTCGGGTGACGGGGGTGCTCGAGCATCCCAACGTGGTGCCCGTCTACATGCTCGGCGAGGACGAGGTCGAAGCGCCGCTCATCGTGATGAAGCACATCACGGGCACGCCGTGGAGCCGGCTACTGCGGGACGAAGAGCGGCTGCGCGAGCTGGCGAACGTGGGCGATCCGCTCGAGTGGCACCTGGAGGTGCTCATCCAGGTCTGCAACGCCGTGCACTACGCTCACACCAAGCGCGTCCTGCACCGCGACCTCAAGCCGGACAACGTGATGGCGGGCGAGTTCGGCGAGGTATACGTGCTCGACTGGGGCCTGGCGGTCTCGCTCGACCCCGACAACGACCTGGGATTGCCCTACGTGGCGGACAGCGAGGCCATCGCGGGCACGCCCGGCTACATGGCGCCCGAGATGGCGGCGAGCCCCCGAGCGGTGGACGAGCGCAGCGACGTCTACCTGCTCGGCGCCGTCCTGCACGAGATCCTGACCGGCATGCCGCGGAACCTCGGCAAGAACCTCATCCAGACGCTGGAGGCAGCGGTCGACCCCAAGCCCTACCCTTACGACGCCTCGGTGCCCACCGAGCTCTGCGACATCTGCCGCAAGGCCACGGCGCTCGATCCCGACGACCGCTACGCCACCGTCCTGGCGCTACGTCGCGCCATCGAAAACCACCTGCACCACCGCCACTCCCTGCAGCTGAGCTCGGAGGCCATCCAGCGACTCGAGGTTCTGCAGGAGCACCTGGCGCAGTGCGACCCCAGCGACGAGCGCGAGACCGTCGAGACCTACCGGCTGTTCGGCGAGTGCCGCTTCGCCTTGCAGCAGGCCATGCGCGAGTGGCCCGCCAACGAGGAGGCCGCCGCGACGCAGCAGCAGCTGCTCGAGATGATGGTCCGCTTTGAGCTGGACCAAGAGGACGAGAAGTCGGCCCGGCTGCTCATTGCCGAGCTGCCCCAGCCCAACGAGCTGCTCAGTGCGCAGCTTCTGGATCTCAAGCGCCAACGCGAACAGGAGGTGGCGCAGATCGAGAGCCTGCGGGAGCTGGGCCGCACCACCGACAAGCTGGTCGGTCGGCGAGAGCGCGCCCGCGTGCTCACGGCCATGGGGATTATCTGGGCGGGGCTCTACTTCGTGCTGGGCGCGCTGACGCGCTCCGAGGTGCTGCGCGACCCGCTGCTGACCTTCATGGTGGTCAACGGCTGCTATGGCGCGTTCTTGGTGCTGGCCATGCGCGTGTGGAAGGAGCGGCTGTTCGAGACCGCGGTCAATCGGCGCTTTCTCTGGGCCCTGTGGGCGGCCTTTTTCGTGGGCGCCGTGTTCGCGCCGCTCGCCCGCTATCTCGGCATGCCCTTTGGCTGGGCCGTGTTGGTCATTCTGCTGCTGTTCTCCACGGTGGTGTGGATGGCAGCGGCGGCCGTGGACCGCAGCCTGGCCTGGGCCGCCGTGCCCTACATGGTCGCCGCCGTGGTCGCGCCGTTTTTACCGGGCTGGGAGTGGGAGGCGATGGGGGTGGCCACGGCGCTGGCCATGGGCACGGCGGCCAGCACCTGGCGGGGCGAGCCCACTGGCGAGCGACCATGAGCGACGGGCTGCGGCCGAGTCCGAGCTAGGCGCGACCGCCCGAACGCACTACGCCTTCGTCCACCATGCGAAGCGTGCTCCAGGAGCTGCTCGAGTTGCTGCGGCTCGAGCGCATCGAGGACAACCTGTTTCGCGGCCAGAGCCAGGACTTGGGTTGGGGCCTGGTCTTTGGCGGCCAGGTGCTCGGCCAAGCCCTTTCGGCGGCCGAGCAAACCGTGCCTGCCGAGCGCCGCGCGCACTCGCTCCACGGCTATTTCTTGCGCCTCGGCGACGCGACCGCGCCCATCGTCTACGAGGTCGACTGCATCCGCGACGGCTCGAGCTTCACCACGCGGCGGGTGGTGGCCATTCAGAAGGGCAAGGCCATCTTCAGCATGTCGGCGTCCTTCCAGCGCGTCGAGCAGGGCTTCGAGCACCAGGCCGCCGTGCCGCAGGCCGTACCGGGACCTGAGGGGCTGCTCTCCGAGCGCCAGCTCGCCGAGCGCCACCGCGACCACATCCCGCCAAAGCTGCGCCAGCAGGCCACGGTCGAGCGCCCCATCGAGATCCGCCCCGTCAAGCCCGTCTCACCCGTGCGCCCCGACAAGCGTCCACCTCATCGGCAGGTTTGGTTCCGCGCCATCGACGCGCTGCCCGACGATCCGTCGATTCACCAGTATCTATTGGCCTACGCATCGGATTTCCACTTCCTCACCACCAGCTTGCAGCCTCACGGAGTCTCCTGGCTGAGCCAGGGCATGCAGGTGGCCAGCCTGGACCACGCCATGTGGTTTCACCGCCCGTTCCGGCTCGATGAGTGGCTGCTCTATGCCGTGGACAGCCCCTCGGCCAGCGGGGCTCGAGGCTTGGTGCAGGGGCAGCTCTATACCCGCGAGGGGACGCTGGTCGCCTCCACGGCCCAGGAGGGCCTGGTGCGGCGCTGGAGCGCCTGATATGTTCGCTTTCTTGCCACAGTAGGGCGTCATGGCTGGCAAGCTGGGAACATCGGCGCATCCGGCCGTCGTGCGGGTGCAGACGCTGGAGAGGGCGCAGGAGGTGATGGCGCTATGCTCCGAGCGCGGCTGGAAGGCCGTGGTCGGCATCGAGCCCGACGAGCCCGAGGACCTCGCCGATCTGGAGCGGCTGCTCTATCCGCTCGAGCCAGCGCGGGTCCAGAAGGTGGGGCGCAACGACCCTTGCCCCTGCGGCAGCGGGCGCAAGCACAAGAAGTGCTGCGGAGCCAAAAGCTGACCTGATCCTGCTCGCGCGCGGCGACCGTTGATTCCGCCCAGGCCTTCCCGTAATCTCGAAGGATGCCCGAGCCATTGGATCTGACCCTGGACGACGAGACCGCCAAGCTAATTGCCGACGAGGTGCAGCGCAACATCGAGAGCGGCGCGCTCAAGCCGCAGCAGGGCTCCGAGCTCAAGCTGCCAGGCGACGACCAGCAGTATCAAGAGCTCATCAAGAAGCTCGAGAAGTACATCGACTTCGATTCGGGCGGCCTGAAGCTCATCGACGTGCCGCTTCGGGGCAACCCCGCCAAGTTCCTGCTGGTGCCCGAGATCAGCGGCAAGGGCGTGGGGATCTCGCTGCGCTTCGAGTATCGCTTCTAGCAGTCTCGGCTAGTACGCGCAGCCGAAGTCGAAGCTGGCGCTCACGGTCTGGGCGGGGCCTCCGTCCACCTGCACCTCGACGTCGAACAGCGCCGACGGCGAGCCGCAAAGCCCGCAGGGATGGGCGACTCCCACGGCCGAGTCGGCCACCTTAATGTGGTCGACATCGACCACTGCGCCCGCGGCCACCTCACCGCTGGCGGCCGGATCGATATCGATGGAGTAGCTCGCCGAGGCTGGTGGGCCGCCGAGGTAGACGGTGCATGCGGTGATGACCGCCTGGCCTTGGGCCGTGCCGAGGCTGTTGTCGTAGCGCATGGTGAACCAGGCGCTGAGCGGATCCACCGATGGCGGCGGCATGCAATCCGCGCCAACCAAGCCGTCCACGATGCTGAGCTCGAGCGCGGCCGTACCCGTAGCGGTGCCCGTCGCGGTGCCGCCACCGGCCGGGTCGACCACGGCCTTTCCACCACAGCCGATGAGCGCAGCGCTCGCGGCCGCGGCCGCGCCCCATCGAGCTAGCTCCCTATAAGCTGACTTACCCATCATGCTGCAATGATAGCATGCGCCTCGCCGCGGAGGGTGGCCGCCTCTTTCGTTACATTTGTCGACATTGTCGCCCCATGGCGTACGTTATCTGCACCAATCCCACACCGATCGCAGGTAATCCGCGTCAACGGCTCGCGAGCCTGTCGACAGTCATGCATCAGCGCTCCACATGCGCTATGGCTAGCGCCATGAAGCTCCGCATCCACCACCTTCTTTGGGCCCTAGTCACCTTGGCGCTCGCGGGCTGCGCGAGCGAAGAGGAGCGCAGCGCCAAAAACGGCGATGACCCGCCGCCGCTCATGGGCGCCACGGGGGTGATGCTCACCAAGGTGGCCATCTACCAGGGCCTCGAGCGAGCCCTGATGCAGGACGGCCTGCCGCTTGAGTCGACCGTGCCGCTGGTCCAGGGCCGCTCCGCCATGGTGCGGATCTTCTATACGACCGACGCGGGCTACGACGGCGAGCCCGTGACCGCCCGGCTCAAGCTCGCCGGGCAGGATCCGATCGACGGCGAGCACGTGCTGATGCCCCTGTCGAGCTCCGTGGACGAAGACCTCGCCAGCACGGTCAACATCGACGTGCCTGGCGAGCGCATCGGCGAGGTCTTCGACTATCGCGTCTCGCTCTTGCAGGAGCGCGAAGAGGGCGACGAGCTGCCCGCCGCGCACTACCCGAGCGCCGATGCCACCGAGCCGGTCTTCGTCGACGGGCCGCAGAACACCTTGCGGGTCATCCTGGCGCCCTTTGCCTACAACTACGACGGCTCGGGGCGAGTGCCGGATCTGTCGCCCGAGAGCGTCGAGTCCTTCCGCCAGCTCTTCGTCGGCATCTACCCCGTGTCCGACGTGGAGATCAGCGTGCGCGAGGTCGAGCCCTGGAGCGGCAGGCTGGGCGCCGACGGCTCGGGCTGGCAGGACCTGGGCATCACGGTGTACGGCTTTCGCAACGCCGACGACGCGCCAGACGACGTGTACTACTACGGCATCTTCAACCCCAAAGACACCTTCTACCAATACTGCGGCAGCGGCTGCCTGCTGGGCGTGACGATGCTGAACAACAGCCCGCCCGACACGGGTACCGTGTCCTTGCGCATGGCCATTGGGGTGGGCTTCCCGCAGGTGGCCGCCGACACCTGCGCTCACGAGATCGGGCATGCTCATGGCCTGGAGCACGCCCCCTGCGGCTACGGCCTGGATCCGTCCTCCATCGACTACGACTACCCCTACGACGAGGGCGAGATCGGCGTCTGGGGCTACAATCCGTTCGGGCCGATGCTGCTCGCGCCCGACGACGCCACCGATATCATGGGCTACTGCGACGACCAGTGGATATCGGACTACCATTACGCCAAGCTGCTCAACCGGGGCCGCAACGTGAACCTGCCCGATTGGCACGGGCCAGCGGGCGGGCCGCAGAGCTACGAGCTCATCACCGTGGAAGGGCGGGGCAAGGCCACCTTCCAGAAGACCGTGGAGAGCAGGCGACCACTATCGGGCCGTGCGGTTGACGTGCGGGTGCGCACCGCGGGCGGAGCCCTGGAGACGCGGCTGGGGCAGTACTTCGCCTACGACCACCTACCGGGCGGATGGCTGTTCTTGCCGCCTGGCGCCGCGGAGTGGGCGCGCGCCGAGTTCGTCATCGACGGCACCGTCACGGTGGCGACCCGCTAGCCCCCATCGTCTACACATCCAGCCAGAAGATGGTGAAGGCATCGCCGCCTTCGCCGAGCTCGGCGGGGCGGTAGTCGACGACGAGCTGCGAGCCGGCTAGGTGCTCGCGCACGGCCTGCTTGAGCGCGCCCGTGCCGTGGCCGTGCAGGACGAAGCCCACCGACTCGGCCGCGGAAAGGCAGCGATCGACGAAGAGGTCGAGCTCGGCCAGGGCCTCGTCAACGCGCAAGCCTCTCAGATCGCAGGTGTTGCCGCTGGTGCGAAGGGGGCTCTGCAGCGAGGGCGTCGAGCTGGGGGGCGGAGCAGGCCGCGCAGCCTGCCTGGCGGCAGCGTTTTTTGAAGTCGCGCGTCGTTCTTTCGGATCGAGGCGGAGCTCGGCCACGGGCACCCGCATGGAAAACGCCCCGGCCCGTACGCGGACCATCCCCCGCTCGGGCGGCTCGCTCACCTCGGCCGTTGCGCCCAGCCGTTCGACGAACACGCGTAGGCCCGGTCGCAGCTCGCCCGGGGCGGGCGCGCGTTCGGCGGAGCCGGCTCTCCGATCGCGCAGGGCGCGGTCGATAGGGCTTCCCACGGCCACGTGCCGCGCCACCTCGTCCACCAGCCTCTGGGCTCGGCGCTGCTGCGCGGCGCTACCCTGCTCGGGCTCCATCGCCGACAGCGCGCGAAGCTTGGCGCGGGCCTCGCGGATCGCCTGGTGCAAGCCGGCTGCCTGACGCGCCAGCCGCTCGCGCTCCTTTTGGCGCACCACCTGCCGCTCCGACTCGAGATCGGCGCGCAGCGAGGCCGCCCGCTCGGCCTCCTGCTCGGCCTGCTCGCGGGCTTGGACCACGGTGCTCCGCTCGCGCTCTAGCTCTGCCAAGAGCTGCTCCCGCTCGACCGTGCGCTCGGGCAAAAGCGCATGCGCGCGCTCGATGACCGCCGCGGAGATCCCGCAACGAGCCGCCACGGCGAGCGCGCTCGATGCCCCGGGGACGCCCAGGGTGAGCCGGAAGGTGGGCTGCATGGCGTCGAAGTCGAAGCCCACCGAAGCGTTGTCGAGCTCGGGCATCTGGGAGGCCAGCTCCTTGAGGCGCTCGTAGTGGGTGGTCACGGCCACCGCGGCTCCGCATTCCACCAGCGTCTCGAGCACGGCCCCTGCCAAGGCCGCGCCTTCTTCGGGATCGGTGCCGCCCGCCACCTCGTCGAGCAGCACCAGGGAGCGGGGGCCCGAGCGCTCGACGATGCGCCCCAGATTGGCCGCGTGGGCGCTGAAGGTGGACAGCGAATGCTCCACGGATTGCTCGTCGCCCACGTTGGTCAGCACCTCGGCGAACCAGCCCAGGCGCGAGCGCTCCTCGACTGGCAGCGGAATGCCCGCGTAGGCCATGCACGCGGCCAGGCCCAGGCCCTTGAGCGCCACGGTCTTGCCGCCCGCGTTGGGCCCCGAGATCACCAGCGCGCAGCCGCTACGGAGCGCGATGTCGTTCGGCACCACCGCCCCTTGCCCGACGACGAGCAGCGGGTGGCGCATGCCCACCAGATCGATGCGGGGCTCGTCGTCGGGCACCACCGCAACGGCGCGGTGCTCCTGGGCCCAGCGGCACAGAGCGGCGAGCACGTCGGCCTCGATGCAGGCTTGGTAGGCCTGCTCCACGCCATCGGCCTGCTGATGCAGCTCGGCGGTCAGCGCGGCCAGCACCCGGACGAGCTCCCGCTCCACGTCGCTCTCGGCCATTTTCAGCCGGTTGCTGAGCTCGGTGATCTCCCGCGGCTCGACGTAGATGGTCGCCCCGGACGCGCTCGAGCCGAGCACGATGCCGTCGACGCGGCGGTGGGCGTCCGAGCGCACGGGCAGGCCATAGCGGCCCTCGCACTCGACGTGGCGGGGCTCGCGCAGGACGTCGCCGAAACGGGCGACGAGCTGCCCGAGCCGCTCGAGCAGCCGAGCCCGGGCCCCGCGGGCGCGCCGACGCGCCGCACCGAGCTCGTCCGAGGCACCGTCCGCGATGCGCCCCTCGGCATCGATGGCGCGCGCGAGCTGGTCGGCCAAGCGGTCGAGCGACGGATCGGTGCCGAGCGTCTGGGCGAGCAGCGGCTGGCTCGGCTGGCGCGCACGCGCATAGGGACGAAGGTGCGCGGCGACCTCCAGCACCTGCCCTACGTCGCGCAGCTCGCCCGCGCTGGCCAGCCCGCCGCGGCGGACGCGATCCAGGATCTCGTCTAGCCCGGGCACGCTCGCCGCGGGCACGGGCTCGCCCTCGGCCAGGGCATCGAGCGCCTCGGCGGTGAGCTGCATGCGCTCGCGGGCCTGCTCCAGGGTGGCTGCTGGCTCGAGCGCCTCGACCCGCTCCACCCCTTGCTCGCTCATGCAGCCGCGGCCAACGGCGCGCACCAGCGCGGGCCAGTCCAGATCGCGCAGGGTCCGGTCCTGCTGCGGCAGCTCGGAGGGCGGATGAGCGGTAGACATGACGCGGCCAGTCTCGACGGGCGGGCGGCGCGAAGCTGCGGTTGCCCTAGCCCGGGCTCGGGTTAGCATACCCCTTGCTCGATGCCTGCACTCCCTTCGATTCGTTCGGTCCGCTATGCTAGCTGCGCACCGCAACCTGGAGCGAAACGATGATCACCCGCGATGATGCGCTGGCGCTGCTCGCCGCCTCGAAGCCCGAGCCCCACCTCCTGCACCACGCCCTGGAGACCGAGGCCATCATGCGCGGTCTCGCCCGACGCCTCGGCCGAGACGAGGAGCTGTGGGGGCTGACCGGCCTGCTCCACGACCTCGACTTCCCCCGGACCAAGGATACGCCCGAACGGCACGGCCTCGAGGCCATGGCCGCGCTCGAGGGCAAGCTTCCCGCCGAGGCGCTGCACGCCATTAGGGCGCACAACGGCGAGCGCACGGGCACGGCGCCCGAGACCGAGCTCGACTACGCGCTGCGCTCGGCCGAGACCGTGACCGGGCGGGTGGCCGCCAACGCGCTGGTGCGCCCCACCAAGATGGTCGGCATGAAGCCCAAGAGCCTGAAGAAGAAGATGAAGGAAAAGGCCTTTGCGGCGAACGTCAACCGCGAGACCATTCGCGAGTGCGAGAAGATCGGCGTGGAGCTGGGCGAGCTGTTCCAGATCTCGATCGAGGCCCTGACGCCCATCGCCGATCAGGTGGGGTTGGCCGGAAACACAGCGGACGAGCGTGAGTCATGATCAAAACGACACCAGCGATATGGGGGCTGCTGCTCGGCGTAGCGGCTTTTGGTGGATGCTCCGATGAGGAGGTCTTTGGCCAGGGCAGCGGCGCGGCGGGCGCGGGAGCGAGCTCGGCCGGAACCGGGGGAAGCGGCGGGGCTGGCGCCGGCACCGCCGGAGTCGGTGGCCACGGTGGGAGCGGCACGGCAGGAGCAGCAGGCGCGGGCGGCGTGGTCGAGCCCACCGACTTTTTCCAACCCGGCCCGTTCAGCGTCACGAGCTCGAACGGACAGCAGCCCACGGACGACTGCGGCTGGGACAACCAGATGAGCTACACGCTGTACCTGCCAGAGGGCGCCAGCGATGCGCCGCTGGTGGTGCTAGGGCACGGCTTTCAGCGAGACCGGGGCAAGATGGCGGTCATGGCCGAGCACATGGCCAGTCACGGCGTGCGGGTGGTGGCGCCCGAGTACTGCCACATGACCGTGATCGACACGGACCATCCGCAGAACGCGGCCGATCAGATCGCCCTGGCGGCCGCGCTCTCGGGCGGCGCCTCCGTGATCCACGCGGGCTTCTCGGCCGGGGGACTGTCGTCATTGCTGGCCGCGGTGGACGACTCGGCAGTGCTCGCTTGGCTGGGGCTGGATCCGGTCGACCGCGACGACATGGCGCTCGGCGCAGCGCCCAACCTTACGGTGCCCGCTTTTGCCATCGAGGGAGAACCAGGCAACTGCAACGACGATGGCAATGGCGGCGTCCACCTGGCCAACCTGGCGCCGCAGGGCTGGACCACGCACGTCATCGGCGCCACCCACTGCGACTTCGAGGACCCGACCGACATCGCCTGCACGACCTTCTGCGGCGACGGGGGAACCGAGGACCAGCGCGAGACCATCCGCGTGCTGGCCACGGCCTACGTCGCCTGGCAGGCGGGCGTGGACCCAACGGGCGAGGCGTGGACCACCCCGGGCGGCTCGCGCTATCAGCAGCTCGTCGGCGAGGGAAAGATCGAGACGCCCTAGGGAGGGCGCGCCCAGCGGGACGCGCGCTGCGGCGTTGTTCTTTAGGGCGCCTTTTTGGCGGGCGCCGCGGCCGCGGGGCCGACCGCCGCAGCCTGCCCATGCGCGCGGTTCTTGAGGAAGCTCTCGAAGGCCGAGGTGAGCTCGAGCGGCAGCGGGAAGACCACCGTGGTGGCGTTTTCCACGCCGATCTCCACCAGGGTCTGCAGATAGCGCAGCTGCAGCGCGGTCGAGGTCTGCTCGATGACCTGGGCGGCCTCGTGGAGCTTCTGCGAGGCCTGGAACTCGCCGTCGGCCGCGATGATCTTGGCGCGCCGCTCGCGCTCGGCCTCGGCCTGACGCGCCATGGCGCGCCGCATGATCTCCGGAAGCTCGATGTCCTTGATCTCGACGGCCGAGACCTTGACGCCCCAGGCATCGGTGGCCTCGTCGATGATCTTCTGCAGGGCCTGGCCGATCTTCTCCCGCTCGGCCAGGATTTCATCCAGCTCGTGCTGTCCCAAGATGTTCCGCAGGGTGGTCTGGGCGAGCAGCGAGGTGGCGGTGAAGTGATTGGCGATCTTGATCACCGCGTCCACCGGGTTCATCACGTTGAAGTACACCACCGCATTGACCTTGATGGTGACGTTGTCCTTGGTGATGACCTCCTGCGGCGGCACGTCCAGGGTGATGGTGCGCAGGTCGACCTTGAGCAACTGGTCGATGAACGGAATGATGAGCCGCAGGCCGGGCCCCTTGACGTTACCGGGGTTGACGCGGCCGAGCCGGAAGATGACCCCCCGCTCGTACTCCCGGATCACCTTCACCGATTTGACGAGGATCACGATCACCAGCGCCAAGACAATGCTCAATCCCGTCAGTACGGTCTCCATCAGTCCTCTCCTTTGTATCCGCTCGCCGCTCGCTCGACGCGCAGGCGCGTGGGCGCGCGGAGCACCTCGACGACTGCGATGGGGTCTTCGTCGTTTATCG
>CAYTYV010000069.1:14777-19367 GCA_964441055.1 uncultured Polyangiaceae bacterium | reverse complement strand
GTTGTTCCGGAGCTCGACAACTACAAATACGTTATCCTCGACTAGGTTGACACCTGCCCCATCGAGGCCGAGGACAAGGACGGCTTCGAGGACGGCGACGGCTGCCCCGAGCGCGACAACGACCAAGACGGCATTGCCGACGATCGGGACGAGTGCCCCGACCAGCCCGAGGACTACGATGGCGACGCCGACCAGGACGGCTGTCCCGACGACGCCAAGATCGCCTTCAAGGGCCATCGGATCATCACCTTCGACAAGATCCAGTTCGCCACGGGCAGCGCCACCATCCTGCCGGGCTCCATGCCCATCGTGGAGGCGGTGGCCGAGGTGCTGCAGAGCAAGCCGGAGCTGCAGGGGGTGGAGGTGGCTGGGCACGCCGACGAGCGCGGCACCGACCAGGCCAACGTGATGCTCACGACCGCGCGGGCGCGCTCGGTGGTCGCGGCGCTCACCGCCCGCGGCATCGACCGCGATCGGCTACGGCCGATCGGCTACGGCGAGTACTGCCCCATCGATCCGGCGAGCAACGCCGCGGCCTGGGAGAAGAACCGCCGAGTGGAGTTCAAGATCCTGAAGACGGCCGAGGGACCGACGGGCGTGGAGGTCGGCTGCCCGCGGGCGGTCGAAAAGGGCATCACCCCGCCCGCGCCCTGAACCTGCGCCCTGAATCGGTGAGCGCGATGAGAAGCTGGTTTTGGTGGATGACCGTCGCCGTGCTGGGCGGCTGCGGCGCCTCGCCCTCGCCGTCGCCCTTGCCCGCAGCGCCGCAGCAGACCGATAGTGGCGGGCCGACCGTGCTCGCGCCCGAGGCCGCGGCCGAGCCCGCCAAGGCTCCGCCCGAGAGCGAGCGCGATCGTCGCGTCCGCGTGGCTCAGGACAAGCTGACGGCCTGCCAGATCCTGGCCCAAGTCATCGAGCGCGCCCAGAAGCACGACACCATCATCTACGCTGGTGACCCCGACACCCTGCGACAGCTCGCGAAAAAGCTCGCCGAGCGCGGTCGGGACGTCGTGGCCATCGATCTCTCGGCCGACGAGCAAGGCCCCTTGCGAGCCGCGCGGGACCAGTACGCCGCCGCGACGCGCGACATGGCGCAAACGCTGAACAAGGCGGCCGCAGCCAGCTCGAGCCGCGAGCGCCAGGGCGCGCTCGACGAGTTCAACCGGATCGAGCAGGGACTTGGCGCGATCGTCCAGCAGATGGTCGACCGCTGCAACGAGCCCGTGCCGTGAGCGCCCCGGTCTCGCAACCCGGCCCATGAACTGGCTGCTCGTCATCTTCTGCGCCTACCTGGTGGTGATGCTGGTCATCGGCGCGGTGGCCTCGCGCTACGCCCGCTCGGTCGAGGGCTTCTTTCTGGCGGGCCGCAGCCAGGGCTCGTGGGTGACGGCGGTGAGCTCGGCCGCCTCGTCCGAGAGCGGCTGGGTCACCCTGGGCCTGGTCGGGATGGGCTACGCCCACGGCCTGTCCGCCACTTGGTTCGTGCTCGGCTGCTTGGGCGGCTTCGTGCTGAACTGGCTGCTGGTGGCGCCGCGGCTCAGGCGACTCTCGCGCGTCCAGGGCTCGCTCACGGTCCCGGACTTTCTCGAGGCGCGCACCCCGGGCGGCAGCTCGGTGCGCGTCGTGGCCGTCATCATCATCTTCCTGTGCATGATGGGCTACGTCGCCGCGCAGCTGACCGCGGCGGGCAAGACCTTCACGGTGGTCTTCGAGCAGGACTACCGCGCGGGCGTGCTCATCGGGGCGACCATCACCATTGCCTACACCCTGCTCGGCGGCTACCGCGCGGTCGCCTGGACCGATCTCCTGCAAGGCCTGCTCATGGTGGTGGGCCTGGTCGTGCTTCCGGTCTACCTGATCTTCTTTCACGCCCCCTGGAGCGGGCTTGGCGGGCTGGAGCAGGCTGCTCGGCAGGCGCCGCCGCGGGCGATCCTCAAGCTCGAGCTCGGCACGGGGGGCCTGGTTCCCAACAAGGCCACGGGCTACCTGGAGGGCGGCACGCTGTGGCTCAGCGGAACGGCCTGCCCCACTGCCGAGGAGGGCATCTTCGCTCGCCAGGGCCACGACGCCTGCCTTTCCCTAGCTGGCCTGCCATCCGGAAGGCTGGGGCTTGGCGTGCCCGAGGGCCGCACGCTCTTGCCCGCGGATCCGAAAAACGCCACGGCGCGCCAGCCCGTGCTGGTCCTGCAAAACGACTCGCCCGAGGACTTGCGACAAGGCGCCGCTCCCAGCGAGCGCATCGCGGCCAGGGCGGGAGCCAGCGCCGAGGTCCCGCTCGAGGGCCTGAGCGAGCTTCGCTGGGGGACGGCCACCATCGGCTCGTCCACCCTGGAGGTGGCCCCTGGCGCCGAGCGCGTCGACCTGTTCGGCGGCAAGGTGGGCCTCGCCCTGCTCGGGTTGATCCTCGGGGCGCTGGGCATCGGGCTCGGCTACCCGGGACAGCCGCACGTGCTCACGCGCTACATGGCCGCCGAGAACCGCCAGGCGATCGCCCGCGGTCGGGTAATCGCCATCGCTTGGGGCGTGCTGGCGCTGTTCGGTGCGGTCTGGCTGGGTCATGCCGGTCGGCTGCTGATGCCCGCCTTGGAAGATCCCGAGCTCGCCTATCCCATGGCGGCCACCACCTTCTTGCCCGCAGCCGTGGCCGGGCTACTGGTGGCGGCCATCATCGCGGCGATCATGAGCACGGCCGACAGCCAGCTGTTGGTGGCCGCCTCGGCCATTTCCCGCGACATCTACCAGAAGACGCTCAAGCGAAACGAGCAGGTCTCGGACAAGCGCATCGTGCTCATCAGTCGGCTGGTGGTCCTCGTCCTGGGCCTGCTGGCGCTCGCCACAGCGCTGGGCGAGGCCCGGGTGGTCTTCTGGTTCGTGCTGCTGGCCTGGTCGGGGCTAGGCGCGAGCTTTGGCCCGCCCGTGCTGCTCGGCCTGTTCTGGCGGCGACTGAGCCGTCAAGGCGTGCTGGCCGCCATGGTGACCGGCTTTTTGGTGACCTTGCTCTGGAAGCTGTGGATCCGCCAGCGGCTCGCCGCCTGGGGGCTGGATCTATACGAGCTCGTGCCCGCCTTTTTCCTGTCCACGCTGGCGGCCGTGCTGGTGAGCCTGTTGACCTCGCCCCCGCCCAACGCCGAGCAGCTGCTGGCCCAGGGCGTCGAGGGCGCTTCCGCTGACGGCGAGGGCGCTTCCGCCGACGGCGAAGACGCGCGCTAAGGAAGGGCGCGCCGCACCAAGGGGATCCGCGCCTACCGCCCTGCCATGGACTCCAGCCGCCTTACCAGATCGGGCGGAAAGGTGCCCTGCGCCAGCCGCGCCCGCACCTTGCGGAATAGCTCCATCCAGTGCTTGCGCTCGGCCTCGCTGAGCGTGACCACGGTCATGCGCTGCTTGAGCCGCTCGTAGGCCTCCTCGTCGAGCTTGCGCACGCGCTTGCGCAGGATGGCGCCCGCCTTGTCGCCAGTCTGCTTCATGATCTCTCGCAGCTCAGGGCCGAGGGCCTCGAGGCGCTTGAGCGAGAAGACCGTGGCGCCGACGCCAATGCCCATCACGTCCGAGGAGACGTGGTCCAGCCGCGGCGCCCATTGCATCTGCTCGGCCGCCAGCGCCGAGGTCACGATGATGTCGATGCGTCCCGACTCGAGCGAAGGCAGCACCTCGCCCACGCTGATGGGCACGGCCGTGTAGCCGATGACCGCGCCCATGGCAGGTCCGATGACGTCGCCGCGCAGCCGGGGAGGCTTCATGCCGCGAAGGTCCTCGGGCGTGCGAATGCCCTTGCCCATGGACATCACGTGCGCTCGGCCCAGGCCCGCGATGCTGCTCAGGTAAAAGCCCTGCTTTTCAAAGGCCGCGCGAAACTCGGGGTAGAGCGCCTCGCGCGCCCGATCGATGCCAGCCCAGTCGGTGAACAGCCCGGGCATCTGCATGGCCAGGATGGGCCGATGGATCTCGCTAAGGCCCCAGGCGCTCAGCGCGGCGCCGTCGAGCTGCCCCGCGCGGATCTTGCCGACCATGGTGGCCTCGTCGCCCTGCTGGCTGTTCCAGTAGAACTTGAGCCCCAGCCGCCCCTGGCTCTTCTTCTCGACGGCTCGGCCCCAGACGCGGAACACCTTGCCCCAGGGGCTGTGCTTGGGCACCACCGTGCCGATGGTGAGGACCTCCTGGGGCTCCTGCGCGCGGGTCGTAGTCGCGAAGAGCAGGACCAGCGCGGCCGCAAGCGCGGCGCCTCCCAGGCGGAGAGTACGGGTTCGGTGCTGGTGTCGTTTGGCGTGGTGCTCGGGCATGGCTTCACATCGCGGGCTGGCGGTCGTTTCCAACAAGAGATAGCCGAGATACCGCCCGGGCGCCAAGGCGCCAAGGCGCCGCGAATTTGCTCGGGCGTTCCCGCCGCGGTGCGCGATTTCCTCGCTGCGGCGCGCGCCACCCCGCGGAGGTGTCGGCGGCAGCGCCGCCGGGCCTTCCCCCGGGCGCCGGGGCGGCCCCCCAGGTACGCTGATGACCATGGCGGTGATGTTGTCGTGGCCGTCCCGTTCGTTGGCCAGGTCTACCAACGCATTAGGTGCTTTCAGAGGACCCTGCTTCTGCACTTTTTGC
>CAYTYV010000069.1:0-14767 GCA_964441055.1 uncultured Polyangiaceae bacterium | reverse complement strand
GCTCGGCCGCCATGGGACGCACCATCCTCGCGATTGCGCTGTACTTCGTGCCCACCCTGGTGCTGTCCAGCGTGGGCATCCTGATCCTGGTCTTCCAGCGCGCCGCCTTCGACATCGTCTTCGGCATCCTGGTGCTGATCCTGAGCGTGTCCATCTTGACGGGCGGCATCATCGTCCAGGAGGCGCTGAGGCGGCAGGCCAGGCAGGCCCGGCTGCAGACCGACTTCGTGGCCAAGGTCTCGCACGAGCTGCGCACGCCGCTCGCGAGCATTCGGATGTTCGTCGACACCTTGCAGAGCGGCGTCAAAGACCCCGACGAAGAGGCCCTGTGCCTGGACGTCATCTCCACCGAGACCTCGCGGCTCAGCTCGATGATCGAGCGGCTGCTGAGCTGGGGGCGCATGGAAGCGGGCCGTCGCAGCTACGAGCTCCGTCCCGAGCTGGCCTCCACCTTGGTGGGCGAGGCCCTGGCCCAGCTCGAGTCGCAGCTCCAGGGAACGGCGGTGCGCGTCAAGCTCGAGCTTCCCAAGCCCAGCCCCGCGGTGCTGGCCGACCGCGTGGCCATGGTAGAAACGCTGCTCAACCTGATGTCCAATGCCGTCAAATACGGCACGACCGAGGCGGCGGACGAAGTGACGGTGCGGGTGGAGCAGGTGGGCAAGCGGGTGCACTTCGCGGTCGAGGACCAGGGACCTGGCATCCCGCGCGGCGAGCAGCGCCGCGTGTTCGAGCGCTTCTACCGCGGAAGCTCGCGCTTGGTCGTCCAGACCAAGGGCAGCGGCCTGGGGCTGGCCATGGCCCGGCTGGTGGTCAAGGCGCATCGCGGCCGCATTCGGCTGCGCTCCGAGCCCGACCACGGTGCCCGCTTCACCATCGACTTGCCCATGGCACCCCAGGGTATGTCCGCCATGGAGGTGCCACCCGGATGAGCCAAGCCAGCCCGCACAGCGTGCTCGTCATCGAGGACGACCCATCCATCACGCTGGGACTGAAGCTGAACCTCGGCCGAGCCGGCTATCGCGTGCGCGTGGCCACCGACGGCGCCGAGGGCCTCCGGGAGCTCAAGCGTGAGCGGCCCGATCTGGTCCTGCTCGATCTCATGCTGCCTGGCGTCAACGGCCTCGAGATCCTGCGCCGCATCCGCGCCGACGACGCCCAGCTGCCCGTGGTGATCCTGACCGCGCTCGGCGCCGAGAGCGACAAAGTCGAGGGGCTGGATCTCGGCGCCAACGACTACGTGACCAAGCCCTTCTCCATCGCCGAGCTGTTGGCGCGGGTGCGGGCCGCCCTGCGCAGCGCCGCGCAGAGTGCGGAGGAGCCCGAGAGCGAGCAGGTGCTGCGCGCGGGCGCCATCGAGCTGTGCCCGGCCAAGCGCCGCGTGCGGGTCGACGGCCGCGACCCGGGGCTCAAGGGTCGCGAGTTCGACGTGCTGCAGTTTCTGATGGAGCGGCCCGAGCGCGTGCTCACCCGCGAGCAGATCTTGGTGAACGTCTGGGGCGACGACTACGAGGGCACCGACCGCACCGTGGATAACTTCATCTCGGCGCTGCGCCGCAAGCTGGGCGAGGACCCGACCCACCCGCGGCACCTGCGCACCGTGCGCGGCATCGGCTACCGCTTCGTGCCGTGAATCGGCGCGCGCATCACCTCTCTGCGGGTGTGTGGATTCCAGTGGTTGCGCACCTGTTGCGGGTTCGGTTTTTGCCTTTCCCGTCCCCGTGAAACTTCCATGACACTTCGTTGCCAAGCTTAGCGGCGAGGAAAGGTCATGGATCTGCACCGCCCCGCGCGCACCGTTCGCAACGTCGTGCTCATCGAGCCGCGGCCGCCCGACCTGCACATCTTCAGCCGCTTCGGCATGCCGCGCCTGGGCGTGGTGCTGCTCGGTACCATCCTGCGCGAGCAGGGCTACCGCGTGACGGTGATGGTCGAGGAGGCGCGCGCGCTCGACTGGGAGCTCATCGCGGATGCCGACCTGGTGGGGCTATCGTGCATCACCTCCACGGCGCCGCGGGGCTACGAGCTCGCCGGGCGCATCCGCGCTCGCGGCATCCCCGTGGTCATGGGCGGGCCCCACCCCACGCACTGCGCAGACGAGGCGCTCGAGCATTGCGACTACGTCGTGCGCGGCGAGGGCGAGGAGGCGCTGCCCGCGCTGGTGCTCGCGCTCGAGCAGGGCAGCGGCTTCGACCAGGTGGCTGGCCTGTCCTACCGGGCCGAAGACGGCAGCCCGCACCACGTGCCGACGGCGCCGCTATGCCCGGATCTGGATCGCTGGCCCGATCCGGATCTGGGGCTGATCGAAGGCTTTGACACCAACTCCCTCCTGGGTACGCGCCGCTTCGTGCCCATCCAGACCTCGCGCGGCTGCCCCCACGACTGCTCCTTCTGCTCGGTGACGACCACCTTCGGTCGCCGCATGCGCTACCGCAGCGCCGAGCGCGTGGTGCAGCAGATGGCGGCCTACGATTTGCGGCGCTCGACCTTCTTCGTCTACGACGACAACTTCACGGGCAATCGGCGGCGGGTGCGCGAGATGCTCGAGGGATTTCGCTCGCTGCCCGAGCGGCCCGAGTGGTCGGCTCAGGTGCGGGCCGACGTGGCGCGCCACCCCGAGCTGGTGCGCGAGATGGCCGAGGCGGGCTGCTCTCTTTTCTACATCGGCCTCGAATCGGTCAACGAGCAGAGCCTGCGCTCGGCCGACAAGCGCCAGAGCCTTGCCGAGGTGAGCGAGCACCTGCGCTGTATTCGTCGAAATGGCATCGAGGTACACGGCATGTTCGTGCTGGGCTTTGACGCCGACGGCCCAGGCACGGTGGAGCGCACGGTGCGCTTTGCCCGCGAGCACGATCTGTTCTCGGTGCAGTTCCTGCTCCTGACGCCACTTCCGGGCAGCCGCTGGGCTGAGCAGATCGCCCAGCAAGGTCGGCTGCTTCACCGCGACTGGGCCCAGTACGACGGCCACCACGTCTGCTTCCGGCCAGCCCGGGTCAGCCCCTACGAGCTGCAGCGCTGGCAGATGGACGGCCACGCTGGCTTCTACAGCGGCCGTCAGGTCGCCGAGCGCCTGGTGCGAGGTCGGCTCAGCGCCGCGCTGGTCACCTTGTATGCCAGGCGCATCAACTATCGCTGGCAGCGCCGCAACCGCGCCTACTTGGGCGAGCTCCGCCGCCTGTCGGAGCGCGCGTTTCCCGCTGTGGCAACGCCGCTGGTGGCGCCGATCTAGCTGGGCGCGGCGGGCTAGGGCGAGCCCGCCTCCTTCCGTCGGTACAGCCACCAGGTGCCCTCGTGGGCTACCCGCTCGATGCTCGGGTCGGCGGCAAAGAGCCGGTCGGGCGCCGATCTGCGGCGCACCAGGAACCAGTCGAAGAAGGCTCCGTGGCGCTCGAGCCTGAAGCGATGCGGGGTCCACTCCCAGCGCAGCGGCGTGGGCGGCGGCACCACGGCGCCCGGCTCGTCGCGCGGACGATAGACCGCGGGCGCGGCGCCCCAGGTGGCGAAGTGAAAGCTCAGCCAGCCGCCGCGGGTGGCCTGCACGTAGGCGGGCAGGTGGATGAAGGGCGGGTGCACGGCCGCGCTGCCCGAGTGGTCGAAGATCAGGTAGCAGAGCTTGGGCGCTTGCGGGATGCGCTCGATGATGGCGGTAAAGTCTCGGGTGGCGCGATCGAGCGCACCGTGGTGCTCGATGGCGATTTGGCCAAAGGGGACCACGCCCAGGGCCATGGCCGCAACAAAGGGCGCCTTCAGCCAGCCCTGGCGGGGAAGGTCGGGCAGCGCGCCCAAAGCGATGTAGACGGCAGCGGTGATCTCCCGCGGGTAGACGTACCACCAAAGGCCGATCTCCATGGGCAGCGCGAGAAATAGCCAGAGAAAGACCGCCGCGCAGCAGAGCGGGATCAGCGTGACGCCAGCGCCCCAATACCATGCGCGCCTGTCTCGCCCGCGCCAGCGCTGCTGCATGGCGAACAGCGCCAGGGCCGACGCAGCGACCAGGCCGAGCAGGGCAAGGGCGCGTCGAGCAGCCTCGCCCTCGGCGGGATCGCGCACGCTGTGATAGAGCAGCCCGCCTGCTTGGTCGAGCCTGACCCAGTCGATCTGCATCGGGCCGAGGCCGCCGCTTAACGCGGGCGGGCGAAGAAGCCACCACAGGGCAAAGACCAAAAGCGGTGGGATGAGCGGCAGCACGATGGGGCGCCAGCGCCCCGTGGCAGGCAGCATCACCAGCGCGCAGCCGACCACCGCTGCCACGGCAAAGGGGAAGCGGAAGACGTGGGTGAAAAACAGCAGCAGCAGCGCGGCCGACAGCGCCACCTGCCGCGCCCGGCTCGGCCGATCGAGCAGCCGCAGCGTGAGCCCCACCACCATGGCGAACAGGCCGAGGGCCGCCAGGTAGTTCAGAAAGCCCCAGCCGCTGAGCCCGCACCAGACGAAGGCCAAGCCGGTCAGGCCGAGCAGCGGCGATTTTTTCATGCCGTGGAACATCACGGCCAGGCCCAGCGGCAGCATGGCCAGCATGAGCCCTGCGGCGATCTTGGTGGCCGTCACCGCGGACGTGAAGGTCATGAGCGCGCCCGCCACGAGATACATCGATAGATAGGGCACCGCGAAGGGCTGCAGCACGAACTGCTCGCGGAAGTGCCAGGCGGGATCGCCGTAGTGCCGCAGGATGGCTGCGTTGGCCGCGTGAAAGGGCAGATCCGTCATCATGGGGTAGCGCGTCACCCAGAGCGGACCGACGATGACGTACAAGCACAGGCCGAGCGCCGCCGCGGTCACGGCCGCTTCGAGCGGCTGGCGCGCGAGCCGCCCTAGCGCCGCCCGAGCGGCCGCGCCCAGGCGGGCAAGGCGAGCTTGTGTGCCCTGAAGGTCCAATGCGGGGCCGACGCTACCACGTCCGCGCTACGGCCAGCCCATGGACGCTCGCGGGCGAGCGCGGCTACACTGCGGCTCTGAGCCTATGACGGCGGCGCGAGATGGCTGACGCACGAAAAGGGCGCGGTCGCACGCGCTCGGCGCGCCGTAGGCCTCGCCGGGCTCGCTTCGGGGAGGCGCTTTGTCAGGCGGCTCGTCGCTGGCGACGGCTCGTTTTCGCGCTGGCGCTCGTCGCAGTGCCCCTGGCTGTATACGCCCCCGCCCTGGGCTACGACTTCGTCTGGGACGACGACCATCACATCACCGAAAACCCCTACCTCGGCGCCTTGGATGCGCGCAGCCTCGAGCACTTCTGGACCGAGCCGCACGCCAACTTGTACATCCCGGTCGTCTACACGGCCTGGTCGGTGGTCCGACAGCTCGGCCCGCCGCCCGCCGAGCCGGGCGCGGCCGCGCCCATCGAAAAGTCGCACTTCCACGTTGCCACGCTGCTCTTTCACCTGCTGAGCGGGGCGCTGGTCTTCCTGATCTTGCGGTCGCTCTTGAAGGACGAGTGGGCCTCGCTGGCTGGGGCGCTGTTATTCGCGGTGCATCCGGTCCAGGTCGAGCCCGTGGCCTGGGTCTCGGGCCTCAAAGACACGCTGAGCGGCTTTTTCGCGCTGCTCGCGGTGTGGCAGTACGGCGTTTACCGCCAAGCAAAACGAGCCGCCTCCGAGCAGGCCGCGCCCTCGCGCGCTCGGCCCGAGCTTCACTATGGGGCGGCCACGGCGGCCTTTACCCTGGCCTTGCTGGCCAAGCCTTCGACGGTGGTCGTTCCGCTGCTGGTGCTGGTCCTCGACCTCGTCGTCTGGCGGGTCGCCTGGCGCGAGAGCCTCAAGCGGCTGGCGCCTTGGTTGCTCGGCGCTGCGGCCATCGCCCTCGTCACCGCCGAGGTGAACGTCGAGAGCCACGAGCGGATCTACCTGCCGCCGCTCGTTCTTCGACCGTTCATCTTCGGCGATGCCCTGCTGCACTACCTCGTCAAGCTGGTGCTGCCCCTCGATCTAGCGCCCATCTACCCGAAGTCGCCGCGAGAGGTCGCCGCGAGCGGTGCGGTCTACCTCGCTTGGTTGGTGCCCGCCGCCTTGGGCCTTGGCTGCTGGTACGCCCGCCGCCTGTCCCGCCTGGTGCCTGCCGCGGCGCTGTGGTTTGCCGTGGGCCTGCTGCCCGTCTCGGGCCTGGTCTACTTCGCCTTCCAGAGCACCTCGACCGTGGCCGATCGGTACCTCTACCTGCCGATGCTCGGTCCCGCGCTGCTCTTCGGCTACGGGCTCTCGCGCCTTCGCCGCAGGGCTTGGACAGCCCTGGTCGCGATTGGCGTCGTGGTCGCGCTCGGCGCGCTGAGCCGCTTCGAGGTGCTGCCGCACTGGCGCAATAACGAGCGCTTCTGGACCCACGCCATCGGCGTCAACCCCGCGGCCGACCAGGCCTACTACAACCGTGGCCTTTGGTGGGACGCGCGCGGCGAGCTCGGCCGCGCGTTCGAGGACTACTCGAGGGCCATCGAGCTTCATCCCTTTTCCGCGGCGGCGCACGTCAATCGCGGCATCATCCACGCCCGCCGCGGGCAGCACGGCCAGGCGCTCGGCGACTTCGACCGAGCCATCGCCATCGATAGCCGCAACGCTGCGGCCTTCGTCAATCGCGGCGCCCTGCTGGCCATGCTGCACCATCCCGAGCGGGCGCTCGTCGATCTCGACCGCGCCCTCGAGCTAGACCCGCAGTCGACCGAAGCGCTGCGCAACCGCGGCAACGTCCATCTCGATCTGCGGCGGCCCGAGCAAGCCATGAGCGATCTCTCGCGAGCCATCGCGCTCGCCCCTGGCGACGGCGGGCTCTACTACCACCGCGCGCGGGCCCACGCTGCCCGAGGCGACTACCCGAGCGCCGAGCGCGATCTCGCGGCCGCGAGGCGACGAGGCTTTGCGGTGCCGCCTGCGTTCGCGCGAAAGGTGGCCGAGTCGCTCTGATCCTTCGGGCGCGACGTCGGCGCGGATAGCAGCCCGAACGACAAGGCCCGAGACAGCCCCTAGCGCAAGGGCTATCATTCGTCTGCTATGGCGCTTTCTGGATCGCAGAGCCCGCAGGCGCGCATCTTGGTCGAGGAGCGGTTCTTCGATCTGCGCTTGGGCGAGTCGGGCTCGCTCATCAAGGAGGCGCTGGAGGAGGCGGCGGGCATGGAGCTTCGCGAGCTCGCCCCGGGCATGTGGACGGGAACGCGGCCCACCACCACGGGCAACTACCTCATGATGACGGCCCGCGCCCAGGCGGCCGACGAGGGCACCACCGTGCAGCTCCAGGTCGAGCATCGCTCGAACCCGGGCTACGCTGCCCTGGCCATCATCTTGCTCATCCTGGGCAGCGTGCTGTTGCTGCCACTGGTGCCCATGCTCATCTGGCTGCAGCGGCACCTGGAAAAGCAGCAGCGCGAGCGGCTCGTCTTGATGCACAAGATGTGGACCGAGCTCGCCGCAGTGGTGGGCGCGCCCAAGCGCGGGTCATACCGCCGCAAGCCCGAGCGCGCTTACGTTGGCGCCTCGCGCATCGCGGTCGCTTCGGGGGCCGAGGCCGACGCCGAGGCCGCTGCGATCGAAGCCGCCGAGGCCGAGGCCGCCGCAGCCGAAGCGGTCGAGCCGCGGCGAGCGCGGCGTGATTGACGCCCTGCCGCGGTCCAGCCCTTCGCAGATCTCGGGGCCTGGACCGAGCGATCTGGACGCATCGCAGAGGACAGCACCGTGCGCAAGATTTGGAACCTGACCATCTCGGGACAGGCGCACCAGGTCGACGTCACCTGGGATGTGAGCGCCACGGGCTGCGGATCCATCACGGTCGACGGCGTCGAGCTCCAGCGTTGGAGCCTGGGCGCCAAGCTTCCCGGGCTGACCAAGGAGCTGCAGGTGGCGAGCCGACCGGCCCATGTCCAGCAGCGGATACTCGACTTCGACCTGTACGTGGACGGGCAGCTCGTGCCTGGCGGCCAGGTGGCCCCCTTCCAGCGCCCTGCCTCGGCGATCCTCATCACGGCGGCCTTGGCGGTTGCGGTGCTGCTGGTCGCAGGCCTGGTCGCGCTGGCCGTCGTGCTGGCGATGCGGTAGCCCGCCCTTCGCGGCGCTGATAGGCTCGTAGGCGTATGCGGCGTGCGTTGGGCAGCGCGGCAGTGGCGGCAGCGGTCGCGGTCGGCGCTTGCCTGGGGGTCATCGGCGAGGACGAGACGCTCGGGCCTTCGGGCGGCGGCACGGGCGGGTCCTCGGCCAGCACGACGGCCACGGGGTCGAGCACCACCACCACCAGCTCGGGCCACGGCGGCAGCAGCGGCAGCGGCGGATCCACCGCCAACGGCGGCAGCGGCGGCGAGCCCGCCAGTGGCGGGAGCCCGGCCACGGGCGGCGAGGCAGGGGAGGGCGGATGCACCAGCTTCGTGCCGCCACCGCTGGATCTCGACGAGGTCACCTGGCTTCATCCCGACGTGTCCGACTGGCCGGTCACCGTGGACCTTAGCGAGGTGGCCTTCCAGGGCGGGCTGATCTGCCTCTACCACGACATCGCCTCGCAGAGCCCGCCGTGGCCGACCCGGTTCATCTCGGGCACCGAGGTGATCGCCAACCCCTGGGTGTTCATCTACGAGAGCGGCCAGTGGTACGGCGCCACCTGGGAGTGGCTTCGCCCGCCAGGCCAGCAGTGCAAGAACCGCAGCTCGGTGGCGGGCGACCACATCAAGCAGCCGCCCTTTGACGCGAGCTCGGGCTGGCGGCCGCGCTGCGGGCAGACGCTCTACTTCATGGTCAGCGGCCTGGCGCGTGCCGGGCTGTCCAACGTCCAACAGCGGTCCAACCCGGTCCAGGTGATCTGGCCCGAGTGAGCGCGGCCCCTGCGGAGCCGACCGAGCTGTGGTATGCAGCAGCCAAAGGAGACCCGAGCGATGGCCCTGTATACCTGTGAGCAGTGCGGGATGAGCGTTGGCACCATGACCTGCGGCAAGTGCGGTAGCGAGCTGGTCCACGACACCCTGAAAACGGACGACGGCACCACCGTGGCCGTGACCAAGTGCCCGCAGGGGCACGGCATGGTCAAGTCGCCCATGTGCTGCGCCAAGGACATGAGCTGCGCCGTGTGAGCGCGCGGCCACAGCCACGTCACGAGGAGGCGAGCTTGCACCCGCTGGCGAAGAGAATAGGTGCAGCCTGTTGCGCGCTATGCGTGCTCGGCGCGACTTGCGGTTGTGACGCTCTGGCCGACCGAGTCAGGAAAAAGGCCGCGGAGAAGGTGGCCGAGGAGGTGGTCGAGCGCGGCGGCGGCGGCAGCGCCAGCGTCGACCTAGGCCGCGACGTCGACGTCTCCGACCTGGACAAGGCCTTCCGCTACCCGGGTGCCAAGGCCACGATGCGCATCGCCCAGAACACCCCCCAGGGCGCGGGCACCGTGTACGCCTTCGAGACGAGCGACTCGGTCTCCAAGGTGGTTGCCTTCTACGAAAAGGCCGCCAAGGGCTACAAGCAGCTCACCAAGATGGACGCGCCGACCGGAACCCTCATCCACTTCCTGGGCAAGGGCTACCAGTACACCATTACCGTGGCCGCGGCGGGCGCCAAGACGACCATCTCGGTGGTACGCGCCAAGGGCTCGTAGCGACCGGCGAGCACCTGGCGCAGCCGTTTGAATGTCCTGGCCCCTCAGGCCAACTGGATCTGATCCGACTATGCGCACCTCCGCATAGTCGGGGCAGACCCAACCCTAGCTTACAGAAAGGTCGACCACAGCTCGAAGACGAGCAGGCTGGACACGGTCTGGGCGAGCTCGCCTGCGGTGGCGTCTCGGGCCAGACGAGGGGCGAGGCCGGCCGCCACGTCGTCGTCGAGCAGGCGGCGCTCGGTCTCGGCGGCAAAGGTGGCGTCGTCAACGACAAAGGCGCACTCGAAGTCCAAGACCGAGCTGCGGTTGTTGTAGTTGAAAGAGCCTAGCAGCGTCCGCTTGCCGTCCACGGAGAGCACCTTGGCGTGCGAGAAGTGATTCAGGTACTCCCGCAGCTCGACGCCCTGTCGCAGCAGGTAGGGGACCCAGGAGCGCATGTAGCCGTCGTGGATGGCCGAGTCGTTGTAGTCCCGCGGGATGACGACCCGCATGGCCACGCCGCGGCGGGCCGCGTCGGCGATGGCGCCCAAAAAGCCCAGGCGAACCAGGTAGGGGTTGCGCAGCAGGGCCGAGTCCCGCGCCGAGGTGAGCATGGCGAGGGCCTCCCGCTCGATGTCCGACGGACGGCCGGGAACGCTGGTCGCGACGGCCACGGTCATGCCACCAGTGCGCGCCGTGGCAGGGCCCGACAGCGCCCGAGGCTCGGGAAAGAGGCGCCTGCGCTCGTCATCGCTCGGTGGGCTTCCTCCGCAGCGTTCGAAGCGTTTCAAAAAAAGCCGCTGCAGGACGTTCACCACCGGGCCCTGAAGCTCGCAGCAGCTGTCGTGCCACTTGGGCCAGGGCTCGGGATTGCCAGGGCGGGCCTGCTCGGCGTCGGCCGTGCTCGCCTCGTCAAAGGGGTGGCGATACAGGTACTCCTGACCGATGTTCATGCCGCCGCAAAAGGCGAGCTCGCCGTCGACGACGATGATCTTGCGGTGATCGTGGATCGCGTAGCGCGTGATCAAGCGGTGGGGTGTGAGCTTTTCGGCGAAGGCCGTCTTGTGGCGCTCGGCCCATCGTAGGGCCCTGCCGATGGGACGCTGCATGCGTGGCGAGCCGAGGAGCTTGACCGTGCCCGCGTTGAGCCAGCGATAGGCACGGCGCACCTCGTAGGGGAAGTTGAGGATCGAGTCGCGCAGATCCGCTGGGATGAAATCGGCCACCGCCGTGAGCCGGGCCGGATCGTCGTCGCCGATGAAGGACGAGTCGATCACCTGCGCCCCAGCTCCGCGCAGCGGCGCGATGAAGGTGCTCACCTGGAAGGGATTGTTGCCCTTCGACAGAAAGGGATCGCCCACGGTGGTCGCCAGGTAGTCGTAGAGCAGGCGTACCCGCAGCCGACCCTCCGTCTCGTCCATGCGCCGCAGCAATGCATCGCGGACTTGGTAGCCCGCGTCGTCGTTGAAGAAGAGCATCACCTCGATGTGCACGCTGTGCTCGGCCTCGGCGATGGCGTCGAGTAGCCGCGGCAGCACCTCGTGCCCGCCCACCAGCAGCCTCACATCGTTTTCGTGGGTGACGGCCGCTTCGCCCTGGCGCAGGGCCTCGCGATCGGGCGCCGGTCCCGGAGTATCGAGCGCGGAGCGAAAAGGCCCGGCCGGGGCAGCCGGAGGACGCAGGTGCCAACGGGTTGCGGGACGCATGGGGCTCAGCCTAGACGCGGGGCCCCGCTGCTGCCACATCGCGCAGCTCGGCCACGTCCGCATCGCGATCGCGCTCAGCGGGCATGGGCTCGACACCATCCTTTACGCCGCTGCCTCGAAGAGCAACGCTTCGCCCATGATGGGACACTGGCGAGGCAGAGGTGGGTTGGCGATCGGCTTGGGGACTGTCGCCCTTGTGGCGGCTTGTGGGACCGCTCCCGCGCACAAGGGCGTCGCAGAGCCCTCGACGCCAGCGGCCCAGGGCGATCCGCTACCGCCGCAACGTAGCTCTGCGGGCACGTCCGGATCCGATGATGCTGTGGCCGGCCCTTCCGGAGGGCAACCTTCCTCAGCGCCCGCTGGGGCGAGCGTCCACGACGGCCCCCACATCAGTCGCTCCGTCGGCGACGAGGGAGGTGTCGTCGTCTTCTGGCCGCGCATCATTCCGCGGACCGATAGTGCTGCGATGCGCGGGCTCGCCGACGAGCTGCAGCAGCGCCTGAGCTCGGTGGTGCGCACCTCCCTGAAGGGGCGCGCCATGGACATCCGTCCCGAGCCGGAGCGGGTCTGTCCGCGAGGTGGCTGCGCCGCGATGACCGCAGGCGTTTTGCTCGCCCACACGGGCGGTGGGTGCACGGCCGTCGCCCTGGTTAGCGGCTCGGGCAAGGCGCCCACCCGTCTGGTTCCTTGGGCCGGGGCGGTCACGCTCAAGAGCGATTCCGTCGCGTTTCGAGAGTACCCGGAGAGCGCCGTCACCTTGAACGACGCCGTTCCTTGCGATGAGCTACTCGACAGCCTCGCCGAGCGGCAGAAGGACGTGGCTGCTGCGCTCCAGGCCGTCGCGGCGAACGAGGCGGAGAGCGCGGAGTAGCTGCGGGCTCGCGCGAAGCGGAGAGTTGTAGCTGCGCATTTCGCCGAACGTGATCACCCAGTCCGCCATCGTAATCGCGCGTTTCGGCCATCATGATCAGTCGGAGCGAAGCGACGCTGGGGATCTGGTTCTACTTCTCCTTCGGGGTCTCCTTCTGCCGCCGCGACGGCGCCTCGAGGGCGATGCGGTGCTCGGGCTGTGGTAGTGAGCGCGCGGCCGCGGTAGCCGGGCAGGGCGACTCGCTACCGGACGTGGATCACGTCGGGCTGCGACTCTCCCAGCCCCGGGGGTTTGGGAGCGGTCTTTCGAAGGAAGAAGGCCACCCAGCCCTGCGCCGATACGGGCACGGTCACCAGCATGTACTCGTCGAACAGCTCGGGCTGCTCGAACAGCTCGGCATCGCCCGGCAGCGAGCCGAACCAGCTTTCGTACCATTTCATCAGCTCTAGGCCGTGCATCCGTCGGGGGATCACCCGCGGGAGCGCTGGGAAGATCACCGCGGGTCGCCGCGAGAGCACGTAGCGCGCATCGTGTTTTTGGTGGCCTAGAGCGCCAGCGCCCGACACGGGTCGGTGAGCGATGTGCGCATCGTTAAGGCCCAACATGTCGATGGTCGGCAGCCGCGAATCGTACGGCACGATGCCTGCGGCGTTGATGGCGATGGTCGTGCCCGGTGGGAAGCTGTCCCGCAACCATCGCCCAATGGCGAAGTACTCGGCGTTGATG
Source organism: uncultured Polyangiaceae bacterium (assembly GCA_964441055.1). Lineage (GTDB taxonomy): Bacteria > Myxococcota_A > Polyangia > Polyangiales > Polyangiaceae > JACQWT01. The sequence goes on along the minus strand of CAYTYV010000069.1, from coordinate 1,945 downwards.
CGGTCCACGCCGAGCACGATCGTGCGATTCGGCGGTCCAGCCTCGCCCAGAATCGAGATCCGCGGCAGCCACGACAAGCCGAAGGTCCATGCGGCCAGCACCGCGGGGGCTGCCACGGCTATCTTGGTCTGCAGAGCGCTCGACCAGGAAAAGCGCGGCGCCAGGGCGGGCAGCGCGAGCTTCGCTCCGAAGAGTATCGCGATGGTGCCAGCGGGCAGCGCAGGCAGAAAGAAGCGATAGAAGGCAAAGCTATCCCCACCGACCGCGATGATGTTGGCGGCTGCCGCAGCGATGAGCGCAGCAACCAAGCACAGCCAGCGGCTCAGTCCGCGGGCTCGCGCGATGAGCACCACTCCAATGGGCGCCAGCCAGAACAGATGCAGCGTGGCGAACTGCTCGACCTGCTCGAGCCCCGTACCCAGGCCCGCTCCGCCCACGCGCGCTTTGGCATAGAAGGTGTTGGGCAAGGGATAACCGAAGTAGTGCCACCGCCAGAGGAAGTAGGGCACGAACAGCGCCCCAAAGGCGATCGCGACCTGCAGCGCTTCCCGCCTGTGGCGCGCGACTACGAGGAGCGTTGCCGCGATGGCGACGAAGTACCCTGCACCCTCTGGACGAACCATGGCCCCAACGGCGAGCAGCGCCCCGCACAGCCACGGCCTCCGAGGGCCCGAGGAGGTGAGCACTAGCACGGCCGCGTTGACCAGCAGCGCGAACAGCGTGGTCTCCATGCCGCTACCTGCGTAGTAGGCCCAGGTTCCGTGCGCAGCGACGCACGCGCCCACGAACAGACCGAGCCAGGGCCGCCTCGTCCAACGCGTGGCCATGCGCACAGCCACGACGATCAGCGCAAGCCCCGCGAGCAGTGCCAGAGCGTGCGCGGTCGTCGGCACGGCAAGACCGATCATCCGAGCGGCGGCGAGCAGCACCACCCAGCCGATGGAGGAGCAGCCCTCGACGCGCTCGCCCGGGTTGTACGCAAACCCATGACCGGCCGCGAGATGCTCGACATAGCGAAACGAGATGTACGCGTCCTCGAAGGGCAGCACGTACATCGCCGCATGCGCCGTCGCCAGGCCCACCACAGCCAGGAGCGCGATCGAGTAACGGTGGCGAGCGACCCGCAACACGCGAGGTACGCTACCAACGTCGAGCACGCTGGAACAAGCTCGAGCGACGCATGCGCGCGCGGGCGCTCAGCGCGGGGCCTTCGGCGTTCGCCGTCGCGCCAGTGCTCGGCGCGCGTGCTCGCGGTCGTCGAAATGGCGGGCCCGCCCACCGACGACCTGCGTGGTCTCGTGCCCCTTGCCCGCAATGAGCACCACCTCGCCAGCCCGAGCCTGCTCGATGGCCAGCCTGATGGCTCGCTCGCGGTCGAGCTCCACGATGGTCTCGGCGGCTTGCCCGGCTAGCCCTGCGCAGATCGCCTCGGCGATGACCTCGGGCGACTCGCCGCGGGGATTGTCGTTCGTCACGATGGCCACCTCGGCCAGGCGCCCGACAACCCCTCCCATCGCGGCGCGCTTGGTGCGGTCGCGATTCCCGCCGCAGCCGAAGGCGCACAGCACGCGAGCGGAGCTGAGCGGCCGCACCGCGCTCAAGACCTTGGCCAGGGCGTCGGGCGTGTGGGCGTAGTCCACGAACACGACGATGTCGTCGGCCGGCCCGTCACAGCGCTCCAAGCGTCCAGGAACCTGAGGGCTCGAGGCCATGGCGCGGGCCGCCTGGGCGGGCTCCAGATCCAAGGCGACGGCGATGGCCAGGGCAAGCAGCAGATTGGCCAGGTTGTGGGGCCCGAGCAACGGAGATGCGAGCGTCACCTTTCCCGCGGGGGTCGCCACGGTGCAGCGCGTGCCGCGAGCGTCGTGCTCCGCGGGCGCTACGGGGCAGATCTCGACGTCCGCCCGCGGCTCACAGGAGACGCGCAGCACGGGCGCGCGGACTC
>CAYTYV010000068.1:0-19785 GCA_964441055.1 uncultured Polyangiaceae bacterium | reverse complement strand
GCTCGACAACACGCCAGGTGACAGCGACCGGGTGACCGCGGCGCATGCCTTTTGCGAGGGCGATGCCACCAGCGCCATGTTCGACATCACCACGGGCTCGGCCTTTGCGGTCTCCGAGCAGATGCTGCGCTTGGCCATGGTGGCCACGACCGCGCTGTCCGAGGACGGCGCCACCACGCCGCGCGTGCTCCAGGCCGCCCTGGTGGCCCCCTACGTTGACGGCTTTGCCTTCGTTCAGGAGCTGCGCCGCCGCGGCGGCTGGGCCGCGGTGGACGCGGCCTGGCAGGAGCTGCCCGCTTCGACCGAGCAGCTCCTTCACCTGGACAAATACCTGGCCCGCGAGCCGGTCGCGGAGGTGCCCATCCCTCCGCTCGACGCGCTCGGCTCGGGCTGGGCGGTCGACGACCAGGACGTCCTGGGCGAGCAAGGGCTGCGCCTGGCGCTCGAGCAGTGGACCCATCGCGCCGATGCCCACGAGGCGGCTTCCGGCTGGGGAGGCGACCGCTATGTGGTGGCGCAGCGGGCCGAGCTCGCGGGCGGCGGCGACGAAGCCGCCCGAGCCAACCCTGGCCGCGCCGAGCACGCCGTGGGCTGGCTGATGCGCTTCGACACGGTCGCCGACGCCCAAGAGGTCGCCGCCGTGCTCGGCAAGACCTTTGGTCCGAGCTGCACCGAGCGCGCCGAGCTCGGGGCCGTGGCCTGGACGAGTCGGGCCCGCGCCATCGCGCTGGCGATCGGCCCCTACGCGCGCGGGCCTTCTGACGCTCGGCTGAGCTCGCCGCCGAGCTGCCCGCTGACGCGGCGGTGGGCAACGGCCATGCTCGGAGCCGTGCCGCCCTGATCGAGCATCTGGCGGAGAGGGCGGGATTCGAACCCGCGGATGAGTCTCCCCATCGCACGCTTAGCAAGCGTGTGCCTTCGGCCGCTCGGCCACCTCTCCCTTTGCGCCGTGATGCCTTCGCCCGGGCTCGCTGAGCCGCGCAGAGGCATCGCGGTCGCCTGCGTCTTGTCAACCGCGGCGACCGCCCAAGCTGCCGCCACCGGGGGCGCAACATGCCCGAGCGCGCCTGAAGCTGCAAGCCCCGGGAGTGGGCATGGCGGCGGCGCGCTGGTGCGGTGGCGGGGTCGGTGTTGGGCGGGCGCGATGCGGGACCCCGCTAAAATTGTCCTTCATAGAGAGACAAGTTCTTGTATATTTGTCTCTCTAGAAGATATAAATTTGGCATGGACGAGCTTTTCGAGCGGGTCATCTCCGACTTCCATGAACGGGACCTGCCGCGCCTGACCTCGAGGGATGCCGCGCTACCTTGGCTGCTGCGCAAGATCGACGCCGTCGTGGGCATGCGACGTAGCGGCAAGACGTGGTTTCTCTTCCAGATTGCAGCCGAGCGCATCGCCGCTGGGCAGCCGCGCGAGTCGGTGCTCTACCTCAACTTCGAGGACGAGCGGCTTCACCCCATCGACGTTCGCGACTTGGGGCGGATGGTCGACGCCTACTATCGGCTCTATCCCTTCATGCGCTCCCAGCAGTGCACGATGCTCCTCGACGAGATCCAGATCGTGCCAGGCTGGGAGCGTTTCGCACGAAGGATTACAGACACGGAGAACGCGCACCTGTGCGTGTCCGGCTCGTCGGCCAAGCTGCTGAGCCGCGAGATCGCGACCAGCCTGCGGGGCCGCGCCATCGCTACGGAGATCTTCCCGTTCAGCTTTGCCGAGGCGCTCCGTCACCAGGGCATCAGCGCCCCAAACCCCCGTCGCGTCGGGGCTGCCGCACGAGCGCGCCTGGAGAACAGGCTGAAGGCCTACCTCGTCGAGGGCGGCTTCCCCGAGGCGCAGGGCTTGGATGCCCGTCTGAGAAGGCGGATCCTTCAAGACTACGTGGATGTGGCCATGCTTCGGGACGTGCTCGAGCGTCATGGGATCACCAATCCCGTGCCGCTACGACATCTCATCCGCCACTTGCTGCACTCGCCAGCGGGCCTGTTCAGCGTCAACAAGTTCTACGGCGACCTTCGCTCGCGGGGCGTGGCGGTGGCCAAGAACAAGCTCCACGAGCTGCTGGACCATCTGACCGACGCGTTTCTGTTCTTCACCGTGCCGATCCACGCAGCTTCGGAGCGGGCGCGGCAAGTCAACCCACGCAAGGTCTACGCCGTTGACACGGGGATGGTGCACGCCGTAGCGCGCAGCCCCAACCCCCAGTGGGGTCACCTGCTCGAGACCTTCGCCTTTCTCCACCTGCGCCGCCTCGGAGGTCACATCGACTACTACCGAACCGCGCGAGGTCACGAGGTCGACTTCGCCGTGGTCGACGAGGAAGGACGGCGGTCGCTAGTGCAGGTCTGCGCGGATCTTTCCGACCGGTCCACTCGAGATCGCGAGATGAGCGCGCTCGGTGAGGCCATGCAGGAGCAGGGGCTCGACCGAGGCACGGTCGTCACACTTCACGAGGAGAGCAGCCTCGAGCTCGATGCGGGCCGGGTCGCTATCGTCCCTGCGTGGCAGTGGGCGCTGGGGTTGAAGGGGTAGGGGCGGAGGAGAAGGGATTCGAACCCCTGGTGACGTTGCCGCCACGGCGGTTTTCAAAACCGCTGCCTTAGACCTCTCGGCCACTCCTCCAAGACGGCTGAACCGTTGGCTTTTCTTGTGCATTGGGCCTTGCGGCTGTCAACCCCGATCGGGGCGGGCGCCTGGGCGTAGGGCACGGGCGCTTGGCTCGCCCGCGGCTCGTGCGGGGTCTTGCGCTGGGCGGCTGCCACATTTACGCCACAAAGGCTCCTTCGGCTTTCCTCGGCCGATCCGCGCCGCTGCCACCTCCGACCGATACGCTGCAGCGATGATCGTCGCGTAGCACGCGGGGCTTTGCGCCTCGGCCGCTGCGCCACCCTGCCACGAGGAGTGCTCATGGGTCGCTTGTTCGCCATCGGGTTGATCTGGTTCGGCTGTGCCATCGCCTGGATGATTCTGGGCTCCACCATTTTGGTTCGCACGGGGGATATGTCGTCGGCGCTGACGAGCCAGGTGCATCTTCTGTGGGGACCGCCCATGGAGCAGCGGCCTGCGCAGGCGGTGTTCCTCGAGGTGCGGAAGGTCACCGAGACGGTCACCACCCGCGATGCGCACGGCACGGAGCAGCGAAGCGAGAAGGAGCGTCTGGTCACCGAGGAGCGGCCCATCGCCCTCGACGGGACCGAGGTGACCGCCAAGCTCGCCCTGGAGCATCGGCGCAAGGGGCTGGTGTGGTTTCCCACCTATGACGTGGACTTCCGCGGTCGGTACACCTTCCGCAACGACTCGGGTGAGCCGCGCCAGGTGGAGATGCGCTTCCCGCTGGCCACCGCCAATGCGCTCTACGACGGCTTTCGCGTGAGCGACGCCGAGGGCACGGTCCTGGAGGCCGACATCAAGGACGGCATGGCGCGCTGGACCGCCGACTTCGCCGAGGGCCAAGAGCGACAGTACCTCATCGCCTATCGCTCGCGCGGGACCTCGACCTGGCACTACCAGCTCGCCGCGGGCACGGGCGAGGTCAAGAACTTCCAGCTCGCCATGGAGACCGACTTCGCCAAGGTCGACTTTCCGGCGGGCACCATCTCGCCCTCCCAGCACCAGGTGACGGGCAGCGGGTGGCGCGGACAGTGGTCGTTTGACAGCCTCATCTCGAGCTCGCCCATCGGTGTCGAGCTACCCGGGCTGCTGAACCCGGGCCCGCTGGCCTCGCGCATCACCTTCTTCGCGCCCGTGGGCCTGCTCTTCTTCTTTTTCGTGGTGGCCGTGTTCGCCGCGGCCAAGCGGCAGGACATCCATCCGCTGAACTACTTCTTCTTCGGCTGTGCCTTCTTCGCCTTTCACCTGCTCTTCGCCTACCTGGTCGACCACCTGGCCATCGCGCCTGCCTTTGCCCTAGCCTCGGCCGTGTCGATTTTCCTGGTGGTCTCTTACGCGCGGCTGTTCGTGAGCTGGCGCTTCGCGCTTCTGCAGATGGGCGTGGCGCAGCTGCTGTACCTGGTGCTGTTCTCGTTCACCTTCTTCTGGCAGGGCGTTACCGGGCTGGCCATCACCGTGGGCGCCATCCTGACCCTGTTCGTGATGATGCAGCTCACGGGTCGGGTGCGCTGGGCCAAGCTCGCGCCGTCCAAGCCGCCCGTCCCGCCGCCCGCCGAGCCTGCGGTTCAGGGCATGGTGCCGTGAGCCGAAGGGCTTGTGCGGTCGGCCTAGCCGTGGCCTGATTCGGCGGGCTCCGCCCTAGGGCGGGCCCCCGAGGAGGTCCGGGCTTGGCAGGCAGCGACTACATCGGCAACGAGGGCATCGGGCGGGCCACCGCGCGGGGGCTCGGCGAGCTAGAGCGCTACGGCCGACCAGGTCGGCCAGTCGGCGATCCCGCACGAAGCGCCCTTTTGGTGCTCGACATGCAGCGCTTTTTCTGTGAGCCCGAGGGCCACGCTTTTCTGCCCGCGGCTCGGCTGGTGGCCCCGCAGATCGAGCGGCTGTGCCAGGCCTTTCGCGAGTCCGGCTCGCCCGTATTGTTCACCCGCCACGCCCTTGGCGAGGACGAGGATCCGGGTCGGATGGGCGATTGGTGGCGCAAGGTGGTGCGCGAGGGGCAGCGCGCGGCCGAGCTCTCTGCCTGCGTGACGGCTGCCCCTGGCGACGCCGTCTTGCGCAAGAGTCGCTACGACGCCTTTGACGGCACCGAGCTCGGACCGCGGCTCGCCCAAGCCGACATCAACACCCTGGTCATCTGCGGGGTCATGACCCACCTGTGCTGCGAGACCACCGCGCGCGAGGCCTTCAGGCGGGGGCTCTACGTGTGGCTCGCTGCCGACGGCACGGCCAGCGTGGACGAGGCGCTTCACCTGGGCGCGCTGCGCTCGCTGGCGCACGGCTTTGCGCACGTCGAGGCGGCGGAGGCCATCATCGATTGGCGGCGGTCGCAAGGCGGGGCGGGCGCGGCTCCAAAGGGGCGGGCCCTTGACGCGCCAGCCACCCGAGCACTCGAGCGCCCGTCCGCAGATCTCGACCTGGTGGTCGTGGGGGCGGGCCCCGCGGGTCTGGCCGCCGCCGTGCAGGCCGTGCGCCAGGGCTTGGCGGTGCGCCTTCTGGAGCGAGCCGAGCCAGGCGGCCTGCTCCGCAACGCCAGCCGGGTCGAGAACTACCTCGGCGCGGGCTGGCAGAGCGGCCCCGAGCTGGTCGGGCGGATCTTTGCGCACGCTCGCCAGCATGGGGTGGTCCCGGAAAAGGCGGAGGTCCGTCGGGTTCGGCTGCTCGGTCGCGGGCGCATCCTGGTCGAGGTCGAGGGGCAGGAGCCGCTCTTTTGCCGCGCCGTGGTTCTCGCCACGGGCACCGCTCCGTGCCGAGCCGGCTTCGAGGGCGAGCAGGAGCTGGCGGGCGCGCTCTTGTGCTACGGGGTGGCCGATCTGCTCGACGGCTGGGCCAAGCCCGAGCCCGGCCGAGCTATCGTGGTAGGGGCAGGCGACGCAGCCCTGGATCAGGCCATCAACCTGCGCGGCCGCGGCTGGCAGGTCGAGGTGCTGATGCGCGGCGAGCGACCGCGGGCCCTCGGCCTTTTGCAGCGTCGCGCAGCCGAGCTCGAGATCCCGGTACTTGCCGAGGCCCACATCGACTCGGCCAGCGTCGAGGACGGCGCCGTGCGACTGTGCTGGCGCCAGGGTGGCAAGAGGGCTAGTACCGCGCGCGTGGACCGGGTGCTGGTGGCCGTGGGCCGACGGCCCTGTTTTCCCCGAATCGAGGACGGTCGCGAGCGCGAGGGCCCTCAGGTGATCGCGGAGCTGGCGCAGTTGAAGGAGCTCATGGGTATCTACCCCGCTGGCGATATCCAGCGAGGTCGGTATCGTCAGGCCGCCATGGCCACGGGCGACGGCATCGAGGCGGCCATGAGGGTCGCCCGCGAGCTCGGCGCCGACAGCGAGGAGAGCACGCCGTGAGACGAGTGCGCCTCTACCGCAAGGAAAGCTTGGCGAGCGTGCAGGTGCTCGCGCTCGCAGCGGGCGAGGGCGAACGGCTGGTCGAGGCGGTCGAGTCGGTGCAGCCGCCAGTGCCGCGCGAGAAGAAATGGGTGCTGATCATTTCCACGCACTTCGGCTGCCCGGTCCGCTGTGCCATGTGCGATGCGGGCGGCCACTGGGGCGGGCCGCTCAGCGCCGAGCAGATGCTCGCGCAGGTCGACCGCTTGGTGGCCGAGCGCTATCCCGACCGCCGCCTGCCGCAGGAAAAGCTCAAGGTGCAGTTTGCGCGCATGGGCGAGCCTGCCCTGAACCCCGCCGTGCTCGAGGCGCTGCGCCTCTTGCCCGAGCGGCTCGAGGCGCCAGGGCTCATGCCCTGCGTGTCCAGCATCGCTCCAGCCGGACGGGAGCGCTTCTTCGACGAGCTTCGGGTCATCAAGGACGAGCTGTACTCGGGCGGCCGATTCCAGCTCCAGTTCTCGCTTCACTCTACCGACCCGGTCGCTAGGCGGCGGCTCATCCCGGTCCGCACCTGGGATCTCCGCGCGCTGGCTCGCTATGGCGAGCGCTACTACCGCGCAGGCGACCGCAAGCTCACCCTGAACTTCGCGGCGTGCGAGGGCTTTTCCATCGATCCGGCCGTCATCGCGGAGCACTTCGACCCCGCGCGTTTCCTCGTCAAGCTGACCCCGCTGAACCCCACCTCGAGCGTGCGATCGGCGGCGCTGCGCTCGTGGATCGACGCCGAGCGGCCCGAGAGCGCCCAGGAGCTTGCCGCGGCGCTCGCCGAGCGGGGCTTCGAGGTGCTGGTGAGCATCGGCGAGCTGGAGGAGAACGCCATCGGATCGAACTGCGGCCAGCTCGTCAGCGAGCTCGAGGCCGGTCAGCTCGGCGTGCGCGAGGGATACGCCTCGCAGCAGTATGCGGCCTCGCAGGGCTAGCCCTCGTTGCCGAGCGCGCGTCCGACGATGACGGTGATGGCCCCCTTCGCCATCCGTGGTAGAGGAAGGGCTCTCGGCGGAAAGCACTCCGCCGCCAACCGTCGGTCGCATGCGGCCGGAGCGAGGGAGGACGGTCCACCATGTTCGAGACGGCAGAGCTAGGGCGAACGATTGCCAAGGACGAGTTCAACCAGCTGGTTCCCGAGCTGCGCACCGACCTGTTGCAGATCCAGCAGCGGCTCAAGAAGGAGCCGCGCTTTCCCGTAGTGGTGCTCGTCCACGGCGAGGACGGCTCGGGCAAGGGCGAGATCATCAACCTGCTCAACGACTGGATGGATACGCGCGACATCGAGACGCGCGCCTTTGACGAGCCCACCGAGGAGGAGCGCCATCGGCCGCCCTACTGGCGCAACTGGATGGCCATGCCGCCCAAGGGGAAAATCGCCATCTTCGTCGGGGCGTGGTACTCCAAGCCGATCCAGCGCCGCGGCCTGGATCGGATGAGCGATGCCGAGTTCGACCGCCATATGAGCCAGGTGGCGGCCTTTGAGAAGACCTTGGTGGACGGCGGCGCGCTCATCATCAAGCTGTGGCTGCACCTGAGCAAGAGCGAGCAGCGCAAGCGCTTCAAGAAGCTCGAGAAGAACAAGGAGACCCGCTGGCGGGTCACCAAGCAGGATTGGAAGAACCACAAGCGCTACGACAGCTTCCGCCGCGTCACCGAGCGCGCCCTGCGCGAGACCAGCACGGGTCGGGCGCCGTGGTCCGTGATCGAGGCCTCCGACCGTCGCTACCGCGATGCCACGGTGGCGCGCCACGTGCTCGAGCGCATCGGGCGGCACCTCGATGCGCCGCCGCCTGCCGAGCAGCCGAGGCCCATGAGCGCCATCGAGGATCCCGAGACCATCCTCGATACCCTCGATCTCTCGCGCTCGCTGCCGCGGGACGAGTACAAGAGCAAGCTCCGCCAGCTCCAGGCCAGGCTGCACGAGCTCAGCCGGGAGGCGTGGAGGAAGAAGGTCGGCGTCTCGCTGGTGTTCGAGGGCAGCGATGCCGCGGGCAAGGGCGGCTCCATTCGTCGCATCGGCGCAGCGCTCGACGCGCGCCAGTACCAGGTGATCCAGATCGCAGCGCCCACCGACGAGGAAAAGGCGCACCACTACCTGTGGCGCTTCTGGCGCCATCTGCCGCGGCTCGGCAGGTTCACCATCTACGATCGAAGCTGGTACGGCCGGGTGCTGGTCGAGCGGGTCGAGGGCTTTGCCAGCGAGCGGGACTGGATGCGCGCCTACAAGGAGATCAACGACTTCGAGGAGCAGCTCGTCGAGCACGGCATCGTGCTCATCAAGTACTGGCTGTGGATCAGCCCCGACGAGCAGCTACGGCGCTTCAAGGCGCGCGAGGAGACGCCGTGGAAGCGCTACAAGATGACCGACGAGGACTACCGCAACCGCGACAAGGCTAACCAGTACGAGGCGGCGGCCAACGAGATGATCGAGCGCACCAGCACCGAGTTCGCCCCCTGGACGCTGGTCGAAGCCGAGGACAAGCCCTACGCTCGTATCAAGGTGATCGGAACGCTGTGCGAGAGACTGGCTGCGGCCCTCAGCAAGAGCAAAAGCTAGCGCGGCTGCTGGGTCCCCTCGGCGGGGTCGTGGTCGTTGCGGTGAGCTAGGGCGGGCGGCCGCAGAGCTCCTTGGGCACGGAAGAGCAGATGGCCGACCATGACCGCAGCGGGGCGGGTGGCTCTGGCCGAGCTGGCGCGGCGGCTCGAGACTCGAGCGCGCCTGCGCCGAGCCCGCCCACCTTCACGCGGGCCTTGGTGGAGCGGCTTGCAGTGGTCCACGGCGGTCAGCTCTACCGCCGCTCGGTCTCGCTGTGCCGCAGCATGGGGCTCGGCGACTTCGTCGAGGATGCCGTTCAGCAAACCGCGATCCGTCTATTGGCGCGGGGTGGGCCCATCGCCGATCGCGGCGCCCACAGCGCCTTGCGCTACACCATGCGGGTGCTGCGGGGTGTGTGCGTGGACGAGTGGCGGCTGCGCGGTCGCGAGCGCGCCGCTGGCGGTCTGGCGCGGCAGGCCGACGAGGATCGCGGCGGCCGCGGCGACGATCTACTCGACCGGCTCTCGCGCCAAGCCGACATCGATCTGGAGGCGGTCGTCGATGCTCGCAGGTCGGCCTGCGCCATCGTTCTGTGCTTCGAGTACCTGCCCGTCTACGCCGACCCAGCCCACCGCAGCGCCGCCCGCAACCTCCAGGCCTTCTGGCTAGGCTGCGTGGATGGTCTGAGCGAGTCTCAGATCGCCCGCGCGCTCGGCATCGAGCAGGCCAACCGAACCATGCGGGCGCGGGGCAAGCGGCTGCTTTTGGGTTGGCACGAGGCGCTCGCGGGCGACCGCTCGACGTGTTGCGAGCAAAGCTCCAGCTATCGCGCCGCCTGGCAGGTGGGCTTCGATGCGGGCCGGGCCTTCGTGGCCGACCAGCCGAGCTGGTGGGCGCGCTGGGATGATACAGTGAGGTCGGGCCATGCCGGATGATGGATCCAAGGTGCGCGATCTCGCTGATCGCAGGCGGGCCGAGCGCCTGCTTTCCGCCATCGCGCAGCACGAGCAGCAGGTACAGGCCCCGGCAGCCAGGTTGCTACTGGAGGTGGACGGCGAACGGCTCGAGCCCTTCGATCACCACGGGGGACAGACCGAGGTCGAGCTGCCGATGCGCGCCCGCAGCGTGGCGCTGCGCGACGAGGCCGGTCGAATGCGCGCCTTCCGCCAGCTGGACGAATCCGAGCTGGCCGAGTCCCTTCACGATCGAGGTCGTCTGGCGCTGTCGGTGGACCCGACCGAGCGCGGTCTGCTTCGGCTGCGGGTGGCCACGGTCGAGCCGGTCAGCGCTGGGCGCTCGGCCCAGACGCTCGAAGCGGTCGAGACGCGCGCGGACGCACGGGCCGTGGCCGCGGTGGCCGCGCCCGTAAGCGACGGTCTCGGCGCCCAGGTGATCGAAAGCCGACTCGAGCGCAGCAATAGGCGCCTTCGCCTGCTGCTGGCTGCGGCAGCCACCGCGGTGGTGCTGAGCGGCGGGCTGAGCGCGGGCTTGTGGTACCGCTACGACCAGGCGAGGGCCGATCGGCAAGCGGCCGAAGAGCGAGAGCGCGTGGCGCGCGAGGCATCCGCGCGAAAGGCGCAGGAGCTCGCGGTCAAGCTCGCCGAGGTAGAGCGCCTGCGGGACAAGCTGGCCGCGGCGCCCACGCCCGAGGAGCGGGAGGAGCTGTTGCGCAAGCTCAGACGGGCCGAAGAGGACGCGGTGCGGGCCAGGGGTCGCGCGGGCGCCCCGTCCCGCAGCGACAAGCCGGCCAAGGCTGCGTGTCGACCCGGCGATCCGCTGTGCTCCGATATGTAGGCCGTCCGCTGCTGGGCGCCTGCAAAGGGAGACCGCTCGGAAAAAAGAAGCGACTCGATGTCACGCTGGCGCTGCTCCGCCGTTGATCTCTGGAACGCGGTAGGAGCGCGCTGCCTATGTCGCCGTCCCAAGACAGCTCAGTCGTCTTTTCGCTCGAGGAGCTCATGTCCCTCGAGGAACAGCGCATCGAGCAGGAGCAGGCGCAGCGCCAGCTGGCCGAGGCCGCCGCGCAGCAGGCGCGGCTCGAGGCCGAGCAGCGGGCCCGCCAGGCCGAGATCGAGCGGCTGAGGGCCGAGGAGCAAGAGCGAGAGGCGCGCGAGCGAGCCGAACGCGAGGAGGCGGCGCGGCTCGAGGCCATGCAACGCGCCATCGCGGAGCAAACCCGTGCCCAAGCCGAGCAACAGGCCCGCGAGCAGAGCGCCGCGGCCGAGCGCCAGCATGCGCTTGCCATGGCCAGCATCGAGCGGGATGCGCGCGCCAAAAGGCGACCGATAGTGCTGGTCGCGGCCTGTGCGTTGGTGGCGGTGGGAAGCGGCGCTGTGGGCTTCGTCGGCCACCAGCAGGCCGAGCAGGCCCATCAGCGGGCGCGGATCGCCGAGGCCAAGGCGCGCGAGCTCGGAAAGGAAAACGGCCTGCTTCGGCAGCAGAGGGAACGGAGCGATGCCAAGCGGGCTCAGCAGCAACGACAGCTCGAGCAGCAAAAGGCGCAAGCCGAAAAGGCCGAGGTCGAGGCGCGGCATTGGCAGGAGCAGGCCGCAAAGGCCGAGGCAGAGTGCCCGAGCCGCGGCCGCGGGCGAGCGAGCGGGCGAGCGGCCGCCCCTGCCACGGCCGAGTCTCCGCCTTGCCGCCGCGGTGATCCGCTCTGCCCGAACCTGGGCGATTGACGCGGTATGCGCGGCGGGAAAGGTCGGGCGTCGGCCCTCATGCGACTTAGCTTTTCTCGCGGCCCGGTCGCTGCGCGTCGATCCAGGCGAGCAGGTTCTCGATGACGCCGTTCGTTCAGCTTGCCAGCCTTGACACTTGTCAACCTTGACACTTGTCAGGTCTGACACCCCGCTCACAGACCGATCGGCGGAGGCTTGACCACGGGCACCAGCCGCGACCGCGCTTGATGGCGAGCCGCAGTGCGGCGGTTGAGCACCAGAGCTCGCTTCCCTTGCTCGCCCCGTCCCGGCCGTCACTCGCACTGGTATTGTCGACACCGCGCCTGTCCGTCCTCCACGCCTTGCTGGAACAGGCGCTGGATGTTGCCTACCGAGAACAGGACCGCGTGGTAGAGGCGGAAGGCCGCCGAGCGCCGCTTGGCCGAGGGACGGATGACGATCAGCTTTCCCGCGAAACGCGAACGGCTCGAGGTCCCTTTTTGGAACCAACGCCCCAGCCGCCGCCGCGGCCGGAAGGGTGTGATGGCCCAGATCTCGTCCAGGTCCTTTTCGACCAGGGCGCCGAGGGGCAGGTTGTTGGTGAAACCGCCGTCGTAGTAGCGCGTGCCGCGGATCTCGATAGCGCGGTCGCCCAGGGCGGGAATGGCGGCCGAGGCGCGGTAGATCGCCTCGCGTTCGTCTCGGTCGAAGCCGCCCCCGGCCGTGTTGAAAGACACGCTGCGCCGAGTGCCCGCCTCGGTGAGAAACACGATGATCGGGATCTGGCCCTCGTCGGTGGCGGCGGGTTGGCTATCGCGATACCTGGCGAAGATGCGGTCCAGGGCGTGGCCGTAGGCAAAGGGGTTTTGCAGTCGGATTACCCGCTTGGCCACGAAGGGCTTGACCCATCGCACCGTGTCCACCCAAGTGGCCTCCAGGTCGTGAATCATCTCCTCGCCGCGGTTCCACACCAGGGCGTGCAGCACGCCGATGGAGGTAGCGGCGATGATGTCGAACTCGATGCCTGCGCGTTTCAGCGCGACCAAGGCTCCGGCTTGGTAGGCACCCAGGGCGCCTCCGCCCGATAGGACCAGACCGCGTCGCGGTGCGCCGTTACCGCTTTCGCTGGGCACGGCTACGGTCCTTCCCGTCCCTGTTCATCCGCTGGCTCCAGCGGCTTGACCCGGACCACCTTGCCCGTCGCGGGATCCGGCCCAATGTGGTCGACGATCTCGTAGCGTATCTCAAGCGGCGAGCGGAGACCCGCAAGCTCCAGCTCCCTTTGCACCTCGCGGCGGACATCGTCCACATCCAGCGACCCGGGCGGCGTTGCTTCGAGCCGGACCTGAAGCTCGAGGGGGCCGGTCTGGACCACCTGGTAGTCCTTGACCATGGGCACGCGGAACATGGCCACTACGAACAGGTAGGGATGCAGCAGCTCCCGCTTGCCATCGCCATTCGAAAGCCAAATGAGCTCCTCGGTGCGTCCCGCTACCGACTCGATCGTCCTAAGCGGCGAGCCGCAGCTGCACGGGGTCTTAGCCATGGTGACGAGATCGCTGACCTGATAGCGGATAAAGGGCTGGACTTTGTTGAACAGGTTGGTCACCAAAATGCTCTTGCCTTGGACGCCTGGCGGAACGGGCTCGAGGTCGTCATCTACCACCTCCATCAGCGCCAGGTCGTCGTTGACGTGCAACCGGCCGTGCGCGGAGCAGCCGCGCGCGAGCGGGAGGCACTCTCCGGTTCCATAGGTGTCGATGACGGGCAAGCCCCAGACCTGCTTTACCAGCTGGCGGACCTGAGGCAGCAACGGCTCGGATAGCGTGGCGACGGAGCGCCTGGGGGGGCCATCGAGGACGTGCAGCCGTCCGGCCTTTTGCTCCAGCGCCAGCGCCGCGATCACCGACGGATACCCAATGAGGAACCAGGGTTGGTACTCGTTGAGCTGCTCGACGAGCTCGTCGAGCGGGGTGAATAGTGAAAAGCGCTTGAGCTGAAAGAACAGCCGGGTCGCCGCAGGCAGGTACAAGAAGTTGGTCACCGCGGGGTAGAAGCCGCCGTCGATGACCACGACGGCGAACTTCGGCTTGACCGGGTTTAGCGCCACCTTGAGCGCGGTCCACGGCGATGCCGGGCGATCGAAGCCGCGCACGAGGCTGACCGCCTTGATGCGCGCAAAGGCCTGTCGATCGTAGACCAGGATGGTCGACGGACCCGTGGTGCCCGAGGTGTGCAACACCACGTAGCGGTCCTGGTAATAGCGGCCAAAGTTGTTGGTGTCCTTGACGAAGGCCTCCAGCTCGTCTCGCCGCAGGCCGTCGTCCGCGAAGAACTCGTGGAAGTGCTCCCGCAGGTCCTGCTTGGTGACGATGGGCAGATCGCGAGGGACGACCTTGCCCGGATCGATGCCCTGGTAGAGCCGCGCGTAGAACTCGGTGTGGTCCATGGCGTGGCGGACCATCTTGCGAAAGTCCCCGAGCTGCTGCTGGGCCAGCGCTTCGGGGCTTTTTCGGTTGTTGCGGCGGAAGGTGACCAGGTTGCGGATGATGCTCAGCGCCTCGCCCATACCGACTCCCTATGGCGAATCAACAGCCTGCTGCGAGCAGTGGATTTACCGGGTGGGTTGTGGAAGGAACTGGAAGGCCGTGTAGAGCATCTTGAAGGACCAGGCGTCTGGCACGTCGTCGTCGTTGGTATCCACGTCGAGGGGGCGGCCGTCCATCAGGTCGTGGAGGTTGCCGAAGGAGGTCTCGATGTCCTCGGTGTCCTCCTCGAGGATGGCGCCCGTGATGGCCCCGGAGTAGATGGCCTGCCAGTCCTGGGAAAACTGGCCAGCAACGTAGGCCTGCTGAAGGGGGACCGTGACGCCGAAGGACAGCTGCAGCGTCAGGTCGGGATCGGTCGAGATGAACTTCCCCTCCCCATTCATGTTGTAGCTCAGCTCGGCGGGGGTGCGGTTGGGATTCCAGCTCCAAAGCTGTCCCGTGACGATTCCCAGACCAAAGGCGGCGTCGAAGTCCGTCAGTCCCGCCACCTCGGTTTCGGGATCGAACAGCAGGATCACATCCTCGCCATTGGGAGGCATGGCATCGGCCAGTAGATCGTTTAGGAATTCGTTGTAGCTGGGATCTTCCAGCATGACGGCTATCTCCAGCGTATCGAACAGGAAGGCCGGGTACTCGCAATCGGAGCAACACGGCTCTTCCGTGCCGCCCGCGCCCGTGCCGCCCGCGCTGGTGCCGCCCGCGCCCGTGCCGCCCGCCCCGCCTGTGCCGCCTGTGTCGTCGTCATCGTCTGCGACGGTGCCGCCGTTCGTGCCGAAAACCGAGACTCCCCCGTGGCAGCCCAAGACCGAGGCGAAAAGCAGCGACACGAGCAGGAACAACAGCTTGTTCATGGTTGGAATCCTTTTATGTCCGAAGTGCGCTCGGCTGGCGACTGCACCCTATGGGCGGTGCGGTGCTCGTAGGCTCAACGGGTCTCGTCGAAGGAGTGATAGTAGTAGATGGGATCCACCGAGTTGAGCTCCTCGAGGATCTCATCATAGCTGTTGCCCTCGAAGATGCCTTTGATGAAGCGGTAGACCATCGCGCTGTCGTATTCCGCTTCCCCGTCCGTGTAGAACATCGTGCCACGGTCGAGATTATGGATGTAGTACCGACCGGACTGACAGCTGCGAACGAATAGCAGATCGTAGGCCAGGTCCTCGGGCAGGTTCAGAGCGCTGGCGCGCACGATGGTCTTTTCGTATCCGTCGTGGGTGTCGACGTAGTGAAATGGGTTGCCGTAGCCGTCGTCGCCATAGGGCGTGAACTCCTCGCCCGGTTCCACCCCCAGGGTGTTCGGAAAGCGGTCCACGTTCATGATCGGGACGGTGTAGTTGACCGGGTTCTGGACGACGTCCTCGGGGTCCAGCACGAAGTTGGGGTAGGCCTGGTTGGTGAGCAGTAGCTCGTAGTTGATGGCCACCGCGTCGGTTCCGTACTGCCAGAAGTCGTCGACGGAGCTGATGTGATCCACCTCCGAGTGGTCCTCCAGGGGCGAGAAGCTGGCCCCCAAGCCGAAGTTGGAGTGCCCGGCGAACACGACGATCGCCCCTGGCGTCCTCAGCCCCTCGTAGAATCCCTCGTCGTCTTGGTACTGGCGGATCGTGAAGTAGCGCACGCCGTCGTCATAGGTCCAGTACTCGCCGTTGAACGAGGCCTTGGAGTTGATGGCCAGATAGGCGTCTACCGAGGCGCTCTCGATCACCGCGGGATAGCCGTAGACCAGAAATATCGGCGCGTCGGTGGGAGGGTAGCCCGGCTGCGGACCGCCAGCGTCATCGGCGTCGGCGTCGGCGTCGGCGTCCGAGGCGCCAGCATCGGAAATTCCGTCATCGTCGTCGTCGTCGTCGTCGCCCAAGCCCACGCCGAGGCCGTCCTCGCTGCAGGCTCCCAGGAGGATGGCGACGCAGGTTAGCGCCCAGAGCCGAATGGTCATCGGATCACTCCCCGTTCAGTCCAGAGCCACAGTGTATCTGCTTCGGAGCGCGATGACAGCCCATATCGCCAGCTCGGAATCGCCGCGCACGCCGCGCGAGTGGCTGCGCTGGCCCGGCCGCGCCGCGGCTTGCACGGTCTGCCGAGAAGAGCTACCGCGAGAGCTAGGCAAGCGATGACCTCGGGCGCGGACCACTTCCGATACCTCGAGCACGACGCCGACCAGGGCATCGAGGTCGAGGCGGGCGATCTCGGCTCGCTCTGGAACCTGGGCGCCCAGGCGCTGATCGGGGTCATGACCGATGTGACGGCGGTCGGCGCGGACGAGGAGCGGCAGATCGAGGTCGACGCACCCGATCGAACCGCCGCGTGGGTGGAGTCGCTGGGCGAGCTGGTGTTTCGCTTCGAGACCGAGGGGCTGCTGCTGTGCCGGGTGGACCGCGTCGAGCTTCGGGAGCACGACGACGGCGTTCGGGTTCGCTTCCGAGCCCGCGGCGAGCGCTACGATCCGGCTCGCCACCCGGCGGGCACGGGCGTCAAGGCCGTCACCCATCACCAGGCGAGCCTGGAGCAGTGCTCGGACGGGCGTTGGCGGGCGCGGGTGCTGCTCGATCTGTAAGGGGGCATTGCGAGCGAGGAGGGAGGGGCCGTGAAGCTGAGACAACTGGACGCGAGCCGTTGGGCGATCCGCCGCGAGGGCGCCATGCGCACCGATGCGGTGGTCTACGCCTCCAAGCAGATGGTCGACGGGCTGCGGGGCGACCAGAGCCTGCGGCAGCTCGCCAATGTGGCCAGCTTGCCCGGTATCGTGGGTCAGGCGCTGGGTATGCCCGACATCCACGGCGGCTACGGATTTCCCATCGGCGGCGTGGCCGCCTTTGACGTGGACGCGGGCGTGGTGAGCCCTGGCGGCGTGGGCTACGACATCAACTGTGGGGTGCGGCTTGTCCGAACCGATCTGCTACGGCGCGATATTCGCGGCCGCGAGGGCCGACTGCTCGACGCGCTGGCCGCAGCTGTGCCAGCCGGGCTGGGCTCGCGCCAGGGCAGCCTCTCGGTCAAGGAAAAGGAGCTCGGGCGCCTGCTGGTTCGGGGGGCGCGCTTTGCCGTCGACAGGGGCTATGGAAGCGGCGGCGACCTCGAGCACATCGAGGCGGGCGGCGCCATTTCGGGCGCCGATCCCGCGGCGGTCTCCGCCCGCGCCAAGGAGCGGGGCGCGGGGCAGGTCGGCACGCTGGGCTCGGGCAACCACTTCGTGGAGGTGGGCTACGTCGACGAGGTGCTCGACGAGCAAGCGGCCGAGCTGATGGGGCTGTTCGCGGGAGCCATCACCACGTCCATTCATACGGGCAGCCGCGGGCTTGGCCACCAAGTGGCCACCGACGCGATTGCTCAGATGTTGCGCGCGGCCAAGCGCCACGGCATCCAGCTCGCCGACCGACAGCTATGCTGCGCCCCTGTGGCGAGCGCCGAAGGGCGGCAGTACCTGGCGGCCATGGCCGCCGCGGCCAACTACGCCTTCTGCAATCGCCAGGTGCTGGCCGGCCGGGTGCTCGATGCCTTCGAGCGAGCGCTGGGGGCAGGTCGGGCCCAGCTCGGCCTGCGCACCGTCTACGACGTGGCGCACAACATCGCCAAGCTCGAGCGGCACCTGGTCGACGGCGTCGAGCGCGAGCTGTGCGTGCATCGCAAGGGCGCCACCCGCGCCTTTCCGCCCGGCCATCCCGAGGTGCCCGAGCGGTACCGCTCGATCGGCCAGCCCGTGCTCGTGCCAGGCGATATGGGCCGCTGCTCGTACGTGCTGGTCGGTCAGCCGGCCGCCATGCAGCAGTCCTTCGGCTCCACCTGCCACGGTGCGGGCCGGCTGCTGAGCCGCGGCGCCGCCAACCGACGCGCCAAGGGGCGCAACCTTCGGCAGGAGCTCGCCGCCCGCGGCGTCGAGGTGCGGGCGGCTGGCCGCAAGACCCTGGCCGAGGAGATGCCCGAGGCCTACAAGGACGTCGAGCAGGTGGTGGCCGTGGTCCGCGAGGTGGGCCTGTCCAAGCCAGTGGCGCGACTGCGGCCGCTACTCGTCGTCAAGGGTTAGGCCGATGTGCACGTCGTCGAGCTGGCGCTCGTCGATGGGCACTGGAGCGCCCGACATGAGATCCAGACCTTGGGTGGTCTTGGGGAAGGGAATGACGTCGCGGATGGTAGCCGAGCCGCTGAGCAGCATGGCCAGCCGGTCCATACCAAAGGCGATGCCGCCGTGGGGCGGGGCGCCCGAGCGCAGGGCATCGAGCAGGAAGCCGAACATGTCGCGCGCCTCGGTATCGCCCAGCCCCAGCACGGAAAAGACGCGGCGCTGCACTTCGGGGTCGTGCAGGCGAATCGAGCCGCCCGCGATCTCGTAGCCGTTGAGCACGAGGTCGTAGCGATAGCAATTGACGAGCCCGGGATCGCTTTCGAGCCGCCCGAGATGCTCGTCGAGCGGACGGGTGAAGGCATGATGGGCGGCCACCCATTGGTCGGTCTGCTCGTCGCGCTCGAACAGCGGTGGATTGACGATCCACAGGAACTTCCACTGCCCGCCCGAGCCCGCCTCGGGAATGAGCCCCATGTGCCTGGCGAGCTCGAGCCGCAGCCGGGACAGGGCGGCATCGACTACGGCCGGTCGTCCTGACACGAGGCATAGAACGTCTCCCTCGCTCGCCTGGCAGGCCTGGTTGATGGCCGCGCGAAGCTCAGGGCTGATGTGCTTGCCGAGCGGCGACTGGGTCCAGCTGCCGTCGGCCGTCAGCTTGGCCCGGGTCATGCCTTGGAAGCCTTGGATCTCGCCCAGGGTCTTTTCGAGCTTGTCCACCTGCGCCCGCGAGAGCTTGGCGGCGGCGGGAATGACGGCGGCCTTGACGATCTCCTCGGGCAGCTCGGGGCGGTAGCTGCCGTCCTGGAACTTGGCGGCGAGCTCGGCGAATCGGCCGACGCCGCCGCCTTGGTGCTCGACCACGAGGGCCGTCAGATCCCGCAGCTCCAGGCCGAAGCGAAGGTCGGGCTTGTCATTGCCGAAGCGCCGCATCGACTCGTGGAAGTCCATGCGGGGAAAGCGCCCGGAGGGATAGAGCGCCCGGAGGTCGGCCACCCCGGCTCGCTCGAACAGGTGGAACATCAAGCCCTCGACCACCCCGAAGAGATCGTCCTGGTTGCAGAAGGACAGCTCGATGTCGATCTGGGTGAACTCGGGCTGACGGTCCAGCCGCATGTCCTCGTCGCGGAAGCATTTGACGATCTGGAAGTAGCGGTCGTAGCCCGCGATCATGAACAGCTGCTTGTACAGCTGGGGGCTCTCGGCCAGCGCGTAGAAGCGGCCTGCGTGCAGACGCGAGGGGACCACGAAGTTGCGGGCGCCGCCCACGGTGTACTTGACCAGCATGGGCGTCTCGAGCTCGACGAAGCCCTGGTCGGAGAGATAGTCGCGGGTGGCGCGGTTGACGTCGTGACGAAGCCGCAGCGCCCGCTGTAGCGGACCACGGCGCAGGTCCAGGTAGCGGTAGCGAAGCCGCGTCTCGTCGTCGGCGTCGATCTGCTCCTCCAGCGAGATGGCCGGAGTCTCGGCCGAGTTGAAGACCACGGCCTCGGCCACGCGCACCTCGACCTCGCCCGTGGGCAGCTTGGGGTTGACGTTTTTCTCGCCGCGGTGGGTGACCACCCCGCGGACGCCGAGGACCCACTCGCGCCGCGCCTGCTCGGCGATCTGGCAGGCGGCCTCGAGCTGCTCGCGGCTCCACAGCGGGCCGACGTCGGCGGGCAGCGACGGCGCGCGCTCGACCTCGTCCGGCTCGAAGGCCTCGTCGAAGACCACCTGGGCGATGCCCTCGCGGTCGCGCAGATCGATGAACACGCAGCCGCCCAGGTGCCGCCGATGGGCCACCCAGCCGAACAGCACCACCTCGCGGCCGATGTCGGTCGCGCGAAGCTGTCCGCAGTAGTGGGTTCGCTTGAGCTGGTCGATGAAACGCGCCACCTGGTTTTTCCTTTGCGAGCCTATGGGGCCTATCGGGCTTGCCCGCGGCGCTTGCGCCAGAGCACCAGCAGCGCGAAAAGCCCCGCCAGCAGTGCGTTATCCGCGGCTCGGGAACGACCGATCGCGCGGCAGC